>JAAFJF010000041.1 GCA_013298815.1 Polaromonas sp. | reverse complement strand
CAGATTCAAATGGGCGCGAATGTCTTGACCGATGACGGCATCGTCAGCCAACTCCAGCAGCCCATCTTTGCTGTCGTTCAACTTCAACTCGTTGGCAGAGCACAGCATGCCCTGGCTTTCCACGCCGCGCAGCTTGCCCAGCTTGATCATGAAGGGTTTGCCATCCTCGCCAGGTGGCAAGGCTGCACCGACCAAAGCGCAAGGAATTTTGATACCGACGCGTGCATTCGGCGCACCGCACACGATGTTCAACAACTCAGCCTGACCAACATTGACTTGGCAGACGCGCAAACGGTCCGCATTCGGATGCTGCTCGGCCGCCATGATTTGACCGACAACTACGCCGGTAAACGGAGGCGCAACAGGGCTTTGCTCTTCAACTTCCAAACCACCCATGGTGAGCGTTTCGGCCAATTGGGCAGTGGTCATTGGAGGGTAGCAAAATTCGCGCAACCAAGATTCTGGGAATTGCATGGGTTTTTTATTCTTTTAGTTTTGGTTTTATTGAAATTGAGACAAGAAACGAATATCGCCATCAAAAAACAAACGCAAATCGTTCACACCATAACGCAGCATGGTCAAACGGTCTGGCCCCATGCCAAAGGCGAAACCGATGTATTTTTCGGGGTCCAAACCCATGTTGCGCACGACATTGGGGTGTACTTGACCTGAGCCAGCCACTTCCAGCCAACGCCCTGCCAACGGGCCGGATGCGAACTGGATATCAATCTCTGCACTCGGCTCAGTGAACGGAAAAAAGCTAGGGCGGAATCGCAACACCAAGTCGTCTGACTCAAAAAAGGTACGGCAAAAATCAGTGAAGACGACCTTCAGGTCTTTGAAATTCACATTCGCGCCAATCCACAGGCCTTCGCACTGGTGGAACATGGGGGAATGGGTGGCATCGCTGTCGACGCGGTAGGTACGACCGGGCGCGATGACGCGGATCTCAGGCATCACGTATTCGGAAGCCCCTTCGGTAGCTGCGCCAGCATCAAGTAATGCACGGTATTTTTTAACATGCTGCACCGCATAGCGAATCTGCATCGGGGAGGTGTGGGTGCGCAACAAATTCGGTGCAGTCTCCGTGCCGCCTTCCACGTAAAACGTGTCGTGCATAGATCGTGCTGGGTGGTCTTCCGGCGTGTTCAGCGCGGTGAAGTTGAACCAGTCTGTCTCTATCTCGGGGCCTTGCGCGACGTCAAAACCCATGGAGCCGAAAATCGCCTCGATACGCTCTAAAGTCAATGAAACGGGGTGCAAACCACCCTGCCCGCGCTTGCGGCCTGGGAGTGACACATCCATCGCTTCGGCTTTGAGTTGTAGCTCCAGCTCGGCGTCTGCCATAGCTTGACGGCGGTCTGTCAGAGCGGCTTCAACGGCCTGCTTCACCAGGTTGATGGCTGCACCGCGTGATTTTTTCTCTTCTACGGAGAGTGCTGCCATGCCTTTCATCAGCTCGGTGATGCTGCCTGTTTTGCCTAAAAACTGCGCTTTGGCGTTTTCCAGATCGGCAGGTGTGGCAGCAGCGGTGAAAGCTTGCTTGGCGGCGTCAACAATGGCGTTCAGTTCATTCATATTTTTCGTTTTGGAACTTATTCAATTCAACATCAACAATATCATATCCGCAATGAAAAAGGGCTAGCGCAATCAAGCTCTAGCCCTTGTTTCTATTGCCTAAGCTGCTATTTTAACAATAGCTAAAACAGCAACATTAGCAAGCTGAAAATCAAGCAGCCAGTTTGGCTTTGACTTGTTCCACAATGCTTGCGAAGGCAGCTTTGTCGTGCACGGCGATGTCAGCCAACATTTTGCGGTCAACTTCGATGGAAGCTTTCTTCAAACCGTTGGTGAATTGGCTGTAGGTCAGACCGCATTCACGCGCAGCGGCGTTGATACGGGCGATCCACAAGCGGCGGAACACGCGCTTTTTGGTACGACGGTCACGGTAGGCATATTGCCCAGCTTTCATGACCGCTTCTTTGGCGACCCGGAAAACATTACCGCGGCGACCGCGAAAACCCTTAGCTAGGGCGATGATTTTTTTGTGACGGGCTCTGGCCGTTACACCACGTTTGACGCGAGGCATGTTAGTACTCCTTGTTCGTCGTTAATTAAATGCCTTGGCCGGGCAACATTTGAGACATACGACCCATATCGGTCTTATGCACTTCTGTTGATCCGCGCAGATGGCGTTTGTTTTTAGTGGTCTTCTTAGTCAAGATGTGACGTTTGAAGGCTTGACCGCGCTTGACGGTGCCACCTGGACGAACGCGAAAACGTTTTTTCGCGCCACTTTTGGTCTTCATTTTGGGCATTTTCATGCTCCTTTTCTTTTGTGCTCGTGAGGCGTTTGCGAACCTACGCAAACTTGTTGGCCCCGAGCCACTTGTTAGTGGCGAGTAATAAAACCTGCCACTTGTTAGTGGCGAGTAATAAAACCTGCCACTTGTTAGTGGCGAGGTTTAATTCGCCACTTGTAGCGAGATTTAACTCACTACTTTTGCGAAAGGCTTTAACACCCTTCACTCATCAGCAAATCTTAGGACCTGCCAAAATTCTTTACGCCGTCGTCACAGGCGCTGCAGCAACAGGTGCAGCAGCTTGCGGCTGAATTTGAGGCTTAGGTGCTGGCTTCTTCCTGCCTGGCGCGATCATCATGACCATTTGACGCCCTTCAAGCTTTGGAAACTGCTCCACCACAATCAAATCCACCAGCTCATCGCGAATGCGATTAAGCAAATTCATGCCAATCTCTTGGTGGGTAATTTCACGACCACGGAAACGCAGCGTTACTTTGACCTTGTCACCCTCTTCCAAGAAACGCTTGATATTGCGCATCTTGATGTTGTAATCGCCATCATCTGTTCCTGGTCGGAACTTGATTTCTTTGATCTCTTGCACCACTTGCTTGGCTTTCGCGTCGGCTGCCTTCTTTTGCTCTTGGTATTTGAACTTGCCGTAGTCCATCAAACGACAAACCGGCGGTACCGCCGTGGCAACAATTTCAACCAAGTCAACATCGTATTCACCGGCTAATCTCAGGGCTTCCATGATTGAAACAATGCCCAAAGGCTCGTTTTCTGGACCTGACAAGCGCACTTCCGGCGCCATGATTTCACGGTTTAAACGGTGTTTGCGCTCTTCACGTTGGCGACGATCACGAAATTCAGTAGCTATGGTAATAATCCTTAAAATTAATTTGCTATTATTTAAATAGCACATCAGGCAGACAATACGCCGGCTAGAGCCTGTTTAACCTCTGCCAATCATTAAAATCGGGGATTTATAAACTTAAGCTTTAGTAGCAATGTCGTTAGCAAGTCTTGTTTGGAAGTCTTGTAAAGGCATCACTCCGAGGTCAACATTGCCCCTCGCGCGCACTGCAACTGCCCCCGCTTCCATCTCTTTATCGCCGATAACAACGATATATGGCAGCTTTTGCATTGAATGCTCACGTATTTTATACGTAATTTTCTCGTTTCGTAAGTCTAAATTGACCCTAAACCCCTGATTTTGCAGTGTTTTTGCCACTTCTTTGGCATATTCAGCCTGCGAATCGGTGATATTGAGCACAGAAACCTGCATAGGCGCCAACCAAAACGGCAAAGCGCCTGAGTGTTCTTCGATCAAAATACCGATAAAACGCTCCAAACTGCCCACAATCGCGCGGTGCAGCATGATGGGGCGATGGCGGCCACCGTCTTCACCCACGTACTCGGCGTCCAAACGCTCAGGCATGTTGGGGTCAACCTGAATCGTGCCGCACTGCCATTCACGACCCAGCGCGTCTTTCAGCGTGTATTCGATTTTCGGGCCGTAAAACGCGCCCTCGCCCGGCAAATAGGTGAATTCGCAGCCTGAGGCTTTCAAACCTTCAGCCAGCGCATGCTCAGCCTTGTCCCAGCTTTCTTCAGAACCGATGCGCTTTTCAGGGCGAGTAGAGAGCTTGTAGATGATGTTTTTGAAGCCAAAATCCGCATACACTTTTTGCAGCAGCGCGGTGAAAGCGATCACCTCGCTTTGGATTTGCTCTTCAGTACAGAAAATATGCCCATCATCCTGCGTGAACGCGCGCACCCGCATGATGCCGTGCAAACCGCCCGAAGGCTCATTGCGGTGGCACGCGCCAAATTCGCCAAAGCGCAGCGGCAGGTCGCGGTAGCTTTTCAGGCCGTGTTTGTAGATCAGGATATGACCTGGGCAGTTCATCGGTTTCAGGGCGTAATCGCGCTTTTCTGACTCGGTGACGAACATGTTTTCTTTGTACTTGTCCCAATGGCCGGTTTTTTCCCACAGGCTTTGGTCTAAAATCTGCGGGCCTTTAACCTCTTGGTAGCCATTGTCTTGGTAGACCTTGCGCATGTACTGCTCAACGCCCTGCCACAGCGTCCAGCCCTTGGGGTGCCAAAACACCGTGCCAGGCGAATGCTCGTCAATGTGGAACAAATCCAACTCGCGCCCCAGCTTGCGGTGGTCGCGCTTTTCGGCTTCTTCCAGCATTTTCAAATGCTGTTGCAACTCGTCTTTGCTACCCCAAGCCGTGCCGTAAATACGCTGCAGCATCTCGTTTTTGTGGTCACCGCGCCAGTAAGCGCCAGCCAGCTTCATCAGCTTGAAATGCTTCAATTTGCCGGTAGACGGCACGTGTGGGCCACGGCACAGGTCTTCAAATGCGCCTTCTTTATAGAGCGACACGTCTTCACCCGCAGGAATGCTGCCAATGATCTCGGCCTTGTAATGCTCGCCCAAGCTTTTGAAGTACGCCACAGCCTCGTCACGCGGTAGCACGCGGCGGGTCACAGCTTCGTCTTTGTTTGCCAGTTCGGCCATCTTCTTTTCAATCAGCGCCAAGTCTTCCAGCGTGAACGGGCGTTTGTAAGAGAAATCATAGAAAAAGCCGTGCTCAATCACAGGACCAATCGTCACCTGCGCATCTGGAAACAACTCTTTAACCGCATAAGCCAGCAAATGTGCCGTCGAATGGCGAATTACCTCCAACCCATCCGCGTCTTTGGCGGTGATGATGGACAAAGCGCTGTCCTTCGTGATGCTGAAACTCGTATCCACCACCTTGCCGTCCACTTTGCCGGCAAGCGCAGCCTTAGCCAGCCCCGCGCCAATAGACAAAGCGACATCCGCCACCGTGACGCTGCCAGCCTCGTAGTCACGTTTGGAGCCGTCGGGAAGAGTGATTTGAATCATGGGTAAAGTGCTGTGGAGTCTTAAATAACCCAATATTTTACCTCAACCCCGTTTTCACCCCTTAAATATGAACCTAGCCGGCGTATTTATTGCGTAAGGTGCTATGTTATTTGTAGCGAATACTGGTTTGAATTGACTTGCTCCCCACTTTGAAAAAGGGGGGCTAGGGGGGATTTTCTTCAGTTATAGTTAGTTTTCGTAGATTCTGCGGGATGATCTACTTATGAACAAAGCAACAAAGATTAGGTTATGAATCAAAAAGATATTAAATTACTATGGGGTCGCGCAGCAAATCGCTGCTCGCTTTGCCAACTAGAGCTATCGCAGGATAAACAAGCTATAACCGCAGCCTTTACATTGGGAGAACAAGCGCATATTGTTGGAGAAAAGGAAGACGCGCCAAGAGGCAAGAGCCCACTTAACGATGATGAGCGCAATAGTTACCACAATATTATCCTTCTATGCCCAAATCACCATACCGAAATTGATAAAAATGAAAGCGACTGGCCAACTGAGAAACTTCACATTGCTAAATCGAAACACGAGCTTTGGGTTCGTGAAACTTTAGGAGACGCGTCCGATACCCGTCTCTTGGCAAATCAATTGGCAGTTACGACAATAATAGATGCAGCCGTGAAACTATGCCTTTTGGAAGATTGGACAGCTTGGACAAGTCACGCACTTTCACCAGATCCAATTTGGCAAGGCGATCTTCCTAACAAAATATTTGAATTCCGGCAAAAGGTGGCTGCGACAATTTGGCCTGCCGAATATGAAGAGTTGAAACGCGCCACCACCACCTTTGCCATTCTTATTCACAATGCGGCGCGAAAGTTTTTGGAACACTCTGATTGCGAAAATGACAAATATAGACCACACAAATTCTATAAAGCTGGTGGCTTCAACCCAAACTATGACCGAGATCTTAAGGAGTATGAAGACTGGTTAGATGAATGCTGGCGGTTAGTAAAAGATGCAACGCGAGCAGCAAATTGGTTCGCTGAAATAGTTCGACGAGACGTTAATCCAATGTTTTTTATAGAGCTCGGCAAGTTTCGAATTATTGAGGGACCGTTTTTTGATTTTTCATATCGTGCCAGCGTTCCTGAATTTCCAGATGAAAGAAAGTTGGACTTACCGAACGAACTTCTGATAAATGCACAAAAATTTGAACAGAATTGAAATAGCTTGCTGCCGATTTCGTCCATCCGCTCAATAAGCCACGTACAAAATTTAGTCACGGTGATTCTAAAATATCATTTTAGCCAGAGTATTTATTACCTAAGCTGCTATATTATTTATAGTAAAAATCAAGCCAAAACCGTCAACCCATGCTTTTGAATCACCGACAGCAGCTTCAACGCCATCCCGCTGGGGCGTTTCGCGCCGGTTTCCCACTTTTGGATGGTTGATTCACTGGTGTTCAAGTAGCGGGCAAAGATGGGTTGGCTAACGTGGTTCAGCTCGCGGATGTGTTTGATCTGTTCGGGTTCAATCTCAACTGGCACAGCGAGGCAAGACGTGTCAAAGCTACGCATCGTGGTTTTGTCAATCGCGCCGATTTTGTGCAGCGCACTGGCAGAGGTGTGGATAGCCTCAAAAGCATCGGATTTGGCAATCTTCTTTGAAGGTTTTATTGCTCTTGGCATGACTAAGTGTAGCACCGGGTGCAATATTTTTGCAATCTTTGGATAAAAAACGCCTTTATCCGGCGTATTTAATGCCTAAGCAGCTATTTTATTTATAGCATTTTAAATCCCCCTCAATCCCCCTTTTTTAAAGTGGGAGGCAAGACACTTAAACGCGAGCTTATCTTCTAGCCCGCCCCTCAGGACTATCCGCAACAATCTGTCGAATCTGCGCCAGCGTGAGGCCGCTGCGTAAGCCGGCCATTTGGGCGTTCAAACCTGATGGGTCGGCATCACGGCGCAGGATGTCGCGGTAGATTTGGTTGACGGCTTGGCGGGCCTCAGAACTGGTGGCTAGCTCGATGCGAACGTCGGCCATGGCGCGGCCTTCCATCACTTGTCCGGTCACTTTTCGCAAGGTGACGATATCGGCATCACGACCCAAAACGTCTAAAAACAAACTGTTCACCCACTCTTGAATTTCCATACGCTTTTGCTCAAAGGCTTGGCGTTCTTCAAAGCTGTTGCGTGAGCCTGGACGACCAACAGCCACGGGCGCTGGCGGCATGACGGGTGCAACCACGACGGGTGCAACGGGCGGGGCGTAAACGGGGCGATCAGGAATCCGAAACCCCTGCTCATCCGCCAAATAGCCGCAACGGTGCTGACCATTCACCTCGTCGATGATGCAAGTGCGGGATTGAGCCACGGCAGTTTGTGATGCTGCGACGACTGCCAGTAGCAGAACGGCCGCGCGAGAAACTTGGTTAAATTGATGCATTTTTAGCCCGTTTGATTTGAATGTGACCGAATATTACCCCAAGCTTGATGCATCAGACGCAACCGTATCAGGAATCACCGCCGTCACCTCAATCTCAATCTTCGCCCGCTCCTCCATCAGCCCCGCGACCTGCACACAGGCCATCGCCGGGAAGTTTTTGCCCATCACCTCGCGGTAGACCTGGCCCAGCTCGCGCAGGCGGCTGTTGTACTCGACGCGGTCGGTCACGTACCAGGTCATGCGGACCATGTGCTCGGGGCCGGCGTTGGCTTCTTTCAAGATGGCGACGATGTTGTGCAGGGTTTGCGCGGTTTGCTGGATGAAGTCGTCAGTTTCAAACTGCTGCTGCGCGTTCCAGCCGATTTGTCCGCCGACAAAGACCATCGTGCCACGGGCAGCGATGCCGTTGGCGTAGCCTTTGGGGGCGAGCCAGCCTTCGGGTTGGAGGAGTTTTCTCATTGTTTATTTCTCTTGTTTTAATTTGAAACGCTGCAGCTTGCCCGTTTCCGTACGCGGCAGTTTGTCGACAAAGCTCACGATACGTGGGTATTTGTAGGGCGCGATGGCGGCCTTGACGTGGTCTTGCAGGATTTTGACCATGGCGTCGTTGGCAGTCTGATCTGGTTTCAACACCACAAACGCCCGTACCACCATGCCGCGCTCATCGTCTTTTTGGCCGATCACCGCAGCTTCAGCGACTGCTGGGTGCTTCAACAAGGCGTCTTCCACCTCGGGTGCGCCCACGTTGTAGCCGGCGGTGATGATCATGTCGTCGTCCCGCGCTTGGTAGCAAAAGTAGCCCTCATCGTCTTGAATGAAGGCGTCGCCGGGATAGTTCCACCCGTTTTTGACGTATTTCAACTGGCGGGCATCGTCAAAATACTTGCAGCCTGTCGGGCCGATGACGGCGAGTTTGCCGACTGTGCCGCGCGGCACCTCGTTGCCGGCATCGTCCACCACCTTGGCGGTGTAGCCGGGCACGACCTTGCCGATCGCACCGGCTTTGACGTCTTTGCCGGCGGCGGAGATGAAGATGTGGAACATCTCGGTCGCGCCAATGCCGTCCAGCATCTCCAGCCCCGTGGCTTGTTTCCAGAGCTGGCGGGTCGCATCGGGCAAGGCTTCACCAGCACTGACTGAAATCCGCAGTTTTGGCAAACCTCGCTCTTTGGCAAATGCAGCCATCTGGCGATAAAACGTGGGAGCGGTATAGCAAATGGTCGCGCCTATGTTGTTGATGATGCCGACCATGGTCTCTGGGGTGTACGGCGCAGCCGGAAAATACACGGACGCGCCCGCCCACATTGGGAAAATCAGCAAACCACCCAAACCAAAGGTAAACGCCAACGGCGGTGAGCCGATGACGATATCGTCTGGCGTGGCTTGCAAGACAAAACGCGGCCAAGCCTCGCAAGCGGCCAGCACATCACGGTGGGTGTGAACGGCGGCCTTGGGTTTACCTGTTGTGCCTGATGTGAACGCCATCAAGGCAATATCGGTAGCCAGCGTTTTGCAGGCTGTGAATTTACCGCTTTTTGTCGCCACCAAAACGCCTAAGTCTTGCGCATCTGGTTGCAAACCGTTCATCAACCCAAAACAAACAATGTTAGCCAAAACTGTGTGCTGTTGTTGCGCTAACGTCAACTCATTGCGTAATTTCGCATCGCACAACGCGACGCTAGGCTGTGCTTTGGCGATGATATCGCCCAGCTCTGTCGCACGCAGCAGCGGCATAGTCGCTACGGCAATTAAACCGGCTTTGACAACCGCTAACCAACACAGTGCCAAACCAATCGAATTGCCGCCGCGCAGCAGCACGCGGTTGCCAGGTACTAAACCTAAATCTTCTATCAAATAATGGGCGATGCGATTGACGCGCTCATTCACCTGCGCATAGCTAAAAGTGATGGCGTCACTGCGCAGCAAGGGGTTATTCGCATAACCTTTGTCTTTGGCTTTGTCTAACAGCTCTTCAACCAAATTGAGCTGATTCGACAGCGCAGACGGCGCAAACGCGTATTGCAAGATTGGCCATTGTTCGGTTAGTGGTAAGCGATCGCGGATGAAGCTGTCAACTTGAGCGCTAGCGTGCGTTTTAGGCATGACGTTCACCCTTTTTCAATCTTTAAGCACCGATTTACCAATGATGAGCTGCTGCACCTCGGTAGCACCCTCGTAGATGCGCAATGAGCGGATGTCGCGGTACAAATGCTCGACCATGCTGCCCACTTGGACGCCCTGCCCGCCGTGCATTTGCAGCGCCATGTCTATGACTTTTTGCGCGTTCTCGGTGGCAACCAGTTTGGCCATAGCGGAGGCGCGGCTGTAGCTTGCGGCGGATTCTTTGGTCGCCGTGCCAACCTTGTCGCGCATCCAGGCAGCGCGGTAGGTCAGCAACGCGGCGCTGTCGATCAAGGCCGCCATGTCGCCAAACTTGGCTTGCGTGAGCTGCATGTCGGCCAGCGTGCCGCCAAACATGCGGCGGGTTTTGGCGAAGTGCAGCGCCTCGGCCATCGCGCGGCGGGCCATGCCCAGCGCGGCGGCGGCGACAGAGGCGCGGAAGATGTCCAAAGTCCGCATCGCCAGCTTGAAGCCTTCGCCCTGTTCGCCCAACAAGCCACTGGCAGGGATGTGGCAATCGTTGAACCGCAACGTTGCCAAGGGGTGTGGTGCCATGACTTGGATGTGCTCTGAAGTGTCTAAACCTTGGGAATTGGCATCGACAATGAAGGCGCTGATGCCTCTAACACCCCCCTCGGGGTCTGTCTTGGCAAACGTGACATAAAAGTCCGCCAAACCGCCGTTGCTGATCCAGGTTTTCACGCCTGAAAGCGCGTAAAACTCGTCATTTGAGTCGTTTTCACCCTCAAATATGCCAATATCCTTTGTATTTACTGCCTGAGTAGCTATATTTTTAGTAGCATTATATTTAGTCGCTATGGTTTGCATGGCCGCTACGTCAGAGCCAGCATCCGGCTCGCTCAACGCAAATGCGGCGATTTTGTCGCCACGAGCCACCGCAGGCAGATACTCGGCTTGCTGAGCGGGTGTGCCAGCCAGCGTGATAGCACCGCTGCCCAAGCCCTGCATGGCAAAAGCAAAGTCAGCCAGCGGGGAGTGAAAAGCCAGGGTTTCTCGCAAAATCACCAGTGCGCGAGAGTCCAACTGCGGCAGCGCACCTCCGTGGGCTGCGGGAACGCAATAGCGCAGCCAACCACCCTGCCCCAAACGTTTTACCCAGTCTTTGCAGGCGCGGCGGTCGTCGGACTCGTCAACCTGCTGCTGCGGTGCCCAGTCGGCGAGGCCTCGCGCCAAATCGGCATGAGCGGC
Source organism: Polaromonas sp. (assembly GCA_013298815.1). Taxonomy (GTDB): domain Bacteria; phylum Pseudomonadota; class Gammaproteobacteria; order Burkholderiales; family Burkholderiaceae_C; genus Aalborgiella. The sequence continues at coordinate 20,157 of JAAFJF010000041.1, read as the reverse complement.
GTCGAAGAACGGCAGGTCGTAATGCGTCGTCTTAGCCAAAACGCTGGATTTGTTCAAAGCACGCATTCAATCACCTCCAAACACAGGGGTTTGCTTGGTCGAAAACGCCTCAAACGCGCGCTTGAAGTCCTGCGTTTGCATGCAAATGGCCTGCGCCTGGGCTTCGGCTTCGACGGCTTGCTCAATCGTCATCGCCCATTCTTGCTGCAGCATGGTTTTGGTCATGCTGTGGGCAAACGTTGGGCCCATCGCCAAATCTTTCGCCATGGCTAGCGCTTTGGCGAGCAAATCGACCGATTCCGTCAAACCGTTGAAAAAGCCCCACGCCAAGCCTTCCTGCGCCGTCATGGCGCGGCCGGTGAAGAGCAATTCAGACGCGCGACCCTGCCCGATGACACGGGGCAGCAACGCGCAAGCGCCCATGTCCGCCCCCGCCAGGCCAACGCGGGTGAACAAAAAGGCGGTTTTGGTCTTCTCGGTGCCATAGCGCAGGTCGCAAGCCAACGCCATCATCGCGCCCGCACCGGCGCAGATACCGTCTATCGCGCCGATGATGGGTTGCGGGCAGTTGCGCATGGTTTTGATTAAATCGCCTGTCATGCGGGTGAATTCCAGCATCTCGGGCATGCTCATTTTGGTGAGCGGGCCGATGATCTCAAACACGTCGCCACCGCTGCAAAAGTTGCCGCCCGCGCCAGTGACGACGATGGTTTTGACGTCTATGGCATATTGGAGATTGCGAAACAGGTCGCGCAGCTCGGCGTAGGAGTCAAAGGTCAACGGATTTTTACGCTCTGGGCGGTTCAGGGTGATCGTTCCGACGCCGCCTTTGTCATCGACTCGTTCGTAACTCCATGCGAAATGGGTGGCTTTGTAGGCGGCTTTCGCGTCGAATTGGGCGCGCATGGGGTTGGTTGGACTGACAAAATGCTTCATGGGGTGTCTTTCAGGAAATGCTCAGTGGGAGTGCTTAGTGCGTGTTGTTTGACATTGCCCAAGAGCTTGTACAGCGTGGCAATATCGGTGTCTTTCAGGGTGGCGAAGGCTTCCACAATCCACATTTCGTGCTGATGCGCCATCTCGGCAAACAGCGCGCGGCCTTTGGCGGTGAGTCGCACACGGAAGGCGCGGCGGTCGCCATCCACGGATATGCGCTCGACCAGGCCCTCTGTTACCAGTTGGTCGGTGATGCCGGTGATGTTGCCGCTGGTGACCATCATGCGGCGGCTCAGCTTGTTCATTTTCAGACCGTCGGGCGAGCGCTCCAGCTGCGACAAGAGGTCAAAACGCGGCAAGGTGGTGTCAAACTGGACCCGCAGCTCGGTGCGGATGCGTTTTTCAATCAACTGCGTGCAGGTCAGCATGCGCAGCCACAGGCGCAGCTCCTGCGGGTGCTCGCTATGGGCGACACCGTTGACGCCGGTGGCATAGCTGTCGTTCAGACGGGCTTCTAGATCCAAATTATTATCTTGAGGGGGATTTGCATCATGCTTCATTATTATTCTTCGTTTACTATATTTTTCATAGCTGACAAGGTAACCGATCCAATGGCTACACCTGAATTTGGCACTGCATTTTGCTTGGCCAGCTCTCGGTAGAGCTGATCACGTCCGCTCCAGTATTGTTTGGGCCAAGCTACCTGTTTTTGCAGCTTGGCAGCTTCGTGAAGCGTCCAGGCTGGGTCAGCTAGATGTGGTCGGGCAATGGCGCAGAGGTCAGCCCGACCAGCGGCGATGATGCTGTTGACCTGATCCGCCTCGGTGATCGCGCCGACGGCGATGGTGCGTATGCCCACTTCGTTGCGGATGCGGTCGGCAAACGGGGTTTGGTACATGCGGCCATAGACGGGCTTGGCGGTACGTGTGGTTTGGCCGGAGGACACGTCGATCATGTCGCAGCCGGCGGCTTTGAACCGTTTGGCGATGGCGACGGCATCATCCGCCGTGTTGCCGCCTTCCGCCCAGTCGTGCGCAGACAGACGCACGCTCATGGGCAGGTGTGCGGGCCAGACCGCGCGTATAGCGGTGAACACTTCTAGCGGGTAGCGGCAGCGGTTCTCCAGCGAACCACCGTAGTCGTCCGTCCGCACATTCGTTAGCGGCGACAGGAAGCTGGCAAGCAGGTAGCCGTGGGCGCAGTGCAGCTCTAGCCAGTCAAAATTCGCATTAATGGCACGCTTGGTCGCATCAATAAACTGCTGCTTTAGCACGTCCATATCTGCTCGACTCATGGCTTTGGGCGTCTGGTTTTGTTCGCCGTAAGCGACTTCGCTGGCTGCTAACAGTGGCCAATTACCGCTCGGTAAAGGCTCATCTGTCACCTCCCAACCCAGCTGGGTCGAGCCTTTGGGGCCGCTGTGGCCGAGCTGCAGGCCGATTTTGGCGCTGCTGCTGGTATGGACAAAGTCGGTGATGCGCTTGAACGCGTGGGTTTGGACGTCGTTCCACAAGCCGGTACAGCCAGGGGTGATGCGGCCTTCCGGGGTCGGGCTGGTCATTTCCACCATCACCAAAGCTGCGCCACCCAAGGCTCTCGCGCCCAAATGCACCAAGTGAAAATCTTGTGGTACTCCGTCCAACGCGCTGTATGTCGCCATCGGGGAAACGATGATGCGGTTTTTAAGAGTGACCTCGCGTACTTTGAAAGGCAGCAACATGGGTGGTGTGCCTGATGCAATCATTTCGTCTTTTGCAAGCCAATTTTCATAACCGCCCAACCAATTTGCATCCCGCAAACGCAGGTTTTCATGGCTGATACGCTGGGAGCGGGTCAAGAGGGAATAGGCAAACTGCTCGATCTCCATGCCGCTGTAGCGCTGCACGTTTTCAAACCACTCGGTCGAGTTGCGGGCGGCGTTCTGGATTTTCAGCACCTCGACGCTGCGCCGGGCTTCGTAGCCTTCCAGCACCAGGGTCATGTCATGGCCCATAACGACTGATTTTTTAAATTCATTCGCCAAATCAATCGCGTCTTCCAAAGCCAACTTGGTGCCGCTGCCAATGGAGAAGTGCGCGGTATGCGCAGCATCGCCCATCAAAACGACGGGTACGCTTCGCCCGTCGATAGACACGCTGTGAACCCACTTCTTGCAAATGACACGGGGGAAACGAATCCAGATCGCCGAACCGCGCAGGTGCGTAGCGTTGCTGATCAACGCATTTCCGTCTAAATGCTTGGCAAACAAGCGTTCGCAAAAAGCGATGGCGTCAAGCTGCTCCATCGTGTCCAAACCATGCGCTTTCCATACAGATTCAGGTGTTTCAACGATGAACGTTGACATCTCACCGTCGTATTGGTAAGCGTGACCAGCGAACCAGCCGTGCTCGGTTTGCTCAAAAGCAAAAGTGAAAGCATCGAACTTTTTCTTGGTACCCAGCCAAACAAAGCGGCATTGGCGGTTGTCAATATCGGGCTGGTACACGTCGGCATAACGGGTGCGGATGCGGCTGTTGAGACCGTCGCAGGCGATGACCAAGTCTGCTTTGTATTGAGCGGCCATGGCTTTATCGTCTTGCACGTCGGTCTCAAACACCAAGTTGACACCTAGTTCGGTGCAGCGGTCTTGCAAGATATTCAACAACTTTTTGCGCCCGATACCGCAAAATCCGTGCCCACCTGAGCGAACATTGCGCCCTTTAAAGAACACCTCGATAACGTCCCAATGGTGAAAGGACTCACCAATCAACTGAGCGCTGGGCGCATCCGCCGCTTGCAGGTTCGCCAGGGTCTGGTCTGACAGCACCACGCCCCAGCCGAAAGTGTCAAACGGGCGGTTGCGCTCTACCACGGTGATGACGTTGGCTGGGTTTTGCTGCTTCATCAGCACGGCAAAGTAAAGACCGGCGGGGCCACCGCCTAAGCAAAGTATATTCATACCTAAATAGTTTAGATATGAAATATATTTTGTCAATTGGGTATTTCTGTATATACCTGGTCGTTGAAAGTAATTAACATTGGCATGGTGTGAACGAAGTTGCTTTTGCAAGAAAACAGCAGCACCAAGGGTTTATCCTATAAAAACAATTACTAAGTACGCTTATGATGCATGCACAATAATTCATATTTCATCAATCCACTTCATTTTTTCAGGAGACTTTATGAAAACAAGTTCTACTTCACGTCGCCAAGTTTTATCTCGCAGCGCTGCCTTGATTGGCGCTGCATCAACTGGCTTGCTAGTTTCAGAGCAAGCTCAGGCACAAACTGGTAAGTTGCGCGTTGGTTTGATGCTTCCCTACACAGGCACATTTGCACAGTTGGGTGTGGCGATTGAAAACGGTTTCCGTTTGGCCATCAACGAGCAAGGCGGCAAACTGGGTGGACGTGAAATTGAGTTTTTCAAGGTGGATGATGAGTCTGAGCCATCCAAAGGTATCGAAAATGCCAACAAACTGGTGCAGCGCGACAAGGTGGATGTGATTGTTGGTACCGTGCACTCAGGCGTGCAAATGGGTATTCACAAAGTGGCGCGTGATAGCGGCGTGTTGAGCTTGATTCCGAATGCTGGCGTTCATGCCGCCACGCGTGCGCAATGTGCGCCTAACGTGTTTCGTACGTCCTTCAGCAACTCTCAGCCAACCCGTGCTTTGGGCGCTGCGATGATGGCCAAAGGACACAAAAAGGCAGTGTGGATCACTTGGAAATACGCTGCTGGTGATGAGGCTTTTGAAGGCTTTAAAGAAAGCTACACAGCAGCTGGCGGCACGATTGTGAAAGAGCTCGGCCTGCCCTTCCCTAACGTTGAATTTCAAGCACTGTTGACAGAAATCGCAGCATTGAAGCCTGACGCAGTGGCTTGCTTCTTTGCGGGTGGCGGTGCGGCTAAATTCATGAAGGACTACGCCGCGGCTGGCTTGCAGGGCAAGATTCCACTTTACGGCTCAGGCTTTTTGACGGAAGGTGTGTTGGACGCTGCTGGCCCAGCCGCCAATGGTGTGATGACGACATTGCATTACAGTGACTCACTCGAGACACCACGCAACAAGGAGTTCCGCCTGAATTACGCGAAAACTTTCAAGCTTCAGCCAGATGTGTACGCTGTGCAAGGCTACGACACCGGCTTGCTGCTGATTCAAGGTATGAACGCCGTCAAAGGCGATGTCACCAAAAAGGTAGAACTGTACAAAGCGATGGAATCCGCCACTATCAACAGCCCGCGTGGCAAATGGACCATGAGCAAAGCGCACAACCCTGTGCAAGATATCTACTTGCGCGTTGTTGAGAACAAGGAAAACAAAGTTTTAGGCGTTGCGGCTAAAGCCTTGGCAGACTCTGGTGCAGGCTGCAAAATTTCTTAATCGACTGCTTTTTTGTTTTGCTCAAAATAGGGAGCCTGCCTCCCTGTTTTTCTAATTTCACGCAAATATCAGATTCATGGACTTTCCAACCTTACTCATACAACTGCTGAACAGCGTGCAGTATGGCTTGCTACTGTTCATGCTGGCTGCTGGATTGACGCTAATTTTCGGCATCATGGGCGTGGTGAACTTGGCGCATGGCAGCTTTTATATGCTAGGAGCTTACTTGGCTTATTGGTTGAGCACACTTTTGGGAAGTTTGACACTAGCCATCATCGTCGGCATTGCGCTTGCGGTACTTTTTGGTTTGGTTCTGGAATGGCTGCTATTCAGGCATTTTTATGAGCGCGACCATTTGGACCAAGTACTGTTGACTTTTGGGTTGATCTATATTTTTGAAGAGCTTCGTTCTATGCTTTGGGGTGACGATGTGCATGGCGTCACTATTCCTGAAGCACTGAGCGCATCGATCCCGCTGACGGATAACTTGTCATACCCGATTTACCGGCTTTTCATGTCGGCGGTCTGCATCGCTTTGGCATTAGGCTTGTATTGGTTGATTGCTAAAACGCGTTTGGGCATGAAAATTCGTGCAGGTGCTTTTAACCGTGACATGACCGAGGCGCTGGGCATCAACATTAAACTGATTCATGCCGTGGTGTTTGCCTTGGGTGTGGGCTTGGCTGCTGTGGCGGGCATGATTGCTTCGCCTATATCTAGCGTGTACCCGAACATGGGCTCACAAGTATTGATCATGTGCTTTGTGGTTGTCGTTATTGGCGGCATTGGCTCGGTTCGAGGTGCGCTGATTTCAGCGCTGCTGGTAGGCTTGGTAGATACCTTTGGCAAAGTTTTGCTGCCATCCATGTCTGGCATGTTGGTTTACATGCTGATGGCTGCCGTGTTGCTGTGGAAACCTGAAGGATTATTCAAAGCATGAGCACGCCAAAAGCAAACTTAGAGATGCTGCCGCGCGGCGTGCAAATCGCGCTAGGCTTAGGCTTGGTTGCCTTGCTCGCCTTCCCGTGGGTAGGAACTGACTTTTACACGCAAATGGTGACGCGCATGCTCATTATGGCGATATTTGCCATGAGCTTGGATTTGCTGCAAGGCGTTACCGGCCTAGTTTCATTAGGGCATGCCGCGTATTTTGGCTTATCAGGTTATGCCTTGGCTTTTTTAATGCCGCAAGATGCAGCAGTTAGCCTGTGGTGGACATTGCCTGTGGCTGTGTTGGCATCTGCCCTAGCCGCTTTGATCATTGGTTTTTTTGTAGTACGCACCCATGGCATTTACTTCATCATGGTGACCATGGCATTTGCTCAAATGGTGTTTTTCTTGTTTTTTGACAACAAGTTTCTGGGTGGGTCAGATGGTTTGTACATCAATTTCAAACCCAGTGCGCAGGTCTTAGGATTTACCTTATTCGACTTAGATAACAAAATCACTTTTTACTATGTCACGCTAGCTTTTGCCTTGCTTGTCTATGCATTTTTGCGGCGCTTGCTGTGGAGCCCTTTAGGTCGCGCATTGTCTGGCATCCGCATCAACGAGCATCGCATGCGTGCTATGGGTTTCAGCACCTTTGGCTACAAGCTCACGGCTTTTACGATAGCCGGTGGCTTGGCTGGGTTAGCGGGTTATTTGTGGGGAGTACAAAGTGGGTACATCAACCCAGAGTTGATGGGTTTTCACATGAGTGCACACGCCATCATGATGGTTATTTTGGGTGGTATGGGTAACTTTGCTGGCGCTTTTGTAGGCGCATTTACCTTTGAATATGTGCTGCATGCGTTGAAAGATTTACCAACCTTGCAAATTTTCGGCAAAGATATCAATCTGGGCAAACACTGGCAATTGTGGATGGGCTCATTCATCGTACTTGTGGTGATATTTGCACCACGTGGGTTGATGGGTTTGGCTGAAAGATTTTTGCAAAAACGTGACTACCCAAAAGGTAACTCAAAATGACCGCCTTATCCACAGATTTGCTGCTATCTGCTAAAAACCTGACCAAACACTTTGGTGGTTTGGCTGCGGTAAATAATGTGTCGATTGATTTGTACCGAGGTCAAATTCATGCAGTGATTGGCCCTAATGGTGCCGGCAAATCGACATTGACCAATTTGGTTTCAGGTGATTTGGCTTTGACTTCTGGAAGTATTCATCTAAATGGGCTTGATGTTACCGGCTGGCGTGCAGAGAAAATTTCAAAACAAGGTTTAGGACGTAGTTTTCAGAAAACCAATGTGTTTTTACCTCTGAGTGTTTGGGACAATGTGCGTTTGGCTGCCCAGTCGCGTGACTCACACCAACCTTGGAACCCCTTAGTATGGTTTAAAAATGCGCATAACGCCACAAATTTAGTAGCTACTAAAACAATAAATATTTCGGCCGAAGCGATAATTGCACTCTGTAAACTTGAAAATAGAATGCATGCCATTGCAGGAACTATCAGCCATGGCGAACAGCGTCAGCTAGAAATTGCGATGACTTTAGCTACTCAACCGCAAGTTTTATTGCTTGACGAACCCTTGGCAGGCATGGGCGTGGCTGAGGCTGAGCGCATGATTGAATTGCTGCACACTTTGAAAAAAGACCATGCCATGCTGCTGGTAGAACATGATATGGATGCTGTGTTTGCATTAGCTGACAAGTTAACGGTGATGGTGAATGGTCAAGTGATTGCGAGTGATAGCCCAAGCAATGTGCGCGCAGATGCCAAAGTGCAAGCGGCTTATTTAGGCGAGGAAGAACATGTCTGATCTGCTTATTGACGCTAAAGGCTTGAACACGCACTACGGTGCTAGCCATATTTTGCAAGGTATTGATTTTTCGGTAGCTAGGGGCGAAACCATCGGACTGATGGGTCGAAACGGGATGGGTAAAAGTACTCTACTCAAAAGCATGATGGGCTTGGTCAAGCCTAGCTCAGGCACGGTCACCGTGATGGGGCAAGACATGACTGGGGCAGCACCCTACAAAATTGCACAATTAGGTGTTGCATACGTACCTGAAGGGCGGGGTATTTTTGGGAACTTGAGTGTGACTGAGAATCTGAAGATGACAGCACGTGCAGGTAAGTCTGCGGCAGCTAAATTGCGCGCTCAAAAACATCAAGACTGGAACTATGAGCGTGTATTGGATACTTTCCCGCGATTAAAAGAGCGATTGAATCATGGTGGGCAACAACTTTCTGGTGGAGAGCAGCAAATGCTAACCATTGGCCGAGCCTTAATGACCAACCCAGACGTATTGATTTTGGACGAAGCCACAGAAGGTTTAGCACCTTTGATTGCCAAAGAGATTTGGCGCATCTGCGGCGTGATTCGAGAATCGGGCATCAGCAGCATCATTGTTGATAAAAACTGGAAGCATGTGACGCAAATCACAGACCGCAATGTGATTTTGGTGAAGGGGCAAGTCGTTTTTGAAGGAAGCTCTGCACAGCTATTGGCAAAGCCAGAAATTTTGCAACAACACCTTGGTGTTTAATTCAGCTTAGATTTCAAGAATATCAAGATTACGTGTAGATCTTTTGCAATAAACGCATCAAGGTTTTGCGCTCTGTCGCTGTTAATTTAGAAGCAGCTTCGTTTTCAAGCTCTTGAGCAGTTTGCTCAGCATCTTTCATCAATTTGCGGCCAACATCTGACAAATGCAAACCAATGACACGCCCATCGCTGGGGTGAGGCTGACGCAAGATCAGTTCACGCTTTTCCAAGGTATTGATCATGCCCACCAAATTCGGAGGCAAAATATTCAACTCAGAGCACAACTGCCGGGAACTTATGCCGGGGTTATGGGTAATCAGCGACAAAACCGAAAAATCTACCGGCCTCAAATCGTATACAGCCATCCGCTTTAAAAACAGCTCAATGATGACCAGCGCAGCTCGTCGGGCGTTATACCCGAGAAGTGTTTCAAGATAACTTGTATCGATTTTTTCCACGCTGGCCCTATTCCTTTATTTGATATTTGTCTATTTGATAATTCTCTGTTCGACAATTATTGACAGCTAAAATTCGCTGCATCCTCAATGCTACCATTACCTTTGTAGGTGGCAACTTTTGGGTAGGCACATAAAGGCCGTGTCCTCCCAGGAAATACTTGCGTGCCCTTCGCCTCAATTCGCTCGGGCGCTTGCCCTTTTTCTACCCAATCAACCATCGCTTGCAGACCATCCCAGCTGTCTGTAGCTGCGCCGCCCTGGCAGTGTCCCATGCCCGGAATCTGAAACAATCGGCTCATGTCTTTGCCTCCAGTGCTGGCTTGCAATTTATTGAAATAAGCTTCACTTTCCAATGGGGAAAAAATTGGATCGGCCATACCGTGGGCGATCAAGAGCTTACCACCGCGTGCTTTGAAGCCTTTCAGCTCGGTATCTGCAGCAGTGTCAAACATCCAAGAATGTGCATCCATACGTGCAGGGTCTTTGTCAAAGTCAAAACCAAGCGCAGTCAAACTTCGGTCTGGCGGGGTGACAAAATAGCCCTGTAAGGCATCTTGCATCAAAAATATATGCCGAGAGTTTGGTACGACAGTCGTCGATGTTCCCAGCTTCCAATTGCGCCAATCATTAGCTGGGTGACCAATACCAGCATCCCATGCCCAGCCCGTGTAAAGTGCTTCACCTTTGCTGTTTTTTGCGCCCGAGAACATTTTAGATAATGCGCTTGCTTGTGCGTCGCTCAAACAGCTGGCATCCTTAGCACCCTTACACTGCAAAGCTTTTACATCAAACTTGCAGGCTGCAGCGTTTGCAACTATGCCATCAACCGCGCCGTCTAGCGCGTCGCATTTATCCAAAATTCCTTTACGCAAAACTCCCAAATCATCATTCGTCAGAGCCTGCGACAAGATCGCTTGCCCTTCGGCATTTTTAGGGGCTATCGCCATTAAAGCTTGCGAATCCCACATGGCAGCAATAGTTGCGCCTTTCGAGACACGCATGGCCGGAGCCATCGCAATCACACCGTCAAAGTGGTGCGGAAAGCGCTGCGTGAACATCATGCCTTGCCGCCCACCGCCCGAGCATCCAATGAAATAGGATTTATCGGCAGGCTTTGCATAATAGCTTTGCAAGATTTGCTTAGCTGTGATAGCCACTTTGTCGTGTGCGTTGTAGGCGTTATCAACCCTAGCAACTGGGTCAAATCCAAAGTCGGCTGTTGGGCCTTGGTGCCCCGCATCAGTTGTTACCACAGCAAAACCACGTGATAGTGCAGGTTTATCTGCTGTGGCTTGTGGCCCAACTGCAGGTCGAATTATTCCGTCGTTGCCGCCACCGCCTTGATAGAGTAATCGACCATTCCAGTTTGCAGGCAGGCGTAACTCAAAACCAATGTGATAAGGCGTTGACTCTCCTTTGCCATTCACTCCAATACGCTCGTTCATCTTTCCTGTGACTTTGCAGAAGGCTGGCAAAATGTTTTGTGCAGCAACAGACTCTGTCTTGAGCACGACACCCGCTGGAGCCATGCTAGTAAGTCCACTGCAATCTTGGGCAGCAACATTCAGTGTAAAGCCAAGGCTGAATAACATGGTTAAGCCAAAGAGGAATTGATTACTCATCATTGCGTCCTCCGTCTTACTGGCAACTAAAGTTTGAAGCATCTTCAATGCTGCCATTACCTTTGTAGGTGGCAACTTTTGGGTATGCACAGAGCGGACGTGTTCGGGTGTTTGACCACTCTTTTGGAAGTTCCGCATTCACGCCACCTGCATTCCCGGCACCGCGAACTGACGCGACAATTGATTCAGGTGCGATACCCTGCTCCACCCATTTAACCAAAGGTGTTAGCGCATCAAATTGATCTGCAGCAGGCCCAGCGCTGCAATGACTCATACCTGGAACAGAAAAGTGACGCACGACGTTACCACTGTTTGGCACGTTGCTAGAGACGCGGTCTACCCAAGCGCGAGTGTCTAATTCTGAAAACACGGCATCGCTCACGCCGTGGTAAGTCAGCATCTTAGCCCCGCGTTTTTGCAACGCACCCATGTAGTTCGGCTTGTCGTAACCAACAGGACTCATAATTTCGTCTGAGCTTTGCGAAAAGCCAGCAGGCTTGCTGTAAATCGCTGAATTCAAATCATCATAATTCTTGTCAAAAGCTTTGACAGTACGTACGTCGCCAGCAAATATATAGCTGAGTGCTCCAGGGTCTAAGGCTTGTGAATTTTGATACTTCCATGCAGCCCAGTTGGCCGCACTGATGCCGGCATCAAAAGGAAAGTTTGCATAAAAGGGTTTGCCATCGGACGTTTTTCCACCAGCAAATACTTTAGCCACAGTGGTCTTCTGCAAATTGCTTAAACATGTGCCATCTCGGCCAGCCGTGCAAGTCGGAACGTCACGAACAACATCAAATGCTTTTTGACATGCAGCAACATCTTGCACCATTCCGTCTTTCGCACCATCAAGTGCATCGCATTTAGACAAAATCGCATTCGCGACGATTTGACGGTCTTGCGCATTAAAGCCAAGGCTGATATCTGGAAGTTTGACACTGGGGGCAAAAGGATGCGTCAAACTAGAGGCTGCTAACGGTGTCTCGGGAGAGAGGTCTTTCCAGTGTGCAGATCCCCACACTTGTGCCAGAGCCGCTTGAGGCAAACGATAGCCAGGTGCGCCGACTAAATAGCCATCGTACTGATCGGCATAACGAGATGCCGCAACCATGGTATGTCGCCCACCGTTAGAGCAACCACCAATATAGGATCGATCTGGTGCTTTGCCATAAGTAGCAGTAATCAAACTTTTTGCCATGGGTGTGAGCTTGCCTACAGCTCCGTAGCCGTAGTTTTGTCTTGCTTCGGGGTCTGCACCGAATGACGGATTTTGACTACCGTTGTGACCAGCATCAGAACTGATAACCGCAAAACCTTGATGCAATGCACCCGTTAACGGTCCACCCCCTAGTGCACCAAGTGCTGGTTGTACAACGCCATCTAAACCGCCATTGACTTGGTGATAAAACCGCCCGTTCCATTGCGTTGGTAAACGCATTTCAAAACCAATGGCGTAGTCTTTACCATCAACACCTTTGCGCTCATCCATGACACCTTTGACCAAGCAATGTGCTGGAGCGTCGTAAGCTGTTTTTGGTGCGGTCGGAGCGCCGCCCATGGCAACAGCACCAGCGGCGACTGGTACGCTGCTAGTAATGCGAAGTTTGTCATATTTGAATTTTGCGGTGATATCGACACAATTACCCAACATAGCTGCAGGCTTAGCAGCGCTTAGAGGTAGTGATTGCGCGATATCTTGCTGTCCACCTAAATGTGAGCACGCTGACAAGAGCGCCACACTGGCAACTCCTACTGAAAAAGTTGCTAGTGTGGTTTTCATTGACTTGTCTCCGAGTTTTAATTTTTTATTGCGTTTGCGTTTGCGTTTGCGTTTGCGTTTGCGTTTGCGTTTACCAAGAATTTACTCCAAGGTTTCGCGTGATTAGGCATCAACCGTAAAACCAATACGCTTGATCAGTGGACCCCAGCGCTCTAACTCCACTTGCGAGCTCTTCAACTGCTCAGCTACTGTGCCGCCAAACGGAATCAAGCCAACAACTTGGAAAGAATCTTGAACTGATTTGTCCTTCAACGCTGCGTTGATAGCTGCATTTGCAGCAGCCACCACGTTAGCTGGTGTTTTAGCTGGAGCATAGAAACCAAACCATTCTTCCACTGTCAACTCTGGGAAACCTTGCTCAGCAAATGTTGCCACCTCTGGCACAAATGGTGAACGTGTTTTGCCTGAAGTCGCCAAAATACGCATCTTGCCAGCCTTGTGGTTGGCCAAAAAGTCGCCGTGTGGTGTCACCATGGCAGCAATTTGACCACCCACAACGTCCGTCACGCCTGGCACTGAGCCACGGTACGGTACATGCTTCAAATCAACATTGTTATTCAAGCCCAACAATGCACCAATGAAGTGCGGGGTAGAACCAGCCGCTGGTGAGCCATAGCTGGCTTGTGCTGGATTTGCTTTTGCCCAAGCTAAAAAGTCTTTCACAGTTTTAACAGTAGCGGGCACCATAGGCCCAACAGCCAAACCATGGTGAATCATGGAGCTTGTACCAACGGGTGTGAAATCTTCAAAAGGCTTGTACTGCAAGTTTTTGAAAATGTGTGGATACAGCGAAATGGCAGAAAAAGGCGTCATCGCTAACACTGAGCCGTCTGCTGGCGCTGACTTGAGCAAGTTGAGTGCTATTTGGCCACCCGCACCAGGCTTACTATCAATCACACCATTGTTTTTAGTGTAAGGCGTACCACCAAATTTGTCTGCTACGCGACGTGCACAAATATCACCAGCACTGCCAGGCGGGAAGCCATAAAGCACTTTGACTTGCTCAATTGGCATGGCAGATTGCGCATAGGCTGATGGGTTCAATGCTGCCGTTATAGCTGCAACCATGCTGGCTTGGGTAAATAGTCGACGATCCATTTCTAGTCTCCTTTAGTTAACAAAAAAATCAAAAAATCAATTTCAACAACACACTTCAAGTCAAGGCTTGAGAATATTCAACGCAGTATCGGCATAAAGCGCTGACACCAAATCTGCCCGTTCTTTCAAAACCGCACGTTGGTTAATACTGCCTTTGTCCGTGATTTCACCTTTATCTATACTCGGTGGCTCAATCAAAACAACAGCTCTAGCGACACGGCTGGCCGACCCTGTGGCTGATTTAGCCAACTCTTGAATCATGGCAGCCATGGCAGCTTGCATTTTTTCGTGTTGTGCAATGTCGCGCATCGTTGCAATATCGGGCAAACCAAGTGCTTTTCTGCAAGGTATGAGTGCAGGAATAATCAATGCGCCCACTTCTTTTTCATTCAATCCTGTAATAACTACATCTTGAACATAAGGGGCACCTGCTGCAGTAATTTTGGCGCGCATGGGGCCTACGCTGACAAAAGTTCCGGTGGAAAGTTTGAAGTCTTCCGCAATACGCCCATCAAACTTCAAACCTTTATGTTGGTCTGCTTCGTCAATCCATTTGACGGCATCTCCTGTGCAGAAAAAACCTTCTTCATCAAAGCTCTCTTTTGTAGCCTCTGAGTTTCGCCAATAGCCAGGCGTGATATTCGGTCCCTTGTAGCGTACCTCCACCTTATCACCGCAAGGTACAAGTTTCAATGTTAAACCCGAACATGGCAAACCTAAATCACCCGACTTCACGTTTGGATTGGTGACAAAAAGTCCAAAAGGAGAGCTTTCCGTCATACCTAAACCCGTCGTCATGACGATGCGATGACCGATTTCTTTTTCTGCACTTTCAAACAAGCTGTCCCAAATTGGCTGCGCCAGTGATGCACCCGCGTAAAAAAACATTCTGCATCGTGACAGCAATGATTTCCGCAACTGCCTACCATCTTCGTCATCCACTTTCATGGCTGCAGCGACGTATTCAAAACCTGTGGGCACGTTCAAATACATGGTGGGCGAAATTTCACGCAGATTCTTCAAAGTCTCGCCAATCAACGCCGGCACAGGTTTGCCATCGTCGATGTACATCGTGCCGCCGTGGTGCAAAATCAAATTAAAGTCATGGTTACCACCAAAAGTATGGTTCCACGGCGTCCAATCAACCAAAACCAAAGGGTCTTCAGCCATGGCAGGAATGGATTGGCTGATTTGCTGCACGTTGGCACAAATCATTTTTTGTGTGTTGATAACGCCTTTTGGCAATTTGGTTGAGCCACTGGTAAACAAAAACTTAACCACAGTATCATGCCCTGTAGCTGCAATAGCCTGCGCCACTTGTGGTGTAATTTCAGTTGATAAGAGGTCATTAAAATTAATGCACTTTTTGACTGTATCCAACGTATTTATTGCCTGATTAGCTATATTATTTGCAGCAAAAACCATATCTGATTTTCCTACAAACGCTATGGCTTTGGCGTATTTTTCTGCATCACTGGCATACACAAAACCGGGGGTAATGGTGTCAAAAATATGTTTGAGCTTTTCAAAATCTTGGCTGAGCAAACTGTACGCCGTTGACACGCTGCAATACGGTATACCCACCGTCATAGCAGCGATTGCTATGAGCGCATGCTCCAAGCTGTTTTCACTCAAAATTGCAACGGGTCGATCAACACTCAAACCCATATCGAGCAACGATTGACCTATACGCTGAGCTTTGTCCCAAGCTTGCGCGTAGCTGATGTGCACCCACTCGCGAGTGACAGGGTCACGTCTCGCCATCCACGTGCGGTCTGGTCGGTGCTTTGCCCAGTGAATGAGTCGATCTGTCAATCGCGTTTCATACGGTTCTAAATCATTTTCAGCGCGAAGGTAGGTGTTATCACCGACTTTATAAACAACTGCACGCGTCACGCCATACTTAAAGTCGCGGTAGGTGGGTTGCACAGAGGGTGATGTAGATGATGTCGTCATAGCCATTATTCCACCTTGACTTTGCCAGCTTTGCCATCTAAAAACGCTTTCACACGCGCTTTTGCTTCTGGCGCGCTTTGGGCAATTGCCGCCATCATTGATTCAGTGAAAAAGCCGTGGTCTGCGTTTTGTTCTGCGATGCGAGGCAGTGCATGCATCAACGCGTAATTGGTCAAAGGTGCGTTTTGTGCAATACGTTTGGCAATGTCCATGGCCTTTTCAAACGCTTGTCCTTTAGGCACCAAATATTGCGCCAAGCCAACTTTTTCGCCCTCAACTGCGTTGTAAACACGACCCGTAAACATCATGTCGGCCATGCGTGCAGCACCAATCAATTTTGGAATGCGCACCGAGCCACCGCCGCCTACAAAAATGCCACGACTACCCTCTGGCAGCGCATAAAAAGTGGTTTCATCTGCCACGCGAATGTGACAAGTGGTCGCTAGCTCTAAGCCACCACCTACAACAGCGCCGTGCAGTGCGGCTACCACAGGCACGGGGCCGAACTGCACTTTGTCGAGCGCCACCGTCCAGCTGCGCGAGTGCATTAAACCTTGGCCGGCATCGCGCTCTTGCAATTCGCTCAAATCTAGCCCAGCACAAAAGTGATCACCCTCGCCTGCTATGACCGCTGCGCGTACTGTGCTTGGGAGATTTTCGAATACATCTTTGATAGCAGCCATCAAACCATCGTTGATGGCATTGCGCTTTGCCGGACGTGTCAAACGAATAACAGCAATTTCTTGCGAGTCGCCTGTGATTTCTAAAGATATCAAATCGGTGGTTGCTTTTTGGTTAGTCATGGTTTAACTTTGTGCCTGTCAGTATTTGTGCGTTTGCATCAATTAAAAATCTTGTACTGCATTTAAATTTCTTGCATAATCGAATTATGGTTATGTTTCATAATCAATTCAAGCCAATTTTATACAGATTTATAAGTGTTTACCCTAGATTTTCATTTTCAAAGGAGCTTTCATGGATCATAAAAACCTAGTCGCTATCGACATTCATACCCACGCTGAAGTCAGCTGCTGGAACCCGTTTGACAATTACGGCGAAGAATACGACAAAGCTGCCGACAAGTACTTCAAAAATGGCAAGCGCCCCACCATTGCAGAAACCATTGCCTATTACCGCGAACGCAAAATCGGATTGATCATGTTCACCGTGGACGCTGAATCAAAAATGGGACGCCGCCGTATCCCCAACGAAGAAATCGCCGAAGCTGCGAAGAATAACTCCGACATGATGATGGCTTTTGGCAGTATTGACCCGCACAAAGGCAAGATGGGCGCGCGTGAAGCACGGCGCTTGATTGAAGAGTTTGGAGTGAAAGGCTTCAAATTTCACCCTACTGTGCAAGGCTATCACCCTTACGACCGCATGGCTTGGCCGATTTATGAAGTGATTGCAGAATACAAACTTCCCGCCATCTTCCACACCGGCCACAGCGGCATTGGCAGTGGCATGCGTTGTGGCGGAGGCTTGAAGTTAGAGTACAGCAACCCCATGCATTTGGACGATGTGGCAATTGATTTCCCCGATATGCAAATCGTTATGGCGCACCCGAGCTTTCCGTGGCAAGACGAGGCATTGAGCGTCGCAACGCACAAGCCCAACGTGTGGATTGACCTCTCAGGCTGGAGCCCAAAATATTTCCCTAAACAGCTCGTCCAATACGCCAACACTTTGCTTAAAGACCGTGTTTTGTTCGGCTCAGACTACCCACTGATCTCACCAGACCGTTGGATGAAAGACTTTGAAGAAGCTGGATTTAAGCCAGAAGTGATGCCCGGCATTCTGAAAGACAACGCGGTTAGGTTGCTAGGGTTGAAGTAAATTTTGACATAAATACAGGGGTATTTTGATCATCTGCCAAAGTTCAAAGGTATGATGATCACATGAATACACCAAACTCTCAATCATCAGTTGGCGTCATTGGTTTAGGCGCTATGGGCAACGGCATGGCGCAATCCGTACGTCGCGCTGGCTATTCACCCTTTGTATTTGACGTTCGCGCAGAAGTTGCACAAGCTTTTGTGAAAGACGGCGGCTCCGCATGTGCAACGCTGGCTGATTTGGGCAAAAACTGTGACGTGGTAGTTTCTGTCGTGGTTAACGCTGCACAAACTGAATCTGTACTATTTGGTAACTCTGATACTGAAGGTTGCGCCGCATCCATGAAGCAGGGAAGCGTGTTTGTGATGTGCTCGACCGTTGACCCGAATTGGTCAGTTGCCCTAGAAGCCCGCCTAGCTGCGTTGGGCATCTTGTACATTGATGCGCCAATCTCGGGCGGTGCAGCCAAAGCCGCCAGCGGTCAAATGACGATGATGACAGCAGGCAAACCAGAAGCGTATGCCATCGCAGAACCCATCTTGAACGCCATGGCCGCCAAAGTCTACAAACTGGGCGACAGCGCGGGCGCAGGCAGCAAGGTCAAAATCATCAACCAATTGCTCGCAGGCGTACACATAGCCGCCGCCGCCGAAGCCATGGCGCTGGGTTTGCGTGAAGGTGTTAATCCAGATGCTTTGTACGAGGTGATTACCAACAGCGCTGGCAACAGCTGGATGTTTGAAAACCGCATGGCGCATGTCTTAGCGGCAGATTACACGCCGCTGTCTGCGGTCGATATTTTTGTCAAAGACTTAGGCATTGTTTTAGACATGGCGCGAGCGACCAAGTTTCCGCTGCCTCTGTCCAGCACGGCACACCAAATGTTCATGCAAGCGTCAACGGCTGGTTTCGCCAAAGAGGATGACAGTGCAGTGATCAAGATTTTTCCAGGCATCAAATTGCCCAAGAAACAGTCATAAGAGTACCCTAAACCAAGGAAAAACTATGCATATTTTGATTACTGGTGGCGCAGGTTTTGTGGGCGTACGCCTTGCACGCACTTTGTTAGCGCAAGGTTCACTCGCTTTGAACGGCGCTGAACCTCAGATAATTCAAACCATCACCTTGGCAGACCGCGTCGCTGCACCTGCAGATTTGTTAACAGATGCACGCATCGTGTCGCTGGTAGGTGATTTGAACGACTTGCTCAATCAGAACAAATTGCCAACCAGCAAAACCCATGTCGTTTTCCACCTCGCGGCAGCAGTCAGCGGCGAATGCGAAGCCGATTTTGACCTAGGCATGCGCAGCAATTACGAAGCCACGCGCTCTTTGCTTGAAGCATGCCGAGCGCTCAACACAAAGCCAACATTCGTATTCGCCAGCTCGCTTGCGGTCTTTGGCAAAGTGCCCGGTTTCGCTATGCCTGCGCTCATTGAAGACGACACTTTGCCCACGCCACAAAGCAGTTACGGCACACAAAAACTAATTGGTGAAAACTTGGTCGCAGATTTTGGTCGCAAAGGCTTCATCACCGCACGCAGCGTGCGTTTGATGACCGTCAGCGTGCGCGCTGGCAAGCCCAATGGCGCAGCTTCTGGTTTTTTGAGTGGCATGGTTCGCGAGCCGCTGGCTGGGCTCAAAGCCGCCTGCCCTGTGCCTGCCGACACCTTGATCGCCCTGTCCTCCCCCGCGCGAACCGTTGAAGGCATCATCCGTGCGGCTGAGGTCAGCTCTGAGGCTTGGGGCCCTTTAAAAGCGGTGAACTTGCCAGCGCTTTGCACCAGCGTGGGCGATATGGCAGTAGCACTTGAACGTGTGGCAGGCAAAGCTGCTACAGATTTGCTCGACTGGACGCCTGACCCCAACATTTTGAAATTGGTAGAAACATGGCCCGGCGTTGTCGCATCCGCTCGCGCTAACAAGCTCGGATTGCAGGCGGATACTGACTATGAAGCCATCATTCGTGACTACATCCGCGAAAACCCTGAAGCAATCAAATTGGCCATCAAACCATGAGTCGCATCTTGCTGGGCTGCATTGCAGACGACTTCACTGGTGCAACCGACCTAGCTAACAACCTCGTTCGCGCAGGTATGCGCGTGGTGCAAACCAATGGTGTACCAAGCCAGCCTTTAGCAGCCGATGTTGACGCAATCGTTATAGCCCTGAAAACCCGAACCATCGCCCCTGCAGATGCTATCGCACAATCTTTAGCAGCATTGCACTGGCTGAAACAAGCCGGTAGCCATCAAATTTACTTTAAGTACTGCTCCACATTTGATAGCTGGTACGGTGCAGATGGCAGCGAAAAACGCGGCAATATTGGCCCAGTAACGGAAGCTCTGATGGACGCTATGGGTACTGATTTCACCATCGCAACCCCAGCTTTTCCAGACAACGGGCGCACTGTTTTCAAAGGCCATTTGTTTGTGGGCGATGTGCTGCTGTCCGAATCCAGCATGAAAACGCATCCACTCACGCCCATGCGCGACGCTAATTTGGTCACTGTGATGCAAGCCCAATGCAAGCGCAAAGTTGGGCTGATTGACTACCGCACCGTTGCAGCCGGCTCTATTGCCGTTCAAGACCGCATCGCGGAACTGAGAAACC
>JAAFJF010000040.1 GCA_013298815.1 Polaromonas sp. | reverse complement strand
ATGCTTTATTTGATGTTAACAAGGCGGCTCTAAAACCTGCAGGCAAAGCAAAGATTGAAGCCATGCTAGCCAGCCTGAAGTCTGTTACCTATAATAAAATTATTGTCACAGGGCACACTGATTCTGACGCCAGCGAAGCTTATAACCAAGCTTTGTCACTTCGTCGCGCAACTGCCGTTAAAGCTTATTTGGTATCCAAAGGCGTTGATAGCAAGGAGGTTGAGGTTAGTGGCATGGGTGAAAAGCAACCCGTTGCCGAAAATACAACTATTCAGGGTAAAGCGCAAAACCGGCGCGTGGTAATTCAAGTTCTCGGTGCTGAGAAGTGAGATGTATTTTTGCTTTACCGTGCTTTACCGTGCTTTATCAACACAGACACATATTACTCAATAGACTGCTGCAGCGCCCACATCTGCGCATAAACACCATTGAGCGCCAAGAGCTGTGCATGGTTGCCGCGCTCGACGATGTGGCCGGCGTCCATGACTAAGATCTCATGTGCCTCTACTACTGTGGATAACCTGTGGGCAATCACCAATGTTGTTTTGTTTTGTGCAACGCTTTGCAGCTCGGCTTGAATGGCGCGTTCGTTGGCGCTGTCTAGGGCGGATGTGGCTTCGTCAAAAATCAAAATCGGCGGGTTTTTGAGCAAGGTTCGGGCGATGGCGACGCGTTGCTTCTCGCCGCCAGAGAGCTTCAGTCCGCGTTCGCCCACCATGGTTTTGTAGCCCAGCGGGGTGGCAGCGATGAAATTTAGACCAAGTTGGCATTTCCTCCAGCTTCTTGGGTAACTACGGCGGCATTCGCAAAGGCATGCCAGTGGTTACTATTGAATTACCGAATGTATAGCGCATTCCGTTAGGAAGTTAAAACCGCCAAATGTGGGTAGATTTGTTGCTATGAGCAAACTCGCACTTAACCAATTCAACGTTTAGCTCATCTCGTAGGGCATTTTTAAATGCCAAATAATTCACAAAATGAATTCTTTTGTATGCAAATTGAGACAATGTAATATTTTATGTATCAAATATATCGTTTGAATTCACATTCTTTGATACATTCGTAACAATTGAATTTATGAATTGAGGTAGAGTGATGTTATTTACGTTGTTAAGAATAATAAAAGTGTTTGCTAATGCCGTTCTCAAGCGGCACTTTGTAGTCTCAGTTGCATTGGCTTCGCTTTTTACTATGCCAGCTCTTGTGCATGCTCAAAACTTGCTGGTCAATGGCGATTTTGAGGCTGTCGTGCAGCCAAACTTCGGTAATAACATTGGGGGCAATATCAGTCCCTGGATGATCGGTGGTGGCTCTTTGCCTAATCCGGTGAAGGTCAACGGGTCACCACCTGGTGGTGGTCCTGTGCGCGATCATACAAACCCATCTGGTATAGGCACATATTTAGATGTCGCTGGTGGCTCAAATAGTTTTTACCAAGTTTTCACTGTTCCATTATGTCCATCAGCACCAGTCAAAACTTACCGTTTAACGGGGTGGTTTACTACTAGGGATAACAGTGCAGGCTTTGGTTCAATCGAGCTTAGGAATGGTGCTGGTCTAGGGGGGGCGGTCATTCCCGGCTCGCAAGCAATTGTGAATATGCCTGCTGGAAACTCGGCTACTGACCCTTGGGTGTTCGCTAGTGTAGATGGCGTACTCACCTCAGGTCAAACATTTTCATTTGTTGTTAGCATGAATAACAATGCGAACGCGGACGATCTTTCACTTGTCTTGTTAGATGCGCTGTGCCCGCCCGATCTTTCCTTGGTGAAAGACGATGGAGGACTTAATTTTGGTATTGGTTCGACTGGGGTTTATAACTTCACGGTCAGAAACGGCAGTGTCATTAATTCGCCTACCAGCGGTACGATCACGGTCAAAGATGTTTTGCCTGCGGGTTTATCTTTCCAAGCGCCACTAACGCCAAGCGGTGTAAATGGCGCAGCTTGGTCCTGTGTTGTATCAACAACAAGCAATCCTAACGACACGGCTACCTGTACCTCAAGTGCGGTGATAGTTGCGGCAGGTGCAAGTGCCTTTAGTTTGCCTGTTGCTGTGGCTCTTACTATTCCTGATGGAACAGTACTTAGCAACAAAGCTAAAGTCTTTGGTGGTGGGGATGTCAACAAACCCACGGAAACATCAACGGGTCTTATTTCGTCATGTGCGTCAGACGGCCTGGGCGGTGACAGCCCCAACGGGGGTTGTGGCTTTGAAGATACGACTATAAGCGTGCCAAAAATTGACGTTGTCAAAGCCGTGAGCGGCACATTCACACAAGTGAACCCAACCACCTTTGATGTACCCTACAGCATTGTGTTGAAGAACACAGGCACCGTCGTGGCGACCAACTTCCAAGCGGTAGACGACCTATCGGCGACATTCGCCACAGGCACGCCGACCATCACCTTGCAAGTATCCCCCACGGTCACAGCCAGCGGCGGCGCGACAGCGGCCCAATGTGCCCTGAACACAGGCTACGGCACGACAGCAGCCACAGCCAACCTATTTAGTGGCCAACAAAACCTACCAGTAGGCGGCATCTGTACAGTGACATTCACAGCACGCGTGGCCTACGCCAGTGCAGCGGCCATCCCAACGACAGCGCAAAACAACAGCGTTGTAGCCAGCGCCTACACCACACCGCCAGCGACACCGGGCGGCACCGGCACAGGCCTGGTGACGACAGACACCTCAACGACAGGCACCACCCCACCGGCAACCCCGGGCGGTGACACACCGACACCGACGCCAGTGACATTGACACCGCAGAAAATTGACGTTGTCAAAGCGGCGGGCGTGCCACTGCAAGTGGCGCCAGGCAGATTTGAGATAGCGTACAACGTTGTTGTAGGCAACAAGAGTGCAGCTACCGTGTACAACGTACAAGCGAACGACAACTTATTGAACACTTTCGCGGCACCTGCGAGCTTCAGCATCAAAGCGGGCAGCTACAGCGTGACCGCAACGGGCGGGACGTGCGCTGGCAACGCAGCCTTCAACGGCAACGCTGAGACCAAACTGTTAGCAGGCACAGACGACTGGTCAACTGGTCAATCATGCTCCATCAAATACACCGTGGTAGTTGACTACGGCACGAACCCAATACCTGCAAACCGCTTTAACAGCGCCTTAGCCTCAGGCATGGGAGCAGACAGCGCCACGCCGAACCCGGGTCATACAGGCATCACGCAAGACCCAACGACAGGCGTGATCACAGGGGGTACGCCACCAGTGGGTTACACCACAGTAGACACCTCGACCTCAGGCACAGCGCCGCCAGCGGGCAGCCCACCGGGCACACCGCCGACACCGCCTAGTTTGCCGCCAACACCGGGGGGTGACACACCGACGCCGACGCCAGTAGGCGTGACGCCGCAGAAAATTGACGTTGTCAAAGCTGCGGGCGTGCCGAAGCAGGTTGGGCCTAAAAAGTTTGAAATAAGTTACAGCGTGCTCGTTGCCAACGTCTGCAAAGAGTCGCCATTGACTTGTGCTACGACACCGATAGTTTATAACGTGCAGGCTAACGACAACTTGGCTAACACCTTTCCAACGGCTGAAAGTATCGTGGTCAGTAATTATGCTGTGACAAGCGGAGCTAACGGTGCACTTTGTACGGCAGCATCGCCTGCTTTTGCTGGAACAGCAACAACTAGCGCAATGTTATCTGGTGTCAATGATTTAGAGGGTGGTCAATCTTGCATCATCACCTTTAAAGCAACTATTGATTTCGGTTCAAATGCCATTCCGACCGTGTCGCAAAACAACATGGTTTATGGCAGTGGCACTGGTGTTGATACGATTCCTAATCTAGGTTACACGTATGCTCCAGACGGTAAGCCGTTAGCTCCCATTAATGCATCAACAACAGATGCATCGACAACGGCGCCGCCAACTACGGGTGCACCTGGTACATTGCCAGCCACACCATTGCCCCCAACGACTGCTGGTGGTGATTCAGATACAGGTGTTCCGACGCCAATCATTTTGGTCATTGAAGAAGATGGTGAGTTGCAGATAAAAAAATCAACAATCATCAAAGAAGCTTCTGCTGGCGATGTGGTCGAGTACACCGTGAGCGTGACGAATACCAGCTCTAACCCTGTAAAAGCCAAGGTTACAGACACGCCCCCCGTCGGTTTTGAATATGTGGCAGACTCTGCTAAGGTCGGTTCAGTTTCCATTAGCAGTACAGCTAGCGGTGGTAGTTTGGTTTTTGACATTGGAACTATTCCAGCAAAAAGCACAATAAGTTTGACCTATAAGATGAAACTCGGCGATGCAGTGGAAGCTGGTGATGCCACCAACTGCGTAGCAGCAAATGGTACAAACACCTTAACGGGCGGTGACAAAGAAAGTGGTAAATCATGTGCCAATGTCATCATTAAAACGGGTTTGTTCCTAGAGAAGCGCGCCAATGTAACCAAAGCGGAGTTGGGAGACTCAGTCGAGTACAGCCTTCGCGTCAAATCAGTTGGCGGTACGACTAAAAACGTCACCATCAGTGATAACTTGCCGCTAGGTTTCAAACTGATTGAAGGAACAGTGAAGGTTATTCGTGGCGGCGTCACATCAGCGGCAGCCAATCCAGCGGGCTCACCTGGCCCTGCGTTGACTTTCAATGTCGGCACAGTAGCCAACAAAGAAGTTGTTGAAATTCGCTATCGGTTGCGCTTAGGCATTGGCTCTGACTTAGGTGACGGCATCAACAAAGCACAAGCCAAGGCACCGTATGCAACGTCATCGCTAATTGCGACTGCCAAAGTACTGGTCACTCGTGGTGTTTTCACCCGTGAAGCTTGTGTCGCTGGTAAAGTCTTTGTTGACTGTAACCAAAACAAAGTGCAAGACAAGTGCGAAGCTGGAAGCAAAGATGGTTGTGAGCCGGGCATCCCGGGCGTACGCTTGTACATGGAGGACGGTACAAACATCACGACGGATGAGAATGGTCAATACAGTATCTGTGGCGTTCGTGCGATCAACCACGTCATGCTTGTGGATATGACAACCATGCCAATTGGTAGCCGCATGGGAATTACTAGCAACGAAAATCTAGGTAGCGGTAAGAGTTTGATGATGAACATCAAAGCTGGTGAGTTGCATCGTGCGGACTTTATTGAGTCAAGCTGCTTCCCTAAAATATTAGACCAAGTAGAGCAGCGTCGCCAAAACTCAGCAGGTGCAGTAAACGTACCACTTATCCAGAAAGGGCAAGATAAGCTTGGCATTGTGTTTGATGCGAAAGAGCAAGAGTTGTTGGCGCCAGCGTTGAGAGGTGTGAAATGAGTCATATTCACGCTCCATCGACTTTAAAGACAACCTTACTGAAGCAACAAACCATGCGTACTTTTAATTCAATTTTTGAGCGTTGCATCCATAAAAAAGCGATGAACCTGCGCATGCAGCCAGTGCAACTGGCTGTCATGTTGGCATTGAGCGGATTTATGGCAGCCAGCAGCTTTGCGCAGCCAGCCTCTACTGATAGAACGGTTGATGCATCAGCTTGTAATACTGCGGGTGTTGCCTTTAAAACACCCGAAGGTGTGTTCGTCGACGGCTTGACTTCGCAAAACTCTAACCTGCCAGTTTCTGCGGATCTGGGCCTGTGGGGTCAAAGCAAAGGATTACCATTAGGCGCTAATATCCTTTTGTCCGTATCAGAAGTCAAAGCGCCAGCCGATGGTCGCGCAGTACTTCAATTGGGGATTAAGGTCTATGATGCTGCAGGCGTTTTAATCACCACCCCAGTTAAATTGCTGGTTGAGACAAATTTGGGCAGACTCAGTGTTGGCGGTTATGCGCAGCAACATGCCGCGCTAGAGATCGTCACATCGACAGGTCAAGCTTGTTTGAACTTGGTAGCGCCTACCGTAGCGGGTGCGTCAAGTGTTCGCGTCAGTTCAGGTGCTGTGAAAGTTCAGGGAACCGTGGACTTCTTGCCTGACTTACGGCCCATGCTTGTAGTCGGTTTGGTCGAAGGTGGAATTAGTCTGACTAAATTCAAAAAAGATGCATTGACCCCTAGCATTGTCACGACAGATTTTGACGAGACCTTGCGTAATTTCGAAAAAACCACCGAAGATGGCGACACGCGTAAAACGGTGGCTGGTCGAGTTGCATTGTTTGTTAAAGGTACGGTTAAAGGCGAATATCTTTTAACCGCTGCGCTTGACACTGACAAAATCACCAAGCAAAAACTCTTTCGTGACATAGATCCGGATACTTTTTATCCTATTTACGGCGATGCATCAATTAAAAACTTTGATGCGCAAAGTGCGAGCCGTTTGTATGTACGCATTGACAAAGACAAAAGCTACTTGCTGTATGGTGACTACACCACCGCTTCAACAGATGAGGCAAACAAATTAGCCAGCTACAGTCGCAGCGTCACAGGTGCAAAAATGCATTTTGAAGACGAAAGCGCCAAAGTTAATCTATGGGCCACGCGTGACACGCTACGTGCTTTTGTGGATGAGCAACCAGGTACCGGCATCAGTGGGCCTTACGCAGTTGGTCAACCCAATGCAGTAGCCAACACTGAAAAAGTTGAGTTGTTGGTCAGAGATCGAATTCAAAACTCAATTATTCTCAAACGCGAATTATTGACACGTTTTGTGGATTACGACTTTGAACCCTTTTCGGGGAAAATACTCTTCAGAAAGCCAATCCCATCTGTTGATGAAAATTTAAATCCTGTTTCTATTCGCACAACCTACGAAGTTGATGAGGGTGGCGAGAAGTTCTGGGTTGGTGGCGCTGACGGCAAAGTTAAACTAGGCGCGCTCACATTGGGTGCAATTTACATCACAGATAGAAATGAGATTTCTCCACACCAGCTAGGTGGTGTGAATGCTGAGCTAAAACTTGGTGACAAGACTTATGTAGTTGCCGAACTTGCCAAGAGCAAAGGCACACAGTTTTACAACCAAAGCATCGAGAGTATCACGCAAGTTACAACTGGCTATAGTTCGGCATTGGGGGGCGTCGTACCTAACAAAATCGAACAATCTGGACAGGCTTCACGTATTGAGATTCGTCACACAGGAGAAGACCTACAAGCTAGAGCGTTTATCACAAAATCTGACTCTGGATTTCAAAACAGCAACGCAGGTATCAGTCCTGGGCGAGAAGAAGCCGGTGCTAGCGTGACGATCAAGGCAAGCAAGGAGCTAACGCTGAAGGCGGATGCCACACACACCAAAGATACCGTGACCGCGAGCAAGCGTGACACGGCAAGTGTAGGGGCGAACTACAAATTCAACGACAGGGTTATGCTCGATGTCAGTTTGAACCAAGTCAAAGAAGTTGGTGTAACTGGGGCGCTGAGTGCTGCTAGCACACAAGACGCATTGTCTAGCGTACAAGGATTGGGTTGGAACGGTACAGGCTATGGCTTGAATGGTAGTGGCTTGTTGAACCCTGTGAACGCGTCCAGCCCGGTAGCTTCTGCTGCACCCATTGAGAATGAGTACACCAGTGTCAAAGCACGTTTGACGGGCAAAGTGACTGATGATGTGAGTTTATATGGTGAATATGAGCGTGCTACGGATGACACGGGGCGGCAGCGCTCAGCCCTGGGTGCTGAATACCGCATAAACGAGAAGAGCCGTGTCTACGGGCGTTACGAATTTGAGAACACCCTGTCTGGAGCCAGCAACGGTATTAATTTAGAAGGAACACGTACCCGCACTTCGGTATTGGGTATTGACACCGAATACATGAAAGACGGACAACTGTTCAGCGAATACCGTCTAACTGGTGCGCAAAATGGTCTAGATGTCTCTGCTGCAGTTGGCGTTAGGAATCAATGGAGCATTGCTGAAGGCTTGACCATCAACACCAGTGCCGAGCGTCAAGCGTTGCGACCAGTTGAAGGCCAAAAAGGCGACGCTGTAGCTATGAGTATGGGTGCATTGTATTCTGCGAACCCTATTTACAAAACAGGTGGCAAACTAGAATACCGCACCAGCCGAACGACTGACCAATGGAACGCAACGGCTGCCTATGACCGTAAGCTAACTAGCAACTGGTCTGGTATTGCTCGCAATTTGTATATGTATACCCATGACAAAACCGAAGCGGGTGGTGGTGATCAAACGCAAAACCGGTTTCAATTAGGTGCTGCGTATCGTGACACACAGACCAACCAATTTAATGGTCTCATGCGTATGGAGTATCGAACAGACATATCAACTTCAGTCGTTGATCCAAAAGACAGCGCGGTTGCAATTTTCAGTTTACATGGAAACTACCACCCCGTGCGCTCCACCACCATCAGTGGTCAGGCCGCATTTAAATCTGTGAACGAAAAATTTGGACAAGTCACCTCTAAATGGCAAGGCAGTCTATTGTCAGGTCGTTTGACGTACGATATTAACGATCGATTTGATGCCAGTGTAATGGCTAGCCGTATGTGGGGAACAGGTGCTTCTGTCAGCGGCATTGGCTTAGAGCTTGGTACGCGTGTTATTGACAACATGTGGTTTGGTATCAGTTACAACAAAGGGAAATTTGTTGACACAGAACTGTTCAGCTCGAATGCGAGTTGGACCGGATGGCACGCACGTTTGAAATACAAATTTGAATAATTTCATACAAAAAATAATAACCAATCTCATTTTGCATATGAAACTCAATCTTCTATCTTCATTGCTAAGCAAATTACCGAGCAAGAAATTACAGCGTATAAAATTACCGCGTATAAAAGAGATGCTATTACCAGTTGTGCTCAGCTTATCAAGCATCTCCTATGCGCAGCCGGTTAATATACAGCCAGTCAACACCCAGCCCTTATGTTGTGACAAAACAGCAAATGGTGTTTGCGTGCAACCCATGCCCGCTCGTCCAAGTCAATCGCGCGTCAGTGAAGCAGGTCGCTATGGCGACTTGTACAAACGCATGGATAAGCTGGATACAGGCAACTGCGCCCATGCTTATTACCTTCATAAAACACAAGCTTGGCTCAACCTTAGCCGAGATTTGTACCATGAAGGCGACGGAACAACTGCTGTGAATGCCGCCTACGACGAAGCAGAAAAACTCATCAAAGCGCTGGAAGATGGCAAGACACCTTCATTAGAGACTATTTTGATTCAAGATGCTGCTAAGCTGCGTCCAGATTTATGGCAAATCGCAGCTGATCGTAAAAGTACACCTGCACTTTTGAGCAGTGCTGCACGAGAAGTAGCTTATTGCGAAGTCTATTTGGTGCGTGCTGGTCATGCACAGACTAATTTGGGAGCCAAAGCTCGGGTGGAACCTCTCATTGGTATGGCGCAGGATATATGCCATGCGGCTAAAGACAAGTCACCTTGCCCAGTCGTTGCGTTGCCTGTTGCGCCTATCATTGCATCGGTTCCTGTTGCTCCTCCACCTTCTGCTGTCGCGCCTAGGGCTATACCAGTTGTTTCCAGCTTCACATTGGGTGCAGATGCTTTATTTGATGTTAACAAGGCGGCTCTAAAACCTGCAGGCAAAGCAAAGATTGAAGCCATGCTAGCCAGCCTGAAGTCTGTTACCTATAATAAAATTATTGTCACAGGGCACACTGATTCTGATGCCAGCGAAGCTTATAACCAAGCTTTGTCAGTTCGTCGCGCAACTGCCGTTAAAGTTTATTTGGTATCCAAAGGCGTTGATAGCAAGGTAGTTGAGGTCAGTGGCATGGGTGAAAAGCAACCCGTTGCCGAAAATACAACTATTCAGGGTAAAGCGCAAAATCGGCGTGTGGTAATTCAAGTTCTCGGAGCTAATAGGTGAGCGAGGTGAGCGGTATTTTGTTTTACAGTGCTTTATTAACACGGAAACATATTCACTCTGCAGACTGCTGCAGCGCCCACATTTGCGCGTAAACGCCATTCAGCGCCAAAAGCTGCGCGTGGTTGCCGCGTTCGACGATGTGGCCGCCGTCCATCACCAAAATTTCATGCGCATCTACAACTGTGGATAACCTGTGCGCAATAACCAGTGTGGTCTTGTTTTGCGCAACGCTTTGCAGCTCGGCTTGAATGGCGCGTTCGTTGGCGCTGTCTAAAGCGGATGTCGCTTCGTCAAAAATCAAAATAGGCGGGTTTTTCAGCAGGGTTCTAGCGATGGCGACGCGCTGTTTCTCGCCGCCAGAGAGCTTCAGCCCACGTTCACCCACCATGGTTTTGTAGCCCAGCGGGGTGGCAGCGATGAAGTCGTGGATGCGGGCAGACTTGGCGGCTTCCTCCACCTGCTCTTGCGACGCGCCTGGTCTGCCGTACGCAATGTTGTACGCCACCGTGTCGTTAAACAGCACAGTGTCCTGCGGCACAATGCCAATTGCCTCGCGCACGCTGCTTTGGGTGACGGATTTGATGTTTTGCCCTGCAATCGAAATGACGCCTTGCTGAACGTCATAAAACCTGAAAAGCAACCGCGCGAGCGTCGATTTGCCAGCGCCTGATGGCCCAACCACGGCCACCGTTTTGCCCGCTGGCACGGTAAAACTGATGCCGTGCAAGATGGGACGGCTAGGATCGTAAGCAAAATGGACGTTTTGGAAGCTGATTTCGGGTGAGAATCCAGTAGATTCAGGGTTATTACTGCTTTTAGTATTTGAATTTGCTATACTATTCGTAGCTGCTGATGCGGTAAATACGCTGTCTAGAGGCATATTTTGCTCTACAAAAGGCATATTTGAGCTGATTTTTGAGTTGATGACTAGATTTTGAGCGCCTGGCAGGTCAGCAATCTCGCGTTCGCGCTCCAGCAGGGTGAACATTTTGTCCAAATCGGTCAAGCTTTGCTTGATTTCACGGTAAATAACGCCTAAAAAGTTCAGCGGAATATAGAGCTGAATCATGAAGGCGTTGACCATGACTAAGTCGCCCAGCGTCATGCGACCATCCACCACACCTTGGGTGGCGCGCCACAGCATGGCTACCAAAGCGGTGGCGATGATGAGCTGCTGCCCCGTGTTTAGCAGGCTCAGCGTGGTTTGGCTTTTGACGGAGGCGGCGCGGAATTTCTCTAAATTTTCGTCGTATCGTTTGGCTTCAAACTCTTCGTTGTTGAAGTATTTCACGGTTTCATAGTTCAGCAGGGAGTCAATAGCGCGGGTGTGGGCAGCGCCGTCCAAATCGTTCATTTTCTTGCGAAATTGGGTGCGCCACTCGGTGATTGTGACGGTGTAGGTGATGTAAACGACCAAGGCAGCCACGGTGATCCAGGCAAACCAAGCGTCGAATTTGACCGCCAAAAGCGTCAAGACCAACGCCATCTCAACCAATGTGGGCGCAATGTTGAAGAGGGTAAAACCAATCAATGACCGCACCGCACGGGTGCCGCGTTCAATGTCTCGGGTCATACCACCGGTTTGGCGCTCTAAATGGAAGCGCAGGCTCAAAGCATGCAAATGGCGGAAAACCTCTAGAGAAATACTGCGGGCAGCGCCCTCAGTGGCTTTAGAAAACACCAGTTCACGCAGCTCGGTAAACAAGCTTGTGGATAACCTGAGTAAACCGTAACCTACGAGTAAGGCAACGGGGACAACAAGCAGTACTTGCGTGCCTGTGCTTAAGTTGGGGTTCATGGTGTCTACGAGCTGCTTAAGCAGTAGCGGTACGCCCACATTGGCCAGCTTTGCGCACACCATGAATACAAGCGCAGCAATAACTCGCCATTTGTAATGCCACAGGTATGGAAGCAGCCGTGCAATGGTGCTCCAGTCTGATCTGGGGCTAGCAGCGTGTGGTGTGGTTGCTACAGAATCAGGTGCAACATTTGCAACATTCGGGTGGCTGTAACCGCGCATCTTGGATAATCTCTCAGTTGTTAAGTTTGTACATCTGTTTGTCGCGTTCTTGCGTACTTAGATGTACTTTTTATTTATAGATTGTCTCTGATGTCCACTATTGCAAGCGGTAACCCTCAAAATTCTTATGCGGCAACACATGTAGCGCTGCCGTTGGACAAAGAATTGGTCATGAAAGTGATCCCCATGCCGGCGGATTGCAATGCCAACGGTGATATTTTTGGTGGCTGGGTGATGGCGCAAGTGGACTTGGCAGGCAGCGTCATCCCTGCAAGATATGCCCAAGGGCGCATGGCAACCGTGGCCGTGAACGAATTTATCTTTAAGCAACCCGTGCGGGTGGGTGACATTTTGTCCTTCTTCTCGGTTGTTGTGCGGGTTGGCAAAACCTCTGTGACTGTGAAGGTTGAAGTGTTCGCTGAACGTTTTAGAAGCCAGGGCAGTTACATCAAGGTTACAGAGGCTTTGGTAACCTATGTCGCCATCGATGACCATGGCAGACCGCGCGGAATAGCAAAAAATGCTATCCTGTAAATATCAAACCATCATCAAAGATTTGCAAAATTGGGTTTGCGCTTTTCTAAAAAAGCGCCAAAAGCTTCTTTTGCTGCAGGCTCTTTGAGCATGCGCCCAAAACTTGCGCCTTCCTCTTGCATCCGCTCCTTGACAGTTTGGGTAAACCCTTTTTTCATTAATCTTTTAGTTTCAATCAACGAACTGATTGGCTTTGTTGCCAGCCTTTTAGCGATCGCTTGGGTGTAACTGTTGGTCTCGAGTGGTGGGAGGACTCTATTGACCAGGCCTACCTCTAATGCAGCTTCGGCCATAAACGGTTCACCCAGCAACAAAGCTTCTGCAGCACGGTGATAACCCATCATTTGAGGCACCAAAAGACTAGAAGCCGCTTCTGGACACAATCCTAAATTAACGAAAGGCATTGAGAAGGCAGCATTGTCTCCAGCGTAGACTAAATCGCAATGAAATAGCATGGTTGTTCCTATGCCTACTGCTGGCCCACAAACGGCAGCTAACACAGGCTTGGAGAAGGCACTAATTGCATGCAGAAATCGAAATACGGGAGATTCTTCGTTAGACGGTGGGCCGTTGAGGAAGTCTCCAATATCATTACCAGCGCTAAATATAGCTTCATGTCCTTGAAAGACAACAACACGTACGGCATGGCTTGAGTCACTTTGAATCAAAGCATCTGCCATCGTGGCGTACATGGCTGTAGATATGGAGTTTTTCTTCTCAACACGGTTAAATGTGATGGTCATAACACCAGCTTCGATATGCACTAATATGTCGTTAGTAGATTCTGATCCCATAAATATTCCTTGCTAAGTCGAAAAAATTCCAAGATTAAACGCGTTCGAAAATACCTGCTGCGCCTTGCCCCATGCCGACGCACATGGTCACCATACCGTATTTCAACTGCTTGCGTTGTAACGCATGTATCACGGTAGCTGAACGAATCGCGCCAGTTGCGCCCAGCGGATGACCCAATGCAATCGCACCACCCATGGGATTCACCTTGCTTGGGTCGAGTTTCAAGGTGTTCAGCACAGCTAAAGACTGTGCAGCAAAAGCCTCGTTCAACTCAAACCAGTCAATATCGTCCTGCTTCAAACCTGCATAGCGCAACGCCGCTGGAATCGCCTCAATTGGCCCGATACCCATGATGTGCGGCGGCACGCCCTTGCTGGCAAAGCTGACGAACTTGGCCAGTGGTGTCAGTCCAAAGCGTTTTATCGCACTTTCGCTCGCCAAAATCAACACGCCAGCACCATCAGAAGTCTGCGAACTGTTGCCCGCTGTGACAGAACCACGTGCCGCAAACACAGTTTTGAGTTTACCCAAACCTTCAACCGTCGTATCCGGTCGCGCGCCTTCGTCCAGGCTCACGATGCGCTTGGTGATGCTTATTTCACCCGTTTCCAGGTTCGGAGTACGCTCAGCCACTTCCACCGGTGTGATTTCATTCGTAAACTCGCCAGTTTTCATGGCGGCAATCGCCTTCATGTGCGACTGGTAAGCAAACTCGTCTTGCGCATCGCGGCTGATTTTCCACTGGTTCGCCACTTTCTCAGCAGTCAAACCCATACCATAGGCAATGCCGATGTTCTCGTCATGGTCAAACATGGCGGGAGACAGCGACGGGTTGTTGCCCATCATCGGCACCATGCTCATGCTTTCTACGCCAGCCGCGATCATCACATCGGCTTCACCGACACGGATCCGATCCGCTGCCATTTGAACGGCGGATAGTCCAGATGCACAAAAGCGGTTAACCGTGATGCCGCCAACACTGTGCGGTAAACCGGCTAGTACCGCGCCAATACGGGCGATATTCAGGCCTTGCGAGCCTTCAGGGATCGCGCAACCGCATATCAAATCTTCAATCGCCTGTGGGTCCAGTGTCGGCACTTGACTCAGCGCAGCCTGCAAGGCTTTGACCAACAGATCGTCCGGACGAGTGTTGCGGAAGAATCCGCGATGTGAGCGCCCAATTGGGGTGCGGGTGGCAGCTACGATGTAGGCTTCTTGTAATTGTTTCATGGTGTATCTCTTTCGGTCAGCTTCAATTTCTGACAGGTTTACCGGTCGCCATCATGCCCATGATGCGTTCTTGGGTTTTTGGATGGGTCAGTAATGAACAAAAAGCTTGACGCTCCAAAGTCATCAAATAGTCTTCAGTCACCAACGTGCCCGCATCAACATCGCCACCACAAACCACATTGGCAATCAGCGATGCAATGTGGAAATCATGCGCACTGATGAAGCCACCATCACGCATATTGACCAAGGAGCCCTTGATAGTTGCAATACCGTTGCGCCCAGCCACTGCAAACGTACGCTTGTGCGGTGCGCGGTAGCCGCTTTTGAACAAAGCTTTGGCTTCGTTGATAGCCACAAACAGTAGATCGTCTTTGTTGGGGACAATAACATCGGTGTCCAGCAAGTAGCCGATTTTGCGCGACTCAATCGCACTGGTGCCCACCTTAGCCATAGCTGCAGCGGTGAAGCCTTCGGTCAAAAACGGCACAATGTCTTTGTTGGTGCTGGTCGATGCCGCTTCTGCCGCACGGCGCGCAATATAAGCCAATCCGCCCGCACCAGGCACCAATCCAACACCCACTTCCACCAAGCCAATGTAGCTTTCCATCGCCGCAACGCGTTTGGCAGAATACACCGCCATCTCACAGCCACCGCCCAACGCCAAGCCGCGCACGGCAGACACCGTGGGCACACTGGCGTAGCGCAGCTTGAGCATGACTTTTTGCAGCTCATGCTCAACCTCGTTGATCGCTCCCACACCCGCCATCATGAAGGCCGGCAGCATGGCTTGCAAATCCGCGCCAGCAGAGAACATCTCGTCGGGTGACCAAATCACCAAACCCTGGTAATCCTTCTCCGCCATGTCCACGGCCAAACTCAGCCCTTCGGCCACATCTGGGCTGATGGCGTGCATTTTGGTTTTGATGCTGGCGATCAAAATGTCGTTGTCCAGCGTCCATAAGCGAATCGCATCGTCTTCATGCACCGTTTTGCCTGCAGTTTCTGCTTTGACCGTGAGTGAGCCCGCAACATCTTCAGGGAAATACTGGCGCGCATAGACCGGCAAATTGCGGCGTGCAATAAACTTGCCACTTGATGCACTCCATGAGCCTGCAGGGGTGTGCACACCACCCGCTTCTGCGACCGGGCCTTTGAACACCCATTCCGGCAGCGGCTCTTTGCACAGCGCTTTGCCAGCATCAATGTCTTCCTTGATCATATTAGCAACGTTCAACCAGCCAGCCTCCTGCCACAGTTCAAAAGGGCCTTGTTTCATGCCAAAGCCCCAGCGCAGGGCTAGGTCGATGTCGCGTGCGGTTTCTGCCACGGTCTGCAAATGCACGGCGGCATAGTGCAGTTGGTCGCGGATGAGGGCCCACAAAAAGCGCGGTTCGGCACCTTCTGCATTGCGCAACAGCTTCAAGCGCTCGGCGGCTGGTTTTTTGAGCATACGCCCGACCACTTCATCGGCCTTTTTGCCGCTGGGCACGTAATCCTGTTCATCGGCGTCAAAACGCAAAATGTCACGGCCTGCTTTTTTATAAAAACCAGCACCTGTTTTTTGACCTAGATTGCCCAGTTCTAGCAACTTGGTTAGTACGGCGGGTGTTGCAAAGTTGCCGTAGAACGGATCAGTTTCGATATTTAAATTGTCTTGCAGCGTTTTGATAACGTGCGTCATGGTGTCCAAACCCACCACGTCAGCCGTGCGGAAGGTACCCGAGCTGGCGCGGCCCAGCTTCTTGCCGGTCAAATCGTCCACCACGTCGTAGCTCAAACCAAAGTTTTCCACCTGCTTCATGGTCGCCAACATGCCGGCGATGCCGACTCGGTTGGCGATGAAGTTAGGTGTGTCGTGTGCCCGCACTACGCCTTTGCCCAAGCCGCTGGTGACGAAGGTTTCTAAGTCGTCCAATATCTGCGATTGCGTGGTCGGCGTGTTAATCAGCTCCACCAGGTACATATAGCGCGGTGGGTTGAAGAAGTGGATGCCGCAAAAGCGCGGCTTGATGGTTCCAGGCAGCGCTTCAGACAGTTTGGTGATGCTCAAACCCGAAGTGTTGCTCGCCACAATCGCCCCTTCAGCGATGAAGGGCGCAATCTTGTGGTAGAGGTCAGTCTTCCAGTCCATGCGTTCGGCAATGGCTTCGATGATGAGGTCGCAACCTCTGAGCAACTCCATGTGCTCTTCGTAGTTGGCCGCTTGGATCAACGCCGCATCTTCTGGCACGCCCAATGGTGCGGGTTTGAGCTTTTTCAAACCCTCAATCGCTTTGGTGACGATACCGTTTTTCGGGCCTTCCTTGGCTGGCAAATCAAACAAAATGACGGGCACTTTGCAATTGACCAGATGGGCGGCAATTTGCGCACCCATTACACCTGCGCCTAAAACGGCGACTTTTTTGACTTGAAATCGAGACATGACTTACTTTCGATAAATTTATTGCACACGAACCCAGGTCTGCGTGCGGCCCATGCCAAGCACAGAGCCTCGTACTTCTAGCTTTTTGCCACCTTCAATCGGCGTCAAGCGCAGCGTGTAGTTTTTGCCGTTTTCGGGATCCAAAATCTTGCCGTCTTCCCAAACGTCTTTACCATCGGCCTTTTTTGCGCCCCGAATGATCTCCAGGCCAACCAAGGGTTTGTCTTTTCGGTCATCAGTACATTCTTTACAGACAGCTTTTTGATCGACGTCTTTGCGTAGCAGTTTGCTGACCTTGCCGTTCAGCGCACCAGATGTCTCAGTGATGACAATTTCGGACTTGATTTCTTTGGTTTTGTCGTCAATCGTGTTCCAAGTGCCCACAGGCGACATTTGGGCGCAAACAAAACTGCTGGCGGTCAATGCGGCTGCAGCGAATAGCATGCGTTGCAACATGGGTTAAGCCAGTGCAGCGTCTGTATCTAACAACACCTTGCTGCCCGTACGCGCTGTCAACATCAGCGATGCCGTTTCTGGGAACAAGCGCGCAAAGTAAAAGCGTGCGGTTTGCAGCTTGGCGACGTAGAACGGGTCGGTATTACCAGCTGCGATTTCACGCAACGCCACCTGCGCCATGCGCGCCCAGAAGTAGCCAAACACCATGTGGCCGACCACGCGCAGGTAATCCACGGCTGCTGCGCCCACTTCGTCCGGGTTTTGGAAACCTTTGAAACCTATTTCGGTGGTGAACTTGGTCACTTTGTCGCCCAAGTATGCAATCGGGTTGATGAACTCACTCATCTTCTCGTTCACGCCTTCTTCTTCGACCAAAGCGGCAATCAGCTTGCCAAATTTCTTCAGCGTCGCACCGTTGTTGCCTAAAATCTTGCGCCCCAGCAAATCTAGCGATTGGATGGTGTTGGTGCCTTCATAAATCATGTTGATGCGGTTGTCGCGCACATACTGCTCCATGCCCCACTCTTTGATGAAGCCGTGGCCGCCAAATACCTGCATGCAGGCGTTGGTGGCGATGTGGCCGTTGTCAGTGATGAAAGCTTTGACGATGGGCGTCAACAGCGACAACATCTCGTCGCTGTCTTTACGGGTTTTTTCGTCTGGGTGGTAGTGCGCTTTGTCTAGCAAGACAGAACAGAACACCGACAACGCTCGGCCACCTTCGGCATACGCCTTGGCAGTCAATAGCATTTTGCGCACATCGGGGTGCACGATGATAGGGTCAGCAGGCTTGTCTTTGGCCTTCGCGCCTGAGAGTGAGCGCATCTGGATGCGGTCTTTGGCGTAAGCCAGTGCGTTTTGGTAAGCCACTTCTGTCAAACCCAGCGACTGGTTGCCAACGCCCAAACGTGCCGCATTCATCATCACAAACATGCCGTTCATGCCTTTGTTGGGCGCACCCACCATCGTGCCATAAGCGTTGTCAATGACGATTTGCGCCGTCGCATTGCCGTGGATGCCCATTTTGTGTTCCAAGCCACCGCAGTAGATGCCATTGCGCTCACCCAACGTGCCATCTGCATTCACGCGGAACTTGGGCACGATGAATAAACTCACCCCCTTGATGCCCGGAGGCGCGTCTGGCAGGCGTGCCAGCACAAGGTGGATGATGTTTTCGGTGATGTCATGCTCGCCCGCACTGATGAAAATCTTGTTGCCGGTGATGCGGTAGCTACCATCTGGCTGCGGCTCGGCTTTGGTGCGCATCAAGCCCAGGTCGGTGCCGCAATGTGGCTCGGTTAAGCACATCGTGCCGGTCCACTCGCCGCTGGTCATTTTGTGCAAGTAGGTTTTCTTTTGCTCGTCCGTGCCATGCGCGGCCAAAGCGGCATACGCACCGTGTGTCAGGCCTGGGTACATGGTCCAGGCCTGGTTGGACGAATTCATCATCTCGTAAAAGCACTGGTTCACTACCAATGGCAGGCCTTGGCCGCCATATTCTGGGTCGCAGCTCAGCGCCGCCCAGCCGCCTTCTATGTACTTGTGGTACGCCTCTTTGAAGCCTTTCGGTGTCGTTACCGCATGGGTGACTTTGTCATGGGTGCAGCCCTCGGTGTCGCCGCTGATGTTGAGCGGAAAAATCACCTCAGACGCAAACTTGCCGCCTTCTTCCAAAACAGCGTTGATGGTGTCCACATCAATATCAGCATGGCGGGGGATGGTTTTTAGGTCAGCAGTGACGTTCAGCAGCTCGTGCATCACAAATTGCATGTCGCGTAAGGGTGGGTTGTAAGTTGGCATATCGGTAGCTCCTTGAATGGCTTTGAAAATGGTTGAAATTAAAAATGTGGGAAAAATTGTCTAAAAATTCTGAAGTACTTTGAGTGGGTGGGTTTTTAGGTCGATTTGACCCCGTGCCTCGCCAAAATGTGGTTAAACCCGGCCATGGTGCGGTCGGACGAGCCAGCGTCTTTCAAAAACCGTGCCTCGTAATGCAGCGCCAAAATCAGACCGTGCAGCTCAAAAGCAATTTGGTGTTCGTCAGAATCTGCTGGCAGATGTCCCATTTCTCGGGCTTGCGCAATGGCGCGACGCACCGCAGTTAGCCAGGTTTTGACCGAGCTGGCCAGTGCATCGCGCACCGGGCCAGGTCGGTCGTCAAACTCCGCCGCACCGCTGATGAAAATACAACCCGCCTGTTCCTCTCCCACCATCAGTCGCATCCAGTTGTCAAACATCACCCGTACTCGCGGCAGCCCACGCGGAGCTTCTAGTGCTGGGTAAAACACCTCTTGCTCAAACTGGTTGAAATACTCACGCACCACAGAAATCTGCAGCTCCTCCCGCGAGCCAAAGTGTGCAAACACGCCAGACTTGCTCATCTGCGTCACCTCAGCCACCACGCCAATGCTCAGGCCTTCCAGCCCTAGGTGCGTCGCCAGCCCCATCGCAGCGTCCACAATCGCAGCCTTGGTTTGCTGCCCCTTGAGCATGGCGCGGTTGTCCGAACCCGTGGCGGGCTCAGAAGTTTTGCGTATCGGCAGTTTGGAAACAGATGTCATTGCATCTCCGTATTTGGGTTCATTTCGCAGCACAAACATTAAAAACGAACGGTCGTGCTATTTTGCAGCATTGTATGTCACTTGGGTGATATGTGTCGCTTTTAGAGAGATTTTTCTAAGCCAAATGCGGGAAAACCCGTAATTTGACTGATTTTGAGACAAACAGAGAAATTTTTTACTATATAAATAATAGCTGCTTAGGCAGTAAATATGCTGGCTAAGAGCATATTTACTCATAAAAAATTGGATTTTTGAATGTTTATATAAAATCACAGCATTTAGTCAGTCCAACGTCACTTTTAAGCCCTTTACCTTGCTCACACAACAACATATTGCCGTCATAGGCGCGGGCTTTGCTGGGCTTGCTAGCGCCACACTGCTGGCGCGGGCGGGTCATCAGGTCACCGTTTTTGAAAAATTCGTCACCCCGCAAGCTGTGGGCGCAGGCATTTTGATTCAGCCCACAGGCTTGGCGGCCATGCGCACACTGGGCATCTACGACGAGATTCTTGCCCACGGCGCTCGGGTGAATAACTTGTGCGGCGTCAGCCATACGGGACGTCAAGTGCTGGATATTCAATACGAACGCTGGCAAACGGGCAGCTTTGGTGTGGGCTTGCACCGTGGCGCATTGTTCAATGCCTTGTGGAAATCTGCAACAGAAGCTGGCGTAAAAATCGTTACTGGACAAGAGCTTACGCAACTTGATACGCTGAAAAGCTACGATTTGCGCGTGATTGCAGACGGCGCAAACTCGCAACTGCGCTCGCAGATAGGTTTGAAATTCAAAGACAAGCTTTACCCTTGGGGTGCAGTGTGGGCGGTATTGCCTGACCCGCAGCGCCACCATGGCTCAACCTTGTGGCAATGGTGTAGGCAAGCCAACCAGATGCTGGGCATCATGCCGACAGGTTTTGCGCCTAACAGTGATACACCCGTTGTCAGCTTGTTTTGGAGCTTACGGGCAGACCGTTTTGACGATTGGCGCAAAGCCGGCTTGCAAGCCTGGAAAGACAGCGTCCTAGCGCTTAACCCCGCTTGCGCTGAGCTGCTGGCCAATATTATCAGCATCGACCAGTTAACTTGGGCACGCTACCACGACATCGTCATGCCGCGCTACCACACCGAGGGGGATAGGGATAGCGCAGTCATCATTGGTGACGCCGCCCACGCCACCAGTCCGCAGCTCGGGCAGGGTACCAATTTAGCGCTGTTAGATGCCGTGGCTCTGGCTGAAAGTCTCACCAACTCAGATAGCATTCCCGCTGCTTTGGCCACCTACACACAAGCCCGCAAAGGCCATTTGCACTTTTACAGCCAAGCCAGCCGCTTGCTAACCCCGTTGTTTCAAAGCGATTTAACCGTGCTGCCGTGGTTTCGAGATAGATTGATGGCGATGAGTTCGACTTGGCCAGTCATGAAAGGTTTGAATTTGCAGACTCTGGTGGGCGTGCGAAGAAGCTGGTTGGGCGGGCAGTTGAAGCTCTAAATCACGTTTTAGACACGATTCAAGCCACCAACGCCAGAGCGCCCCAATCGCCCACTTGGTTCCCCAACCCCGCAGGCACGAGCTCACAAGTCGCTGTAAGCGCTGGCATTTTGCCGTGGACGACAGCTTGGAGCTTGGGTAAGAGATACTCGCGGTGGTGCCAAAACACGCTGCCGCCTATGCTGATGCGTTCTAGGTCCAGCGTCACGATCAGGTTGTACATGGCACGACCCATATCGTCGCACAGAGCATCAATTATGGCTGTAGCCGGCGTATTACCTGCC
Organism: Polaromonas sp.; assembly: GCA_013298815.1. Lineage (GTDB taxonomy): Bacteria > Pseudomonadota > Gammaproteobacteria > Burkholderiales > Burkholderiaceae_C > Aalborgiella. The sequence continues at coordinate 10,947 of JAAFJF010000040.1, read as the reverse complement.
TGAGCAGCTATTAAAAGAGTAGCGGCATCGGTAAATCCTTGATCTGCAAAGCGCCGTGGAATGGCGTTGCCTGCGACCAATCCTTCCAAATCACCCATGTTGCCGCAGCCGCACAACGCATCATTGTTAGTGCTTACAAACATGTGTCCTGCGTGGCCGGCGTTGCCGTTTTTGCCGCGCAACACATGGCCGTCTACGCACAGGCCAGTACCAATGCCGGTGCTCCAAGTCACATAGGCGCAGCTGGCCAGCGGTTTGCCGTGGTTTTGCAGCGCACCCCAGCGACGTTCGGCCTCCAAAGCGCCAATGCCGTCGTTTTCCACCCGAATGTGACGAACGTGGGGGAAGTGCGCTCGCAGCGGGGTTTCCAAAAGGGCGGTTTGCCACTCGTTTGGCAGCCCCCGCGCCTTGCCCGCCATGCCGCCGCAAATGTTGGGCGCGGCCAGCTCGACCATACCTTTGTTCAACACAAACGGCCCGCAGCTGGAGACGCCCACGCCGTCAATGTCTTGTACTTTGAAACCCGCTTCAACACAGCTTTCGCCAATCATGCGGATGATTTGCAGTGCCAACGCGTCGTTTTGCCCCTCTTTGGCGGTTGGTTCAACGCGTTTGGCATGTAAACCTGAGCTGTTGGCCAGCGTCACGGCCACTTTGGTGCCGCCCAAGTCGACGCAGGCTTTCAAGCCTGTTAGTGTGGCAAAAACGGAGGTGGGCGGGGCAAAGTCAGTCATGTTGTCTCTTAAATTGTCTCTTGAAGTTTGTCGCTATTTATACAGCAAAGCAACCACTAAATACGCCGCAGTCGCCAAAAGAACCACGTAGGTAACCGGGATGTTCCTCACCTTCCCAAAAGCGCGAAACGTTAAATTGCTGTTCAATTTGGTCAAACCCAGCTTTTCTAGCCAAGGTAGGCGCATAGAAAACAGCCAACTGATGACCAGCACGGCAAGAATGGCGAAGAAAACCCAACGAAACATCATGGCAAGCTCTTTATAAAGTGTGGGTTCTGTCACCCGCGCTGAAGCCCATGGCATCCCACGGCTCGCCCGTGCAAAAGCCGATGACCTTGAACAATTCACCCATTTCATGCTCGTTGATGAGCTTCATGGCGTTGGCTCGGTTGGGTAAATCTGCGTCTTCTAAGGCCACATGTAAGCCGCAATTCAGCAAAAACCGCCCTTGGCTGGCATAGCCCAACGTTGATAAGCCCACTTCCTCTTCATCTCCCTGTGCCGCCACCGCCACGCCGGTGAAGTTAACGTGAGCGGTGATGTCCTTTCGCCCGACCTGCGCCAGCGGGTCGCCGTCAGCCTTGTGGCCTTGGTGGCACATGACTGTGCCCATATGCCGCTGCGGGTGGAAGTATTCCGCCTCGGGAAAGCCATAGTCGATGAAAAACGCCGCGCCGCCTTGCTGACTTGCGTTTAATTTATGCGTCAACGTCCGCATAAACGCCTCGGCTTGGGGATGAATTTCGGTTACATAGTCGTGTTCACCCAGGATGTCTAGCGGTGGACGCAGCTCGGTTGGGCGGTCTTGCCAGTCAAATTCATGCTCTGATTTAACAATCACGCCGCGTTCGTACCAGTTGCCTTTCACACGCGCCAGCAGCTTGACGGGCATCGCGTCCAGCACCTCGTTGCCAACGACAACGCCTTGCATCGCGTCGGGCAGCGCGTTTGCCCACTGCACTTTGTCGCCAAAAATCAGCAGCGTTTCCTGCTGACGCTGCCGCAGCGAGCCGGACAAATCCACAATCGTGTAACGGGTGACGGGCTGGCCAAGCTGCTCCAAGCTGCTTAGCAATTGCAAAGCCAGCGCCCCAGAGCCCGCGCCAAACTCCCAAATCTCAGTCGTTTGGGTGTGTTGCAGGGCTTGGGCGATTTGTTTAGCTAGGGTTTGACCGAAGAGCGGGGTTAACTCAGGAGCGGTAACAAAGTCGCTGCCAGAAACGACGTCTTCGGTCGGGAAAAGTCCAAATTTCCGCAAATCGTTGGCGTAGTAGCCCAAACCGGGCGCATAGAGTGCCAGTTCCATGAAACGGTCAAACGGCAACCAGCCCCCGTTGGTTTGGATGGCGGTTTTTATGTGGGTTTGCAGGATGGATGGTGCTGAAGCGGAGGGCATCGTTAAAATGGAAGCTATTTTCAAAACTGATTTAAAACAGATCATATTGTCCCGCATGTCATCCTCTCCCATTCAACTTCTCGTTCAACCGGTCATTGGCCCCGTGGTTTTAGTCACCGGCTCCGCCAAACGGCTGGGGCGTGAGATCGCGTTGACGCTTGCTAAACACGGCTGGCGGGTGGCTGTGCATTATCATACGAGTGAACAAGACGCTATTAATACGATAGCTGATTTGGCAGTAAATACGCCGGCTAGAGCTGTAAAAGAGGGTGAAAATGGCTTAAATCACTCAAATCACACTAAATTTCAGTGCGATTTGAGCGATGAAGCCGCCGTTCGCGCTTTGCTGCCTCAGGTGATTGCTCACTTCGGTCGCGTTGATGCTGTGGTCAACAGCGCCGCGATTTTTGAGCACGATGCTGCGTCCACCTTCAGCTATGGCGCGATGCAAAAGCACTTGGCGACCAACACGGGCGCGGCGATTTTGCTGTCGCAGGCGTTGCATGAGCATGTGTCTCACCGTCAAAAGTCCGGCGAGAGCGCCGTGCAAGGTGCGGTAGTAAACCTGCTAGACCAAAAACTCTGGAACCAAAACCCAGATTTTTTCAGCTACACCCTGAGCAAAGCCGCTTTGGAAGCCGCCAATACGATGCTGGCGATGGAGCTTGCGCCTTTGGTCCGCGTTATCGGCGTCGCTCCAGGGCTGACGCTGACCAGCCACATGATCAGCGACGAAAAGTTTCAAGAGTTGCACAAAATATCACCTTTGGGGCGCTCGTCCACCGCGCAAGATGTGGCAGATACCGTGCGTTTTGCACTGGAAAACCGCTCTATCACCGGCACGACGCTGCTGGTGGATGGTGGCCAGCATTTGATGCGTTTTGAACGCGATTTCTCTTTGATGGATACCCCTAAATGATTGCAAATTCTTCGGTTCACACCAGCGGCCAGCAAATATTGACGCTCACCGGCTTGCGGTTTGATGCCAATTTGGGCATTTTGGAGCACGAAAAGCGCGATCCGCAACCGATTCAGGTTGATGCGGAGTTGAATCAGGGCTTGCAGCCGCTGCTACCAGGTGACGACGACATCAACCATGTTTTGGACTACCGTAAAGTCCGCGCCATCATCATCGCGGAATGCACGGCAGAGCACGTGAACTTATTGGAAAGCCTGATCGGCAAACTCAGCCACCGCCTGATGCAGCTGCCTGGCGTGCTGGGCGTGCGGGTGAAAATAGCGAAATTAGAGATATTTGACGACTGCGAAGTGGCGATTCGCATTGAAACAGGGCAGTGGTAGTTTGAACCAAGCCAACAGACTTGTCATTCCCGCGAAGGCGGGAATCCATGTTGGCGGGTTATGGATTCCCGCCTTCGCGGGAATGACGGGTTAAAAGCAAGATTTTTGGAGTAATTTATGAGCGCAGTATGGGTAGATGACGAAGTAGTCGTCGATAAAAAAGCAGAACGCAAAATCGAGCTTGAGTCACAAAAGCTAGAAAAACGCCTGTGCCGCAACGTCGGCCAAGCGATTGTGGACTTCAACATGATTGAAGCTGGCGACAAGGTGATGGTTTGCGTCTCAGGCGGCAAAGACAGCTACGCGATGTTGGATATATTGCTCAAAATGCAGCAACGTGCACCGATTCATTTCGACTTGATTGCCGTGAATCTGGACCAAAAGCAACCCGGTTTCCCTGAGCACATCTTGCCCGATTACCTGAAAAAGCTGGGTGTGCCGTTTCATATTGAGAATCAAGACACGTATTCCATCGTCAAACGCGTGATTCCTGAAGGTAAAACCATGTGCAGCCTGTGCAGCCGCCTGCGTCGGGGCATTTTGTACCGCGTGGCCGAAGAGCTGGGCGCGACCAAAATCGCCTTGGGTCACCACCGTGACGACATGCTGCAAACCTTCTTTTTGAACATGTTTTTTGGCGGTCGGCTCAAAGGCATGCCGCCCAAATTGGTCAGCGATTCGGGTAAACACATCGTCATCCGCCCGATGGCGTATGTGAACGAGAAAGACATCGTGCGCTGGGCGGCGCAGCAGCAATTCCCCATCATTCCGTGCACGTTGTGCGGCAGCCAGCAAAACCTGCAGCGAGTCCAAGTCGGTAACATGCTGCGCGAGTGGCAAACCAAGTACCCCGGAAGGATTGAAAACATGTTCAGCGCGCTGCAAAACGTGGTGCCGTCGCACTTGATGGATGGCGGCAAGTTTGACTTTAAAGGGCTGAAGGCGACAGGCATCGCCGACCCAGAGGGCGACAAAGCTTTTGATGCGGAAGAGTTCCCAGCGGCTTCATTTGCCACCCCGTTAACTCAATCAATGCCAAGTTTGCAGGTGGTCAGCCTATGAGCCACGCGCAACCGACCAGAGAAAACTTCAAACACACGGAGCCTACCCGTGTGCTGGCCATCCGCCACGGCGAAACCGCGTGGAACGTGGACACGCGTATTCAGGGCAAACTGGACATTGGTTTGAACGACAAGGGTCGTCAACAAGCCCAGCGTTTGGGTGCAGCATTGGCTAAAAGCCAGACACAAGAGCCTATTAGAGCGATTTACAGCAGCGACTTGTGGCGTGCGTATGACACGGCTCTGTCTATTTCGCAAGCTATCAACGTGCCAGTTGTGTCTGACGAAGGTCTGCGTGAGCGCGGATTTGGCGTGTTTGAAGGCAAAACGTTTGATGAAATCGCGCAACTCTGGCCCGACCAATCATTGCGTTGGCGTCAGCGCGACCCCCATTTTTGCCCTGAAGGCGGTGAGTCATTGACGCAGTTCACAGAGCGCATTTTGAAAGCTTCACAGGCTTTGGCAGCACGTCATCCGGGCGAGCAGATTACATTGGTTGCACACGGCGGGGTGATGGATGTGCTGTATCGCGCTGCCACGGGGCAGGGCATTCAAGCGCCTCGCACATGGTCGCTAGGCAATGCGGTGATTAATCGTCTGCTGTGGACGCCAGATGGCTTCACGTTGGTAGGTTGGAACGACGCGCAGCATTTAGAAGATGCTGCGATGGACGAACCCGTTTTTTTGAACACCTAACTAAGTAAGTAAACATGCTCTGGATCAAAGCTCTGCACATCGTCTTCGTCGCCAGTTGGTTTGCTGGTTTGTTTTACTTGCCGCGCATTTTCGTGAATCTGGCACTGGTACCAGCGGATTCGGTTGCCGAACGCGCACGGTTGCTGTTGATGGCGCGCAAGCTGTACCGTTTTACCAACTTGTTGTCTATCCCAGCGGTCATTTTGGGGCTGTGGTTATGGCTGGTGTATGGCATTGGCCGCGGGACGGGGCAATATTGGATGCATGCCAAGTTGGCGGTGGTTTTTTTGGCGATTGGGTACACCCACAGCTGCGCTAGCTTGCTGAAGAAGCTTGAAAACAATACGTCCAAGCGCAGCCATGTGTGGTTTCGCTGGTACAACGAGGTACCAGTGGTGCTTTTGTTGGTGGCGGTGATTTTGGTCGTCGTTAAACCGTTTTAAGCTAACGCTCACATGCCAAGCCACAAAAAAACTGCAGCTTGGCCACTAACCTTGGCGTACATAGCTTTGGTTATTTACGCCAGTTTGTACCCGTTTGATACTTGGCGCAACCAAGGCATTTACCCGTGGGCATATCTCACGCAGCCTTTGCCCCGGTACTGGACTGGGTTTGACGTAGGTATCAACATTGCAGGCTATGTGCCCTTGGGGTTTTTAGGTGTTTTGACCGCACTGCGTACTGGGCATGGCCGATTTGCTGTTTTGGGCGTCACTATGCTGGTTTTCACGCTGTCGATGTGTTTGGAGGGGCTGCAAAACTATTTGCCTTCACGTGTGGCATCGAATGTCGATTTATGGCTCAACGCATTGGGGGGGTGGTTGGGCGGTCTGAGTGCTTGGCTTCTTGAAAAGGTAGGAGCGATAGACCGCTGGAGTCATTTTCGGCGAACATGGTTTGTGCCCCAAGCGCGCGGTGGTTTGGTGTTGCTGGCGCTGTGGCCGATTGCGGTGATTTTCCCTGCAGCCGTGCCTTTGGGGCTGGGACAGGTGCTAGAGCGGGTGGAGGCTGCCTTGGGCGAAGCCCTGTCAGACACGCCGTTTTTAGAGTGGTTACCTATGCGCACCATAGAGTTGCAGCCACTTTTACCTGGCGCTGAGCTGCTGTGCGTGCTGCTGGGCGCGCTGATACCTGTGTTGCTAGCCTATTCCATTTTGCGTTCAACTTTTCAACGCGTTGTATTTTTGATGGCGGCTATGGCTATATCGGTATTGGTGTCAGTCATTTCAGCGGGTTTAAGCTATGGTCCTGAGCATGCCTTGGCGTGGCTCACTTTGCCAGTCAAACTGGGCTTATTGGGCACAGTGGTGGCTGGTGTGTTGTGCTTGGTTCTGTCAGCTCGAAGCTGCATCGCCGTGCTGCTTTTGGCTTTGGTGGTGCAGCTGTTCATGCTTAATCTAGCACCCGCCAATCCCTATTTTGCGCAAACACTGCAAACTTGGGAGCAGGGCAGGTTCATTCGTTTTCATGGGGTGGTGCAGTGGTTGGGTTGGCTTTGGCCGTTTGCTGCTGTGGCGTACGTGATGGCTCGAATTTCGAAACCAAATGTCAATTAAGCGTCAATTTGCGCCAGTTTGCTGGCTGCGCTAACTAGAATACGACATTCTTCTCAAACACATCCCCTACACATGACTGCTGATAACACCTCTGACAAGCCCTACTACGAACGCCATATCTTTTTTTGCACCAATGAGCGTAAAAATGGCGAAGACAGCTGCTCCCGTCACCATGCGTTAGAAGGTTTCGACCGCTGCAAAATGTTGGTCAAGCAAGCTGATTTGAGCGGCAAAGGCCAAGTTCGTGTCAACAAAGCAGGCTGCCTAGACCGCTGCGCGGGCGGCCCCGTGGCTGTGGTTTACCCAGAGGGCGTGTGGTATAGCTTTGTGGACAACCACGACATTGACGACATTGTTGAGTCGCACCTGAAAAATGGCAAAGTTGTCGAGCGGTTGCGGCTGCCGGACAGTGTGGGGCGCTAAAAGAGGTTAAAAATCAAATTTTGACCCTCAAATATGCCTGTATCCAGCGTATTTGCTGCCTAAGTAGCTATTTAATTAATAGCAAAAATTATTTCACCTGTATTTGTTTGTACTTGATTTCGCGCTTTTCATGAAAAATTTATCCCATCTACTTAAAAAGACACTAGCAAATGCGATGACTGTGGTCAGTTTATTCGCTGGTTTGCACCTCAGCTTTGCAGCGCATGCGCAATCGCAACCCCTGTTAGCTGCGCCAGAGGTCGCCGCCAAGTCTTACTTGTTGCTTGACGTGACGGCTAACCAAATCTTGGCTGCCAAAAACGTTGATTCCGCGATAGAGCCAGCTTCTCTGACCAAGCTGATGACGGCCTATTTGGTGTTTGATGCCCTCAAAGCCAAGAAAATCGACCTGAAGCAGACGCTGCCGGTCAGTACCCGCGCTTGGAAAATGCCCGGCTCGCGTATGTTTATAGATCCCACCATGCAAGTGCCCGTGGAAGATTTGATCAAGGGCATGATTGTTCAATCCGGTAACGACGCAACAACAGCCCTTGCTGAAGGCGTGGGCGGCAGCGTTGAGCGCTTTGTGCAACTCATGAACGAGCAGGCCAAAGTGCTGGGCATGAAAAACACCGGCTACAAAAACCCTGAAGGCTTGACCGAAGCTGGCCACACCACCACCGCGCGTGATTTGAGCATCTTAGCCACCCGCTTAATGGCAGATTTTCCGCAATACACCAGCTATTACGCCCTCAAAAAATACCGCTACCAAGGCACGCCAAGCTCGAACGACAGCAACCGTAACTTGTTGCTTTTTCGCGACCCCACGGTCGATGGTCTAAAAACAGGTCACACCGATGCCGCAGGTTATTGTTTGATTGCAACGGCCAAGCGCGATTTTGCTGGCTTGGGTGCTGGCTCAGGTGCAAGTGCGGCACCTGGACCACGTCGCTTGATTGCTATTGTTTTAGGTACGGCCAGCGAAAACGACCGAGCGAATGAAGCGCAAAAGCTTCTTAACTGGGGCTATACCGCCTTTGAGGCTGTGAAGTTATTCGACGCTGGCCAAGCTGTGGTGACTCCAAAAGTATGGAAGGGTGTTGAAAACACAGCCAAACTTGGCCGTTCTGACGCCATTGTTGTCGCACTGCCTGTAGGCAGTGCGACCCGATTGAAAACCAGTATCTCAAGAGCAGACCCGCTGCTGGCTCCACTGGTTAAAGGTCAGCAAGCGGCTGTTTTGAAGGTGTCCGTGGGCGATCAGCCGATGCTGGACGTCCCACTTTTCGCTTTAGAAGGCGTAGCTCAGGCGGGCTTCCTAGGCAGGGCGTGGGACGCGCTACGCTTGTGGATCAAGTAAAACGCGACAAATTCATGAAAACTGCTATACTAGAAGGCTTTTCGGAATTTGCCGAAGGGGAAGCCGTCTTCATAGATTCACGAAACTCTAGCGAAGAAGGTCGTTTATTCACACGTTTAGGAACGTTTTTATTTTTAGGATGTTGCAGTGCCAACCATTAATCAGTTAATTCGACAAGGACGCGAGGTCGAAACCGTCAAATCCAAGAGTCCTGCTATGCAGAACTCACCACAACGCCGTGGCGTGTGTACACGTGTGTACACCACCACACCAAAGAAGCCTAACTCCGCTTTGCGTAAAGTTGCCAAAGTGCGCTTGACCAACGGTTTTGAGGTAATTTCATACATCGGTGGCGAAGGTCACAACTTGCAAGAACACAGCGTTGTGCTGGTTCGTGGCGGTCGTGTCAAAGACTTGCCAGGTGTGCGTTACCACATCGTTCGTGGCTCGCTCGATTTGCAAGGCGTGAAAGATCGCAAGCAGTCACGCTCCAAGTACGGTGCAAAGCGTCCAAAAGCTAAGTAATTGGCAAAATAATTAGCTAAGCAATTAGCAAATGTATTTCGGTGCTGTAGTTTGCGTGGCGCAAACAAGACAGCGTAGTGATTCCAACTCCCAATGTCGGGGGCGAATCGAGTAAGTGAGGTCTGATGACCTATCGATGCGAAAAGTTCGTGTCCACTGAAGCAAGATATAAGAGGTGAAACCATGCCACGTCGTCGCGAAGTCCCTAAACGTGAAATTCTGCCTGATCCTAAATACGGCAACATCGAACTCGCCAAATTCATGAACGTGATCATGCAAGGCGGGAAAAAAGCAGTCGCAGAGCGCATCGTTTACGGTGCCCTGGACTTTATTGAGAAAAAATCTGGTGGCAAAGACCCCGTTGAGGCATTTGCAATCGCCATCAACAACATCAAGCCAATGGTTGAGGTGAAATCTCGCCGCGTTGGTGGTGCAAACTACCAAGTGCCAGTTGAAGTGCGCCCAGTACGTCGCTTGGCTTTGTCTATGCGTTGGCTCAAAGAAGCCGCTAAAAAGCGTGGTGAAAAGTCCATGGCTTTGCGCTTGGCAAACGAGATGATCGAAGCGACCGAAGGTCGTGGCGGCGCGATGAAGAAGCGTGACGAAGTTCACCGCATGGCAGAGGCTAACAAAGCCTTCTCTCACTTCCGCTTCTAAAGAGCGGCTACTGCGAAGACTTTATGCGTCGTTGAGAGCTCTTGCCGTGTTTTTTACACTGTCATCGAGCTCTCGCCTAGCCTAAAGCCTTCTCGCTACGCCGCTTCGTTAGCGGGTAGTTATTTGAATTTAGAGCAACAAAGGAAAAAATTATGGCTCGCGTAACCCCTATCGAGCGCTATCGTAATATTGGTATTTCAGCGCACATTGATGCTGGTAAAACCACAACGACTGAGCGCGTACTTTTTTACACTGGCGTGAACCACAAAATTGGTGAAGTTCACGACGGTGCTGCCACCATGGACTGGATGGAGCAAGAGCAAGAGCGTGGTATCACGATTACTTCTGCTGCAACGACCTGTTTCTGGAAAGGCATGGATGGTTCACGTCTAGACCACCGCATCAACATCATCGACACCCCTGGCCACGTTGACTTCACGATTGAAGTTGAGCGTTCAATGCGCGTGTTGGACGGTGCTGTGATGGTTTACTGTGCTGTGGGTGGCGTGCAGCCACAGTCTGAAACCGTGTGGCGTCAGGCTAACAAGTACAAAGTGCCACGTTTGGCATTCGTGAACAAGATGGACCGTACTGGTGCCAACTTCTACAAAGTTGTTGAAGGCATGAAGCTGCGCTTGAAAGCATCTCCAGTGCCAATCGTCTTGCCAATCGGCGCTGAAGAAAACTTCACAGGCGTGATTGACCTGATCAAGATGAAGGCCATCATTTGGGACGAAGCTTCACAAGGTATGAAATTCGCCTACGAAGAGATTCCAGCTGATTTGTTGGCTAACGCCAAAGAGTGGCGCGAGAAAATGGTTGAGGCTGCAGCTGAGGCTTCTGAGGAGTACATGAACAAGTACCTCGAAGAAGGTGATTTGACTGAAGCTGAAATCATGGACGGTATTCGCAAGCGTACCATCGCCAGCGAAATCCAGCCTATGTTGTGCGGCACAGCGTTTAAAAACAAAGGCGTGCAGCGTATGTTGGACGCTGTGTTGGACTTTATGCCTTCACCGATTGACATTCCGCCTGTCAACGGCATCGACGAAGACGACGCACCAGTTGTACGTAAAGCCGACGACAGCGAGAAGTTCTCTGCTTTAGCGTTTAAATTGATGACCGATCCGTTTGTGGGTCAGTTGACTTTCGTGCGCGTTTACTCTGGCGTCTTGCAAAAAGGCGACACCATTTACAACCCTGTGCGCGGCAAAAAAGAGCGTATTGGTCGTATCGT
>JAAFJF010000004.1 GCA_013298815.1 Polaromonas sp. | reverse complement strand
CCCCGATTGCGTCGGCACCGGCGTGCAGCTCACCAAAGACCAGCGCAAGGTGTTTGACGACTCGGTCAAAGAGGACAACGGCGGCCGTGAGCAAACCTTTGCCGAGCCGGATGCCGACGATGTCACCACCCATGCCTGCGCCAGCTGTAGCGGGACACGCCTGAATTTGATGGCGCGTGCTGTGAAGTTTGGTGCTTATTCCGATAACAAAGAAGGCCACATAGACGGTGTTGGCATCACCGACATTGCCGCGCTCAGCGTGACCGATATCCATGCATGGGTCGCCCAACTGCAAGTCGTCAACCGTCTGAGCCAGCGTGAAATGGACATCGCCCGCGATTTGATCCCCGAGATCAAGGGTCGGCTGGAGTTTCTGGAAGAAGTCGGGCTGGGCTACCTCACCCTCGACCGTGGCGCGCCCACCCTCAGCGGTGGCGAGGCGCAGCGTATCCGCCTGGCCGCGCAGTTGGGCAGCAACCTGCAAGGGGTCTGCTACGTGCTGGACGAGCCCACCATCGGCCTGCACGCCCGCGACAACCAGATTTTGCTGCGTGCCCTGCACAAACTGGGCGACAAAGGCAACACGCTGGTGGTGGTGGAGCACGACGTGGACACCATACGCGCGGCTTCCCACATCATCGACATCGGCCCCAGCGCCGGCAAGCGCGGTGGCCGTCTGGTAGCCGAGGGCACAGTCGACGATGTGATGCAGGCCGCCGACTCGCAAACCGGCCGCTACCTGATGCATGCCATCAAGCACCCGTTGCAAAAACGTCGCGTCGTCGAACACATTGAAACTCAAGCTTGGATTAACGTGCAGGGCGCAACCATGCACAACCTGCAAAACGTCAACGTACAGATTCCGCTGCAGCGCCTGGTTGCCATTACCGGCGTCTCCGGCTCCGGCAAATCCACCCTGGCGCGCGAGGTGATGCTGACCAACGTCCACGCCGCCGTTGCGCAGCAGGCCACCAAAGCGGGGCGCGATGCCGCAGCCGCTGGTAAACATCCGGTCTGGGTCGGTTGCGCAGATGTTTCAGGTTATTCGACCGTCGATCGGGTGCTGGAAGTCGACCAAACCCCCATCGGCAAAACCCCACGCAGTTGCCCCGCCACCTACATCGGCTTTTGGGACACCATCCGCAAGCTGTTTGCCGAAACGCTGGAAGCCAAGGCGCGCGGTTACGCCGCTGGGCGTTTCAGCTTCAACGCCGGCGATGGTCGCTGTTCCGGCTGCGACGGCCAGGGCATCCGCACCATCGCCATGAGCTTTTTGCCCGATGTGAAGGTCAAATGCGAGGTCTGCCACGGTGCCCGCTTCAACCCCGAGACATTGGCCGTCACCTGGCGCGGCAAAAGCATTGGCGACGTGCTGCAGATGGAAGTGGACGAAGCCGTCGATTTCTTCGCCGCCATGCCCAACATCAGCCACCCGCTGCAACTGCTCAAAGACGTGGGGCTGGGCTATTTGACGCTGGGCCAGCCTTCACCCACGCTCAGTGGCGGTGAGGCGCAGCGCATCAAGCTGGTGACAGAACTGAGCAAGGTGCGCGACGACATCACCCGCCGTGGCCAAAAACCACCGCACACCCTTTATGTGTTGGACGAGCCAACGGTAGGCCTGCACATGGCAGACGTTGAAAAACTCATCCACGTCCTACACCGCCTGGTCAATGGTGGCCACAGCGTGGTGGTGATTGAGCACGACTTGGACGTGATCGCCGAAGCCGACTGGGTGATTGACTTAGGCCCTGACGGTGGTAAAGCCGGCGGTCAGGTGGTAGCTGCCACGACGCCTGAAGGCGTGGTTGAGCTGAGAACGCACACGGGGGTGGCTTTGAGCGAGATTTTGGCTAGAAAGTAAGCCCGACGTTGCACGACTATGTTCACGTTAATTATTTGCTAGAAACCAATTAAACCCCGCATAGCTTTAAATATGCGGGGTTTGTTTTGTTTATTAAAATGCGAACGGTTTTTAGTCGCAACCAATAAGTATGGTGGCGCTAGTTTCTTTGTAAGTCGATGTCGCAGCCTGGGTAGCAGTGATAATCGCCCAAGCATTAACCACGTTTATGGTGACCAATCCCGAGGAGCTTACGCTTACCTCTGTAGGGTTATTGCTGGTCCAAGTTACCGCACCTGTTGAGGGTGAGCTGTATGTCAATTGTTCGCTAACTGGAGCTGTCTGAACGCAGCGTCCCGACAAAGTTGAAGTGTTTATTCCAAACTTTGGTACAGTGCGTTGAGCGCCAACCACCACTGAGACCGTGCCATTGTATGTCAACCCAGCAGCATCAGTTGCCACGACGGGCACACTGTAGCTACCCTCCAAGAGAGTAGGTTCTTGGGTACGCGCAACTTTCGGTGTGATGAGACTTGCACTTGCCGTCTTGGCAACACTACCACTGATATATGTCACTGTGCCGTCGGCTGCTACCGCAAAATTTGTGCTACCACCACTGAACGAGCAGGTGTTTTGTGCGCCGCTAGGTGAGTAATCAACACAAGAAATTTTACCAACCGCCTGATTAGATGCCGTCATATCTGCTGTGAGACTTAACAACACGGCTAAGCTCAATGCAGTCGGAGCAGTGTTTGGGTTTGGCTTTACGACATCATTGACTTTTTCGGAACTGATGGTTTCAACGGTCTTGACGATTTTGCCTAGGCCTTCAATATTACGTACAGCATGTTCCGACACTGTGCTGAAGCTCTTGAGTGTTTCGGCTAATTGCATTGAATTGCTGTCAGGGCGCTTACCCACATTTGGGGTGTTGCCGCCAAATGTGTAGTTCAAGCCAAAAAGAACGCCATAATCTTTCGCGCCCTTGGTGTTTTTAAAGCCAGCCAAGTTGATACCCAAACCTGTGCCATCGATAGCTTTTTCAGCTTGAACAGTCAAGCGGCCAGCAGTATCAGCGCCTATGCTGCTGTTGGCATTGTGCTGTGGGTAATAATGCTTATAGCCAGCCCAGGCATGGGTTTTGCTGCTTGTATCTCCGCCTTTGTCGTTGCGCACGTGGTAAAGTTTGATGGTCAAAACACCATCGTTGCCCACATTGGCTTCTCCACCTAGGCTGACGCTGTTTGAATTGCCACCACTGAATGAGATAGTCGTACGAACCACGCCATTGACAGTGGTTGTTCGAATCACGCTGCCCAAGTCTTGCGTACTGACTGTGGTGAATGGTGCGTCCGCGACGGACAGCGTTTTGCCATCGGCTTTTTTGTTGATGACTTCAACGAATACTTTACGCATGACTGGTGTCAGATTGGTCAAATCTAAACGCAAAAAAGCACTGCTGCCATTGATTTTGGTATCAAATCCAGAAATAGGCTCTTTACCGCTGGATCCGCCCACGACTAAATAGCCTTGGTTGTTCACTGAAATACCTAAAGCACCCAATAAATGCTCAGACTTGCCTGCAGAATCCGCAGCAAAGCGGATACCGAAATTGTCATCCATGAAGCTACCAGCAGCAAAAACACCCGTGCCATAAGTGCTACCCAACACGCCAATTTCAGCAAAAGACCCTAAAGGAATACTTGCAGGTACTGCTACTACGGTATTGTTTTGAGCAAACGCAAAGCCAGATACGCTTATTGCGCCCAATGTCGCTAATTGTGTAGCGATTCGTCCGTAGCGCTGTAAAACAGTTAATTTGTGCATAGAAGTAACAATAAAGTGATAAAAATCACATTGTAATTGTCGCAATTTGTATATTTGTTACACCTAAGACACAATTTGCATATATACAACAGGTGAATATTTCCGTTGAAATGACAAAAACAATCTCAGAATATCTTCACGGATTCACATAACTCCCCGACTTCCCCCCATGTTTCTCCAGCACCCGCACATCGGTCATGGTCATGCCTCGGTCCACGGCTTTGCACATGTCGTAGATGGTGAGTAGGGCGACTTGCACGGCGGTTAGAGCTTCCATTTCTACGCCGGTTTGACCTACGGTTTCTACGGTGGCGGAGCAGATAATGTAAGGATTTTCTCTGGAAATAGCACTATTTTCGCCACTAGCCGGCGTGTTTGCTGCCTGAACTGCTTCAAAATCAATAGCAATTCGGGTTAAAGCCAGCGGGTGGCACAGCGGGATCAAATCGCTGGTTTTCTTCGCACCTTGAATGCCAGCAATGCGTGCAATACCTAAGACATCGCCTTTTTTGGCCGTTCCAGCTTCAATCAGCGCAAAAGTCGCTGGCAGCATGGTGATGCGGCCTTGAGCGACTGCTATGCGGTGGGTGGCGGCTTTGGCTGCCACGTCGACCATGTGGGCTTGGCCTTGGGCGTCGAAATGGGTCAAACCGGAAGTGTTGCCAGACGTGTTTTGTGGGGAATTAATACTCATGAACGCTATCATAAGGCTGTGAAATCAATATTCAAACAACCCTACGTCCAAAAACATAAGCTTGCCACAGCTGCCGCCAGCGCTTTGCTGTTGTTAGGCTTAACTTCACCCAGTTTGACGCTGGGGCAGGCTGTTCCAGCCCAAAGAATGGGCATGACAACATTGGTCGGCGTAGGCGAAGACGGCGACTTGTCCCTAGGCGCTGAGCGGCGCATGGGCGACGCGATTGCCAAGCAAATTTACCGCGACCCAGATTATTTAGACGACCCACTGCTGAACGAATATGTCGACGGCATTTGGCAGTCGCTCCTCAAAGCTGCCCGCGCCAAGGGTGAATTGACGCCGGAAATGGACGAACGCTTTGCCTGGCGCGTCATGCTGGCTCGTGACCGCACTGTCAACGCTTTTGCGCTGCCGGGGGGCTATTTCGGTGTGCACTTGGGGCTGATTGGGTTGGTGGCAAATCAGGACGAGTTGGCATCTGTTTTAGCGCACGAGCTGACCCACGTTACCCAGCGCCACATTTCCCGTGCTATCACCCAGCAGGGGCGGCAAACGCCGGTGATGATTGCGGCGATGATTTTGGGTGCGGTCGCAGCGCGTAAAAACACCGATGCGCTGAACGCGGTCATTTCCGGCACGCAAGCCGTGGCGATACAAGGTCAGCTCAACTTTTCGCGCGACATGGAGCGCGAGGCAGATCGCCTTGGACTGGGGCTGATGCAGCCCGCTGGCTTCGCGCCACAAGGCTTTGTGGGCATGTTTGAGAAGCTGCAGCAATCAGCGCGGCTCAGCGACAGCGGCAACTTCCCTTACCTGCGCAGCCACCCCATGACGACCGAGCGTATGGGCGATATGCAGCAACGATTGCTGATTCATCAGCACATGGCTAAATTTGCATCGCAGACTGAGCCTACCTTGCAGCACGCCATGATGGCAGCCCGCGCTCGCGTGTTGGCAGAGCCAGGCATCGACGTACTGCGTCTGTGGGCGGCAGAGCCGCAAAGCACCGGATTTGAAAACCTGAGCAAGTCGCGCCAAGTCGCCAGTTTGTACGCTGCTGTTTTGGCGAATATCAAGCTGCGTGATTTTACCCGTGCAATCGCGCAAAAAGACAGGTTAAAAAGTGCTGTAGTCATGGATTTATATGCCTCAAATGCTACTAAATTAATAGCAATTGAACTGCATTTGGCTATGAATAACCCAGATGCAGCATTGGCCATGTTGCCACTCCAAACAGTAGGCAAGCGTTTGAGTCGACCGGAATTGTTTGTGCAATCACAGGTACAAATTGCGAGCAAACAAGCTACACAGGCAACGGCTGCGGCACAAAACCTGCAAACTTGGGTGATTACGAACCCCACAGATTCACCCGCTTGGCAGCTTTTGGCCAGCAGCTACAGCGCAGCGGGTCAGTCGCTTCGTGCGATTCGGGCAGAAGCCGAAGCGCAAGTGGCTTTGCTAGATTACGCTGCCGCCATAGATCGCTTCAAAGCAGCGCAAGATAGCGTGAGAAATGGTAGTTCCGCTACGAACGCAGGTACGAACACGGGGCGTGATTACATGGAAGAATCCATCATTGACGTGCGCACGCGCCAAGTGCAGGAGCTGTTGAAGCAGCAGATCAAGGACGAGAAAGAGGCTAAGTAAAACCCAGAGTAAAACTCAAAGGAACAAGAAGTAAAAGAAGAAGTAAAAGAAGAACTAAAAGAAGAGGAATAGCTAGAAATGAAGTACTTATTTCTTTGAAAACAAGCTATCCACAGCCGTATTGATCAAATAGCTCAACACCGAGTAAATGACCGAGCCAATCAACGCGGCCGTGAAGCCAGTGACGTTGAAACCGTCTAACAACGATGCAGCACCCCAAAACATCAGCGCATTGATGACGAAGAGGAACAAGCCAACGGTGATGACGGTAACTGGCAACGTCAAAATTACCAACAGTGGTTTAACAAAAGTGTTCAGCAAGCCAATCACAAACGCGGCGAGCAGGGCGGACTGAAAGCTCTGTACCGATACACCGTCGTAGATATAAGCCACAAAAAGAAGAGCTGCAGCTAAAAGTAGCCATCTGAGGATAAGTTTCATATGGCTATGTTACTAGATTTAAACTTTCTCTAAAATTTATTAGGTGCGTCTTCAATGCGGTCCTTTAATCCGAGTCTTCCTCAAGGGTTTTTGGTGTCGTTAAAGTTTTGCGTTATGATGACAAGTACTGATTTTTTATACATACCTTGCCCCCCGTCCCCTTAATTTTTACAGTTATTTCACCGTGAAAGCCGTTCTGCACATCACCGACATTGAAGCCGCCATCAACTACTGGCGCGAACGCAGCCCATCGCCCGACGGTGTGACGCTGTGCCCAGAGCTGCGGGCGCTAGCAACGGTATATGCCTTGATGGTGTTTTACCGCCAAGACACGGCCGCTGCAGATGGCTTCCCGCCCAAAGCCATGGCTGCGTGGCTGGCTTGGTACGACACCACCCCTGACACGCCTTGCATCGCCATTTGCTCCACCAGCCAGGGGGACGAAATGTGCAAAGGTTGCGGCCGCACTTTTGAAGAGGTGCAGCACTGGCCTGGGATGTCAGCCATAGAAAAGCGTGATACCTGGCATCGCATCACGTTGGAAAACACGTCTTGGCGATTCAACACCTATGCCGAGCGGGCAGCAGAGCGTAATCAGTCCGTTAATTTGTAAACACAAGGGTATGTCCTGAGTTAACACGTCGTTTAGCTACTAGACGCTTTACCTTAACTTTTAGATAATAGGTATTTAGTTCAAGCATTGAACAAAGTAACCAATTAGTTCACAAAATTAAGTAACAAAGGTAAGTATGTTGTTTCAAAAAGTTAGATTTTCATTGGTGGCAGCGTGCTTGGCCTTGGGGTCTGGTTTCGTGACAGCACAGGAGCAAGTGGCTGTAGGGGTGTCCATGCCTGAATTCAGCAATATGCGCTGGGTGAATGATGGTTTGTCTATCATGCGTGAGTTAAACAAGGTCAACTTGGCCTCAGACTTGCAATACGCCAGTGCGGGCGCAGACATGCAAATCGCGCAAATCGAGGGCATGATCAAGAAGGGCGTCAAAGTGCTAGTGATTGCCGCCGTAGACGGTAAAAAGCTGACTGAAGTACTCAAAAAAGCAGGCGATAAAAAGATCAAGGTCATCTCTTATGACCGCTTGATCCGTGACAGCGCCAATGTGGACTACTACGCCACGTTTGACAATTTTGACGTTGGTGTGAAGCAAGGCGCCGACATCGTGAAACGTTTAGATTTAGCTGCAGGCAAAGGCCCTTTCAGGATTGAGCTTTTCGCGGGCTCGCAGGACGACAACAACGCCTTTTTCTTCTACGACGGCGCTATGTCCGTGCTCAAGCCCTACATTGATAAAAAGCAGCTGATTATTGAATCTGGCCAAGAAGGGATGAACAACGTCTCCACAAAAGGCTGGAACGGCGCCATCGCAAAAGCGCGTTTGAGCGTTTTGTTGCCTAAATACTATTCAAAACACCGTTTGGACGCCGTGCTGTCGCCTAACGACGGTATTGCCGGTGAGTTGATTAATGGTTTTGTGAAAGCGGGCTACGGGCAATCTGGTAACCCAATGCCAGTCATCACAGGCCAAGATGCAGACATTCCTGCGACGAAAGCAGTGCTGCGTGGTCAACAATCGTCCACTATCTTCAAAGATACCCGTGAACTCGCCCGCGTGACGGCCCAAATGGCTGATGCCTTGATCCAAGGCAAAGCGCCTACGGTAAATGACAGCAAGACTTACAACAACGGCGTCAAAGTCATCCCGTCGTTCCTGCTCAAACCAGTGCTGGTTGATGCCAGCAACATCAAGCAAGTGCTGGTTAATTCGGGATTTTACAGGGCAGAGCAGATTCAGTAATTAAAGTTGCTCTACAACCAGCGCACACACTCCACATCCACCGTGTTCGCGCCGTCGCTCATCATCAGCGCGCCTTCTTGAATGGTCGCTTGCAGCTGCATGCTGCGGGTAGCCAGTTTGGCGAGTTCTTGCGATTGCAGGGTGGGCACGCGCCAAATTTGCAAGTTTTTAGCGCGGCTTACTTTGTTTTCTAAAGCTTTGAACCACACTTCAGCCGCATGGTTGTAGCAATAAACCATCGCTAAATCTGCCTTGCCGCAGGCTTTCAAGACAGGCTTCTCTTCGGGTGCGCCCACTTCAATCCACAAACGGGTCGCTTGGGTGTAATCGCGCAGCCAAACATCTGGTTCGTCTGGGTCGGACAAACCCGCGCCAAACGCCAGCGTACCGTCGCCGCCGCACACGGTTTGCAACTGGTGCGCCTGCAAAGCCATGGCGACCAGGCGAATCATCATGCGTTCGTCGGTCTCGCTAGGGTGGCGGGCTAGGGTGAAGGGGTGGTCGGCGTAGTAGTTGTGGTCAATGTCCGCAATCGACAAACTGGCCTTGAAAATGGTGGATTTGATGGCCATAAGTGACTGCAGTGCTCAGGTATAAATAAATAAAATGCTATGAATAATATAGCTGCTTAGGCAGTAAATACGCTGGGTAGAGGCATATTTAGCACCTAAAAAGTAAAATTTAAGCGATTTTTACGCCCTTTTGGCCAATTCAGCCGCTTTACCCACATAGCTGCCTGGTGTCATGGTCAGCAGGCGGGTTTTCTCGGCTTCGGGGATATCCAAACCGTTGATGAGCTTGTGCAAATCCTCCTTGGTCACGGTGTTGCCACGGGTGGCGGCTTTGAGTTTTTCGTAGGCTTCGGGCACGCTGTAGCGGCGCATCACCGTCTGAATTGGCTCGGCCAGCACTTCCCAGGCGCTGTCTAAATCATCAGCCAATGCGGTTTCGTTGAGCTCCAGCTTGTTCAAACCGACCATCAACGAGCTGTAAGCCAGCGCCGCATAACCCAGCGCCACGCCCATGTTGCGCAGCACGGTGGAGTCGGTTAAATCGCGCTGCCAGCGAGAAATCGGTAGCTTCTCAGAAAGGTGGCGGAGCAAGGCATTCGCCAAGCCCAGATTGCCTTCGGCATTCTCAAAATCAATCGGATTGACCTTGTGCGGCATGGTGGACGAGCCGATTTCGCCAGCTTTCAGGCGCTGTTTGAAGTAGCCTAGGCTGACGTAGCCCCAGACATCGCGGCTCCAGTCGATCAAAATCGTGTTGGCGCGGGCAACGGCGTCGAACAGCTCGGCCATGTAGTCGTGCGGTTCGATTTGGATGCTGTAGGGCTGGAATGTCAATCCGAGGCCAAATGCACCCGTAGAGCCAGCGGTTGGTTCAGCGCGTTCGACCACGCCCTTGCTGAAGGCTTCCCAGTCAAAATCAGGCCAGGCCGACAAATGTGCGTTGTAGTTGCCCACCGCGCCGTTCATTTTGGCCATCAGCTTGACTGATGCGATGTTCTCGCGCGCTTTGCTAAGGCGCACCAGCACGTTGGCTACTTCCTTGCCCACGGTGGTGGGGCTGGCGGTTTGGCCGTGGGTGCGGCTCAGCATCGGCACATGGGCAAAGCTGGTCGCCATCTCGCGCAGCTTGGCAATAATGCCGTCCACGGCGGGTAATATTACCGTTTCACGTGCACCTTTGAGTTGCAGGGCGTGGCTGGTGTTGTTGATATCTTCAGACGTGCACGCAAAATGGATGAAACCGCGCATGGCATGCAACTCGGGCAGGGCGTCAAACTGGCCTTTGACCCAGACTTTGGAATCGCCCACAGCATTCTTGCTGTCTTCTTTGTTAGCAGCAAAATAGCCAGCCAACCAGTATTCCACCGCTTTCACGTCGTGGTTGGTGACCTTTTCAATGTCTTTGATGGCTTGAGCATCAGTTTCAGAGAAGTTAGCCATGATGTTGACTAAGTGAGCACGCGCTTCGCTGGAAAGTGGCTTGAATTCAGCAAAGCCAGCATCGCTCAAGGCAACAAACCAGGTGATTTCTACTTGCACACGGCGTTGCATGTAGCCAAATTCGCTCATCAATGGGCGCAGATTGGCCAGTTTTTTTGCATAACGACCGTCTAGTGGGGAGATAGCGGTGAGTTCGGAGAGGGCGGATGGAGGGGAGATTGTTGACGCATTCATCCCCCAATTGTAGGTGCTACGCAGTTCAGTCATACGGGAAATCCCTGACAAAAAAACAACACCTGTTCTCGATCAAAAAAATATGCAGAGTCGCACTATAGAATGAAGACCATAGAGACTACATATTGAACTGAATGTTAAAACTGATTGGCGCGACGACCAGCCCCTATGTGCGAAAAGTGCGCATTGTGATGGCTGAAAAGAAACTTGAATACACCTTTGTTGAAGAAAACGTGTGGTCTGCCGACACGACCATCCACCAAGCCAACCCGCTGGGCAAAGTGCCTTGTTTGATTTTGGACGCTGGTGAGGCCTTGTTTGACTCGCGCGTGATCGTCGAATACCTAGATATTTTGTCCCCTGTGGGTAAGCTGATTCCCGCTTCTGGCCGCGAGCGTGCCGAGGTGAAAACCTGGGAAGCATTGGCCGATGGTTTGCTGGATGCCTCCATCTTGGCGCGTTTAGAAGCCACTTGGGCTGGGCGAACGGCGGAGCAACGCAGCCAAGCGTGGATTGACCGCCAGCTAGGCAAAGTCACCGACAGTTTGAAAGCCATGAGCACGGGTTTGGGCGATAAACCTTTTTGCGCAGGCATTCACCTCAGCTTGGCAGACATTGCCGTGGGCAGCGCTTTGGGTTATTTGGATTTCCGATTCCCTGACATCAACTGGCGCAACACGCACCCCAATTTGGCCAAATTGCAAGAGAAGCTGATGCTCAAGCAGAGCTTCATCGACTCAAAGCCGGCTTGATTGCTAAGATGAAATCCCCCCAAGTCCCGCTTTTGTAAAGTGGGACACAAGCGGTTCAATGTTTTTAGACAAAATCACCTCCCGCCAAGACGCCGCAGCTCGCTTCAAAGCACTGCCGCAACCTGTTGTTTTCACCAATGGGGTGTTTGACGTGTTGCATACCGGTCATGTCACCTACCTAGCCCAAGCTCGCAATTTGGGTGGCAGCTTGGTCGTCGCTCTAAATTCCGACGTTTCCGCCAAACGCCTAGGAAAAGGCCAAAACGATGTTGAGCGCCCTCTGAACAACGAGGCCGACCGCGCCACGCTGATAGCCGCCCTCGAATCTGTCAGCCTAGTCACCTGGTTCAGCGAAGACACGCCACTTGAGATCATCAACGAACTACGCCCAAATATCATCGTCAAAGGCGGCGATTACGACATGGCTAAGTTGAAAGAAGCACAGCTGGTAGAAAGCTACGGCGGCAAAGCGCTGGCGCTGCCGTTTGTGAAGGGATATTCGACGACGGCCTTGGTGGCTAAGATTCGCTCAAGCCGATAAAATCACCAAAAATCACTGAAATAGTAACTTTTTAGGCCTAAATATGCCTGTATCCAGCGTATTTACTGCCTGAGAAGCTATAAATTAAATAGCAAAAACCGCATCCCAAAGCGCCAACATTGCTGCTTTTTCTGCTAAAAGCTCAGTAGCCGACACCTGTGTGGGCGCTTCGTCCAGTCGGGCGACGTGTTGGACGTGGCGCTGGCTGCGGTATGCGTCTGCGGCGGCAAAGCCCACGCCTTTGGGCAGCAAGCCTGCCGTTTCCGAGCGCTGCATCAACGCTATATTGCCCACATTGGCTTGCAGCTCAGGGTGCGCTGCGCTGTGCGCTAGCACGAGGTATTGCACGGCAAATTCGGCGTCAACCATGCCGCCTGGGCTGTGTTTGACATCGAAAAACGTAGCTTTGACGGGGTGCGCAGCGCGGACTTTGTCGCGCATAGCGACGATTTCTTGCTTCAAGGCGGGTAAATCGCGCGGGGCGGAGATGACGTTTTGGCGGACTTGGTCGAATTTACCTCGCAAAGGTTCAAAACCTGCGATAAAACGGGCGCGGGTCATGGCTTGGTGCTCCCATGTCCAAGCGGCGTTGCTGCCGCGTTTTTCTTGGTAGTCGGCAAAGGCGGAAAAGGACGTGACTAAAAGCCCTGAATTGCCGTTGGGGCGCAGTGCGGTGTCGATTTCAAACAAATCGCCTTCTGAAGTTTTGGTGTCTAGCCAGGTGATAAGTTTGCGTACAAATGAGCTGTATATTTCACCAGCATTTTCATTTAAATCTTCGTAAATGAACACAATGTCTAGGTCGCTACCGTACCCAAGTTCTTTACCGCCCAACTTGCCGTAGCCGATGATGGCGATTTGGGGGTAGTCAATGTGTTTGTTTTTGTGGCGATCCCAGCACCAAGCCACAGTAATGCGTAGCACAGCGTCAGCCAGTGCACTTAGGTCATCAGCTACTTGCTCAACGGTAAGCTGTCCTTCTATGTCGCGTGCTAGGGTGCGAAACAGCTCCGCGTGGTGGGCGCGGCGTAGGAGGTTTAAAAGTGTCTCTGTATCGTCTTCACCCGTTGATTTCAATGATTTGAGACGCAGGCTAAGCTCGGCTTCAAACTCGACCGCATCAAACCGCTCGGTTAACCAAGCGTCGCCAGCCAATTCGTCCATCACGCCGGGGTGTTGCAACAAATACTTGGCAGGCCAGCGGGCGCTGCCCAGGAGTTTAAGCAAGCGCTCGTGCACGACAGGCCGCTCCCATAAGAGCGATAAGTAGCTCTCACGGCGCAGCAAAGGCTCTAAAAAATCAGCGCTGCGAAGGGCTGCCAGCTCGGTGATGCGACCGTCGTGTAACCACGAAGCTGTCCGCTGAACCAGCCGCATCAGTCTGGTTTTTGCATCTTCACGTAGGTTAAGCACACGTGGGTGCTGTACCAAGGTGGCTATGCGTTTGTCAAATTCTGGGTTTGCCGCCGCGCCAGCATTCGCTTCTGGGCTGGGGCAAACTTTACAGGCTTGTGTACCGCAATCTTTGGCGTTGGCTTGGGCGCTGGTTTGTTGGAAGCCGCCCAATAACTTGTCAAACTCATTTGCCACCAGCTCGCGGTGCGCGTCTAAGTCGGACAAAAATGCTCGGCTGTCGCTGTCACACTCTTTGTAACCCATGGTTTGCGCTATCCACTGCAAATCAGCATCGCCTGTTGGCATGGCATGGGTTTGTTGGTCGTCTAGGTATTGGATGCGATGCTCAACGCGGCGCAAAAACTCGTAGGCTTGGCAAAGTGCTTTGGCAGTAGCTTGCGGCATCAAACCGGCATGGGCGACGCGTTGCAACGCGTCAACCGTTGGACGCTTGCGCAGCTCGGGGTACTGGCCAGCGCGCACGACTTGTAACAACTGCACGGTAAACTCAATTTCGCGAATCCCGCCGCGTGAGAGCTTCACGTCGTTAGCCCGCTCTGGCCTGCCAGCGCTGCGGCGTGCAGATTCTTGGCGGATTTGGCGATGCAGCGTGCGTAAGGACTCAAAAACGTTGTAATCCAAGTATTTCCTGAACACAAAGGGCAAAACCACATCTCGCAAAGCTTTGGCTGATCCATTGTTTAGGCAGCTTAGAGGCGCAACCACGCGGCTCTTCAACCAAGCAAAGCGCTCCCATTCTCGGCCCTGTACTTGTAAATAATGCTCCAGACCCGCCAAAGACACCACAGCGGGGCCAGAATTGCCATGTGGCCTAAGCGCTAAATCAACCCGAAAGACAAAACCATGTTCGGTGGTCGTGCCGATCAAGTCATAAACAATTTTGACGGCTTTGGCAAAATACTCTTGGTGCGAGATTTTGTGACCGCCTGCGGCATTGCCAATCGTTTCGCCCTCGCGGTCATAAACATATACCAAGTCAATATCGCTGGAAACATTAAGCTCACGCGCACCTAATTTGCCCATGCCAACAACCCACATTTGGGCATTCAGCGGTTTGCCGTGCAAGGTATCAAGCTCTGCATATGCGGTACCCAAAGCTGTTTCTAATGCAAACTCAGCCAAATCTGTCATGGCTCGGGTGACCACCTGCAAATCTGCATGTTGTTCACAGTCCAGTTGAACCAGCCTGTGTATCACTAGCTGCCGCAAAATACGCAGCGCTGAACTTGTGTCAAAACCGGTTTGCCGCAAGGCTTGGTAACTGGCTTGCATCTGGGCGCGTTGCGGCTGCCCAGGCTCTAATTTATGCAAATAATCTGCATAACGCCTATCAATGCGTTGAAAGTAGCGTGAATAATGGGCAAACCTAGCCAAGTTCGACATATCGAAGGCAGATGTTAGGAACTATGACCGAAGCGAGCAGTCATAATTGTGGACTGCAACCTATGAATCAAACAGACCAAGCCACCCTGAAATTTTGGAAAATTACCGCCGCGCTGAGCAAGCTTTTGCTTGGCTTGGCTGTTGCAGCATGGTTGATTTTCGGGATGGCATGGGTAGCTTTGCATTGGGTGATTGTGCCCCGAATTGGAGAACTTCGCCCACGGCTTGAAATTGAAGCCAGCAAGATGCTGGGTGTTCCAGTTAAGGTTGGCGAAATTTCAGCCAAATCTGTAGGGCTTATCCCATCTTTTGAGCTGAAGAATATTGCATTGTTGGATGCGGCGGGTCGAGAGGCGTTGAAATTGCCCCGCATTCTGGCATCAGTATCGCCTGCTTCGTTATTGCGCCTGAATGCAGAGCAAATTTTGATCGAATCGCCAGAATTGAACATACGGCGCGATGCTAATGGCAAATTGACGGTGGCGGGTTTAGATTTTACTAAAAATGATAACAACTCAGGCGGTGCTGCAGATTGGTTTTTTTCGCAACCTGAATTCGTCATTCGTAACGGCATGGTGCACTGGGTGGATGAAATGCCCAACGGTGCTTTGGGAGTACCACCACCGTTGACGCTTAGTCGAGTCGATTTTGTGTCGCGCAACCCTTTGAACAAACACGAACTGCGTTTGGATGCAACGCCGCCATTGAATTGGGGCGATAGATTTTCATGGCGTGGTTTGTTCACACAGTCGCTTTTGTCGGCTGACAAAGGTAATTTCAAAGCGTGGTCTGGACAGGTTTTTACTGATTTTTCTAAAATAGATGTTTCAGAAATCAGCCGATATATCAAGCTGGACGGTCAGTCTGGCCGAGGTGTTGGTAGGTTGAAGTCTTGGACCAGTGTTGTCAAAGGTGAGTGGGCCAGCACCACTGCCGACGTCGCTCTTGAACAGGTGGATGCCACTTTGGGCAAAGGTTTGGAGCCTTTGGGCTTGCAGTCCATGTCTGGCCGCTTGATAGGACGTAAGCTGAATCAGGGCTTTGAAGCCGCGACGCAAAATCTACAATTTCAAACGCGTGATGGTTTGCGTTGGCCAGGCGGCAATATGTTGTTTTCACAAACTAACCCAACAGCGCCTTTGAATGCCGCAGCAAAAAACAGCGGTTTAACAGCTTTTGACGCTGCCAAAAGCATCAATGACTTCAGAGCTGATAAGCTGGATCTGGCGGTCATTAGCCTGATAGCCAACAAGATTCCCTTGAGCGCTTCCGCACATGCATTGCTCAGTAGTCTAGCGCCTCAGGGTGTTATTGAATCCATCAGTGCGCACTGGCAAGGTTATCCCGATGCGCCACAAAATTTAACGGCAAAAGGCGTTATCAAAGGGGTACAAATTTCTTCGAAATCAAGCGACCAGCAAATCGGTGAGGGCTTAGATAGACACGATGCTGTTGGGCGACCAGGTTTTCGCGGTGCAAACATTGATTTTGATGTGAACCCAACAGGTGGTAAGGCAAAAATCACCATAGACAAAGGCGCCATTGATTTGCCCGGTATGTTCAGCGATGCAGTCATACCAATTGATCAACTGAATGCAGATGTCGCTTGGCGTGTGTCGCAACTGCCGCTCATCGAAAAAATCAATGGCGTTACAAATCCCAAAACAAGTCCAGACTCAACTACATCATCATTTGCAGATTCGCATGTGGAAGTGACAGTGAGCAATTTAAGTTTCAAAAATGCAGACGCACAAGGATCTGCGCAGTTGACTTGGAAAACCAACGATCCCGCGACAGCTGTTAACAAAAATAAATTTCCTGGTATATTGGATTTAAACGCTAAATTGATAAATGCTGAGCTATCTAAAGTCTCACGATATCTACCTTTGGGTATTCCTGCCAAAGCGCGTGAATATGTGCGAGAGCTGCTCATCGACGGTAAAGCAAGTGAAGTCGATTTCAAAATCAAAGGTGAGGTCTGGGACATACCTGCAGCAAAACCTAGCCAAGGCGATTTCAAAATCACAGCAAGATTCAACGGTGCGCGCGTAGCCTATGTACCGAAACGCTTGCAAGACCCTACAGATTTGCCGTGGCCCGAGCTAAGTAAGGTAGCTGGTGAGTTGGTATTGGATAGAACCAGTTTAAATGTTAAAACTAGCAGTGCAGAAGTTGCCAGTTTGCCCGGTATTGCGATAGCTGTTGCGAATGTTTCAATTCCAGATTTGAGAACTACGGTCGTTAATGTGGGTGCGCAAGGCAAAAGTGCTATGACTGATATGCTAGGTTTCGTGAGCAAGTCGCCTTTGAACGGCATAACAAATCAATCGTTAAGCAAGGCAACAGCAACTGGCTCGGGTGATTTTAAAATTGACTTGTCGTTACCGATAGGCGATTTAAGCAAGATGCGAGTTAAGGGCGATGTTGTCTTTCTGGGTAACGATGTTCAAATGACGCCACAAACACCGTTGATTGGACAAGCAAAGGGATTGCTGAAGTTTTCTGAAAAAGGATTTTTAATCAAAGATGCCCAAGCCTTGATGTTTGGCGATGCTGTACGTTTTGATGGTGGTAACTTGAATGCCAACGATCCAGCGTTAAGCCCGACAGGTAAGGGTGTTGTTATAAGCGGTCAGGGCGTAGCCAGTGCGCTTGGATTACAGCGAGCAAGCGAGTTAAGCTTTATTCCGCAGTTGGCTAAAAATGCTTCTGGCAGTACGGCCTACTCTGCGCAACTGCGTTTTGTTCATGATCAAACAGAAGTTTCTGTTCAAAGCAATTTGCAAGGTTTGGCTTTGACTTTGCCTGCGCCGTTCAGTAAAACAGCGCAAAGTCTATGGCCTCTGAAGTTTGAAAACACGCTTGTTGAAGCGTCTACTATTCCTGAGCGGGATGGGAAAATTCGTCTAAAAGACAACATAAACTTTAGTATTGAAAAAATTGCAGACTTCAAACTCATGCGCGATGTTAGTGGCAATGTGCCAAAGGTCGTTCGCGGATCCATGAGCATTGGTTTGGATACGGGGGAAGCAACACCTGAGCTGAATAACGCTGTCGCTGCAAATATCAATGTTGACCGGTTGGATGCAGATGAGTGGGCTAAGTTTTTTGCATCCTTGCAAAACAGCAAAGTTGGTACTGCTGCGAAAGCTGGTGTGCAAGTTGCGTCTAATCAGCATGTTTTTGATGATTTGATTCCTTCAATCATGGCTATTCGAGCAAAAGAACTGATTGTTGAAGGACGAAAATTTGAAAATATAGTGATTGGTGGATCAAGGGAGGGTTCTATTTGGCGAGCCAACATGGAAGCCAAACAGCTCAGCGGCTATGTGGAATACAGACAACCAACAGCTTCACTGATCACGGGGCGCATATATGCACGACTCGCACGATTGGTGATTGGGGAAGCACAGGTTAAAGATGTCGAAAAATTGTTGGATGAGCAGCCAGTCAGTATTCCAGCGTTAGATTTGGTGGTTGAAGATTTCGAATTGCGAGGTCTAAAATTTGGAAAAATTGAAATTGATGCCGTAAATCGTTTGTCAAATACAACCAATGGTGCTGATAGCGCGCGAATCTGGCGTTTGAATCGACTGAATGTCACTGTGCCTGAAGCAAAATTAGCTGCAAATGGCTTTTGGGCTTATCGTGAAGGTTTACGTACAGAAGCTGGCGGCAAAAGTGATGCCAATTTGCTCAATACACTTGAGCGCCGCACGACTGGCATAGATTTCAAGCTTGATATATCGGATACAGGGCAATTGCTTGATCGTTTTGGTTTCAAAGGCGTGGTGCGTAACGGCAAAGGAAAACTTGATGGGCAGCTGACTTGGCGTGGCTCGCCTTTGGCTATGAATTACCCGACATTGGCAGGTCAATTCAATATCAACGTGGAGAATGGCCAGTTTCTGAAAGTGGACCCAGGCGCTGCGAAACTATTGAGTGTTTTGAGCATGCAATCTATTGCTAAGCGGTTGAGTTTAGATTTTAGAGATGTATTCAGCGAGGGTTTTGTATTTGATTTCTTGCGAGGCGATGTCGCTATTGATCGAGGCTTGGCAACAACCAATAACATGCAAATCAGTGGCGTGAACGCTGTGATTTTGATGGATGGAAAATCTGATATTGCCGCCGGTACGCAAGACATAAGGGTGGTTTACGCACCAGAGGTTAATGCTGGCGTTGCCTCTTTGCTGGTGGCTTCTGCCATCAATCCTGCAATTGGTTTAGGCACATTTCTAGCACAATTGTTTCTTAGGCAACCCCTGATTGAAGCTGTGACAAAAGAATTTAAAGTTTCAGGAACTTGGGCGGACCCTGTGG
This sequence comes from Polaromonas sp., assembly GCA_013298815.1. Taxonomy (GTDB): domain Bacteria; phylum Pseudomonadota; class Gammaproteobacteria; order Burkholderiales; family Burkholderiaceae_C; genus Aalborgiella. Next base: position 106,890 of record JAAFJF010000004.1, on the reverse strand, counting down.
TGGCAGAAGTAAAAAGAACCCCAAGACCAGAAGTGAAAAAATAAGGATTTGATTTTATGAAAGTAGCTGCAATTCAAATGGTCGCTGGCAGCGATTTAGATGTTAATTTGCAACATGCTGCAGCGCTGCTAAAACAAGCGGCGGAGCAAGGCGCAGAGCTAGCTGCCTTACCAGAGTATTTTTGTATGATTGGTAGCAAAGATACAGATAAATTGGCCATTGCAGAACAGCCTGGGCATGGGAAAATCCAGCAATTTTTTGCGACCATGGCGCGTGATTTGAAGCTGTGGATCGTTGGCGGAACCATGCCTATGGGTACGGATGACCCCATGCACGTCCGTAATAGTGTTTTGGTCTATTCGCCTAACGGTGAGCTGGCAGCGCGGTACGACAAAATTCATTTGTTCCGTTTTGACAACGGTGTCGAGCGTTATGATGAATCACACGTTTTGCAGCGCGGCGATCAACCTATCAGTTTCGAGCTACCCTCTAGAGACGGTCATACTTGGCGAATTGGCTTGAGTGTTTGTTACGACATGCGTTTCCCTGAGTTATATCGGACGCAAGAAGTTGATACTTGGTTAGTTCCAAGTGCATTTACTTACACAACTGGGCAAGCGCATTGGGAGATTTTGCTACGCGCCAGGGCTATTGAGAATCTGGCGTATGTGGTTGCACCTGCGCAAGGTGGCACCCACCCTTCGGGACGTCGTACGTGGGGACATACGATGGTGATTGAGCCTTGGGGCGAGGTGCTGTCAGTTTTGCCAGAAGGCGCAGGGGTAGTGGTAGCTGATTTGGACATCACTAAATTAAAGCATCACCGTCAACAGTTACCTGCACTGCAGCATCGCATTTTATGAACGATGTTTACGGGCGCTTTTCGCAGGAGCTTCATTTGACTCTATATGTTTGTTTTTATCCAATTGTTCATCGCTTCGAATCTCGCCCTTGGTACGACCAGAAAACATGGTCCACCAAACGATGCCAATCAAAATCAGCAACGCCAATAAGGCTTCAAGTAACAACAAAGTCATGATTTTTCCTAGACATAATTTGCTAAGGTTTTTAAAAAATTGTTTTCTTAGTGGCGTGATTGTAGGCTTCTTGGCTTCGTGCTCGACGCCACTAACCTCAAGTCAAGATGTCGTCCAGGCGACCATAGCGGTTGAAGACACGAGTGTTCTGCCAGCGCCCATATTGCAAACTAAGAGCCGCTGGATGCCTGTTCGATGGCGAGAGCTACCAGGTTGGCAAGACAACGATGCCACGCAACATGAAGCATGGAGCGCATGGTTGAAAAGTTGCCAAAACGCTGCAACTGCTAGTGTGTATTTGTGTCCTGAGATTCGACGCCTAAGCAACACTAACAGCGCTGATCAGCGTCAATGGATGGTGAAGACCTTACAGCCCTATCGCGTAGAAAGTTTGCAAGGTCCAACCGAGGGCTTGCTCACTTCCTATTACGAACCTGTTTTAGAAGCTTCTCGCAAATGGCGTCCCGGTTTTACCATTCCTTTGTACCGCTCTCCAGTCAATGTGAACGGCAAAACCCCATGGTACACGCGGCAAGAAATGGATACTTTGCCGCAAGTAAAAGCGCAATTGCGCGGGTTAGAAATTGCTTACGTCGCAGACCCAATAGACGCCTTGATTTTGCATATTCAAGGCTCAGGTCGTGTCAATATACTAGAGGAAGACGGCTCAAAACGGATGGCGCGATTAGCTTATGCCAGCACCAATGAGCAACCCTATAAAAGTGTTGGGCGGTGGCTGTTAGACCAAGGCAGTACGCGCGATGTATCTTGGCCAGGCATCAAAAGTTGGTTGGCTCGTAATCCACATCGTTTGAATGAGCTGCTATGGAGCAACCCTCGTGTGGTTTTCTTTCGTGAAGAGGCCATGCCAGATACACAAATTGGTCCTAAAGGTGCGCAAGGCGTTCCGCTCACACCCGGACGCTCTATAGCTGTAGACCGCGCCAGCATACCCTATGGCACGCCAGTGTGGCTATCTAGCAGTGGTTCAGAGGGTGCTGCACAACGTTTTCAAAAAATGGTTTTTGCGCAGGACACAGGCAGCGCCATCACAGGGGCAGTTCGCGCTGATTACTTTATGGGGTGGGGCGCAGAAGCTGGGGACTTAGCTGGGCGTATCAAACAACCATTGCAAATGTGGGTGTTGTGGCCTAAGTCACCGCATTAGTTTTACCGGGCCAATTTTTTCACTAAATGGTCTAGCGGTAATTCGCTGCTGGCTTTCACCTCACCCAAGGAGAAGCTGGTGTGGAGATCTTTCACATTCGGCAGGTTGATCAATTGCTTCAATGCAAAGTTCGAGAAATTGTCTAGATCTTGGGCCACCACTTGCAATTCAAATGTGCCTGTGCCGCTGATGTAATGACAACTTACCACTTGGGGTAGTTTTTTGATGGCTTCTTCCAGCTCACGTGTTACATCCCCCCGATTGCGCTCGGCGTCAAGCCTTACAAACGCCAAAACACCCAAACCGATTTTATGGCGATCGATCTCAGCGCGATAACCCTTGATGAAACCGCTTTCTTCTAGCACTCGAACGCGTCGCCAGCAGGGCGCAGCTGACAGACCTACACGCGACGCCAGTTCAGCATTGGTGAGTCGTCCATCTGCTTGCAGTTCTTTCAATATCAAGACATCAAACTTATCAAGTGTTTCCATATTTTCATATTTTAAGCAAGATTTATCCATAAACCAGCTAATTTCAAGCAAAAATAGCAAACACTTACCCGCTCATCAGGCATACACTTTGCAATAATACAAATTACAACGAGAGACCTACAGCATGAATGCACCCTTGCCAGAGCACATACGCAAAGCGCTAGAAACCGTGACGTTGGACGACAAATATTCGCTAGATTACGGTAGCGCTTTCATGAGCGGCGTGCAAGCTTTAGTGAAGCTGCCCATGCTACAACGCTTGCGCGACCAATTGCAGGGCAAAAATACAGCAGGTTTTGTCAGTGGTTATCGCGGTTCCCCATTGGGCGGGTATGACCAGGCACTGTGGAAAGCTGCACCATACTTAAAAGCGCAAAACATCGTCTTCCAACCAGGTGTCAATGAAGAATTGGCCGCTACTGCGCTGTGGGGTACGCAGCAACTCGGCTTCTCGCCACCTGGCACCAACAAGTTTGATGGTGTGTTTGGTATCTGGTATGGAAAAGGGCCGGGTGTTGATCGTTGCTCGGATGTCTTTAAACACGCCAACATGGCGGGCACGACAGAGTTTGGTGGTGTGATTGCTGTCGCAGGCGACGACCACATTTCTAAAAGCTCAACCGCCGCACACCAAAGTGACCACATTTTTAAAGCCTGCGGTTTGCCAGTATTCTTTCCTGCCAATGTTCAAGAAATACTTGATTTAGGTATTCACGCCTTTGCTATGAGTCGCTTCTCTGGTGTTTGGGCGGGCATGAAAACGATTCAAGAAATTGTCGAGTCCAGTGCAACAGCGATGATTGACCCTGAGCGCGTCAAAATCATCACGCCTACCGATTTCGAAATGCCTGCTGGCGGCTTGCATATCCGCTGGCCAGATGCTGCGCTAGATCAAGAAGCACGCTTGTTTGATTACAAATGGTATGCCGCTTTGGCTTACATTCGCGCCAATAAACTCAATTACAACGCCATTGAAGGAAAAAACGATCGCTTTGGCTTGATAGCCAGTGGCAAAGCCTACAACGATACCCGTCAAGCTTTGCTGGATTTAGGTTTAGACGATGCTACATGTCGCCAGCTTGGCATTCGTCTGCATAAAGTCGGCGTGGTTTGGCCTTTGGAAGCCCAGTTGACACGTGAATTCGCCACTGGTTTACAAGAAATTTTGGTAGTGGAAGAAAAGCGCCAAGTCATTGAATATCAACTGAAAGAAGAGCTGTACAACTGGCGAGATGATGTCCGTCCAACGGTGCTGGGTAAATTCAATGAGATGGAGGGTGGCAAAGATTCTAAATTCACTGGTGGTGAATGGTCCATGCCTAATCCAAGTGCTAACACCTTGCTGCGGGCAAATGCCGATTTGTCGCCTGCCATCATCGCCAAAGCGATTGCCGGTAGACTCAAAAAACTTGGCATGGATGGCGGTTCAGGCAGTGATATTCGCAAAGGGATAGATGCGCAGTTGGCCATTTTAGAAGCCAAAGAACGTGCCATGAATGTTCAGACGATTCAGCAGCTCAGCGATGCCGAACGTCAACCTTGGTTTTGCTCGGGTTGCCCACACAATACCTCTACGAAAGTGCCAGAAGGTTCGCGCGCCATGGCAGGTATTGGTTGTCATTTCATGAGTATTTGGATGGATAGGTCCACAATTGGTTTCACCCAAATGGGGGGGGAAGGTGTACCTTGGGTTGGGCAGCAGCCCTTCACAACGGATCAGCATATCTTTGCCAATTTGGGCGATGGTACATACTTTCATAGTGGTTTACTCGCCGTTCGGCAAGCCATTGCAGCGGGTGTCAATATCACCTACAAAATTTTATACAACGATGCGGTGGCTATGACGGGTGGTCAGCCTGTGGGTGAGCGACCTGAAGGCCATTCGGTGGTACAAATTGCGCAATCCATGCAGGCGGAAGGTGCTGCAAAAATTGTCGTTGTTACTGATGAACCTGAAAAATACGAGGGAATCAAATTGGTCGATGGCGTCACCGTACATCACCGTGACGAGCTAGACACGATTCAAAAGCAATTCCGCGAGATCAAGGGAACAACCGTCATCATCTACGACCAAACCTGTGCCACTGAAAAACGCCGTCGTCGAAAGCGCGGCACCATGGTGGATGTGGCCAAGCGTGTCGTTATCAACGAATTGGTTTGTGAAGGCTGTGGCGACTGTAGTGTGCAGAGCAATTGCTTAAGCGTTGAGCCGTTGGAGACAGACTTTGGTCGCAAACGCACGATCAACCAAAGTAGCTGCAATAAAGATTTTTCCTGTGTCAAAGGCTTTTGCCCGAGTTTTGTCACTGTTGAAGGCGGTCAACTCAAGAAAAAAAGCAAGGCGACGAATGCGATGCAAAATCCGTTTGCCATGTCTGCATTACCAGAGCCTGTCATTTTGCCTACGGCACAAGCCTATGGCATTGTCGTCAATGGCGTGGGTGGCACAGGCGTCATCACCATTGGGCAATTGCTGGGTTTTGCCGCGCATATCGAGGGCAAAGGCATCGTCACACAAGACGCTGGTGGTTTGGCGCAAAAAGGCGGTGCGACTTGGAGCCATGTGCTGATTGCTGACCACCAAGACGATATCCGCACCACCCGCGTGGGTATGGCGGGCGCGGATTTGATCATCGGTTGCGACCCGATTGTTTCTGCCAACAAAGAAACTACCATGCGCATGCGTGTAGGGCGCACCCATGTTGCGCTCAATGCGCACAGCACGCCGACGGCAGCTTTTGTGAAAAATGCCAATTGGCAAAATCCGTCACAAAGCTGTGTGGATAGCATCACTGCCATAGTCGGCGAAGACGGTGTGAGTGCCTTCAATGCCGATGCTTTGGCTACGGTGATGATGGGTGACAGTATTTACACCAATCCTATTATGTTGGGCTATGCTTGGCAAAAAGGCTGGATACCGTTGCAAAAGACATCCCTCATACGGGCGATTGAGCTGAACGCTGTGGCCGTTGATAACAATAAAACCGCGTTTGAATGGGGTTGCCGCGCTGCACACAATTGGGCCGAGGTTGAGCCGTTGTTGCATGCTAGCAATAGCGCTGTGAATGTGATTGAGTTTAAAAAACGTGATTCGTTAGAAGACGTCATCGCGAAACGTGTTGAATTTTTAACCGCTTATCAAAACACCGCTTACGCCGCTAAGTACGTTGATTTTGTTGAGAAAATTCGCAGCAAAGAATCTTCATTGAAAACTAGTGTTGATTCGAAGAGCCTGAACCTAACCGAAGCAGTTGCCAAAAACCTCTTCAAACTCATGGCCTACAAAGACGAGTACGAAGTGGCGCGTTTGCACAGCGACGGTACGTTTGAGAAAAAGGTCGCTTCTATGTTTGATGGTGACTATAAACTCAACTATCACCTTGCGCCGCCATTGATTGCCAAGAAAAATGACAGAGGTGAGCTGCAAAAGCAGCAATTTGGCCCTTGGATGCTGACCAGTTTTAAACTGCTAGCCAAGTTCAAAGGACTGCGTGGGACTCCTTTTGATATCTTTGGCAAAACGTCAGAGCGGCGCATGGAGCGAGCACTTCTAGTTGACTACTGCAAGAGCATGGAAGCTGTGATGCTTAAACTGTCGTTGGAGAATGCGTATACTCTTATGCCACTCGCGCTTGATATCGCCCGCATTCCAGATGGCATCAAAGGTTTTGGCCATGTGAAAGAAAAAAATGCAGCTGCAGCGCGTTTGAAGTGGGATGTGTTGATGAAACAGGTTTGAGTTATATTAAATAACCAATTTAATTTGCTTAAATTGGCATTTAGCCGGCGTATTTATTGCCTTTTAAGCTATTTAATGTGCAGCATATTTTTGTAGCCTATTTGGCGATTGCTCGTTTGGTCAAAGCTCATTTTTGGCGGCTATTTGGCTACGCATCAGCATATTGCCAGCGAGAGGATCTTTAGGGTAGAGCGCTAGTAACGCTTCATAGCGATTTGCCGCTTCGTGCCAGTTTTTATCAGCATAGGCTTGATGAGCTAGTTTTGTTAGCCTGCATTGCTCGATTTTTTCTTCGCTGGCTTCTAAGCCTGACGTTGGATTTTCGTTGTCAATCACGCCTAACAATTCATAGATGTGCAAAGCGCCACGACGACCTTTGACGGTCACTTCATCAATCGGGCGAAGTGACAGACGTTCACCGACTTCGCGGTAAATGGATTGGCTTACGCAAATCTGCGTACCGTATTCTTTGTTGATGCCTTCTAAGCGTGACGTTATATTAACTGCATCGCCCATCACCGTGTAGCTCATGCGGTGCTTGGAGCCGATGTTACCCACCATAACAGAATCGCAGTGAATACCTACCCGTATCTGTAGTGGTGCAAGGCCTTCAGAGACCCATTGTTCGTTAAGCTTCGCCATACGCTGGCTGATACGAATAGCGGCAGCGCAAGCGTGCCACGCATGGTCATTCAGTTCTACTGGAGCGCCCCAAAATGCCATAGCTGCATCGCCAATAAACTTATCAATCGTGCCATGTTGTTCGTTAACAGCCAGTGTGACCACTTCTAGGTAAGCGGAAATACGAGTTAATAGTTCTTGCGACGGGCTACTTTCTGCCAAAGTTGAAAAAGCTTCGACATCACAAAACATGATGGTTAGAAAGCGGCTCTTACCACCCAGTTGTAGTTGCTGTTCTGACTCAATCAAATGCTTGACCAAGCCAACTGGCACAAATGCTGCGAACGAGCGAACCGCATGGTCTAACGTATCTACAGCGCGGCTAAGCGAAGCGATTTCACGAATGGGAGATGCAATGACTTCGGGCTCGGCTACTTCGACCAGTTCCCTAACATCATTGACTTTTTTCTCCAACCGTTCAAGCGGTTTGGCGATGAGTCTCGATAAAAAATAGATAAACAATATTTGTAAAACGATGGCTAACGTGCCGAAGATGAGCAGGCGTTTGTTGTTTTCTTTAAGCGGGCCTGAAAAGTCATCTAAAGGTGCCAATATTAAAATTTGCCATTTTTTACTGCTGTCGGATGAGAAGCTGCTAAAACTAGCGGCATATTCTTCCTTGGTAGTAGGATGTACAAAAGTAAAATTATCTTTGTTGACTACCTTGGACTGTTGCACCATGGCCAAAGCGGGTAGATCGCTGTCTAGTGCACCCACATGTTTGAGGTCGATTTTCCCAGCAATGCGTTTGGCTTGCTCCTTTAAATTTGAGTTTGCAATGACTTTGTCGTGGTCGTCAATGATCAAACTCATGGCCCCTTTGCTGACAACGCGTTCAGCCAAGAATTTAGATAAATTGTCCAGCGTGATATCTGCCGCTATTACGCCTACCATTTTCCCTTCGGCATAAAAAGGTGCCGCGATGGTGATGCCCGGCAGGCCCGACGACGAAAAAACATAGGGTGCCGTTATGGTCACCTTTTTGTTGATAGAGGCTGCTCTGTACCAATCGCGTTGACGCGGATCATAAGTGGCTGGTACTTGCGTTGACGCAATAGCTAGATCTTGTTTGTTTTTAAACGTGAATACATCAAAAACAGAATTGCCATCTAACTTTGGGTCACTACGATCAATCCAACGGTAGGCCAAGCTAGACTCTGCAGGCACAGACTGGTTTTGTATGATCATGCCCGCTACGGTGCGCATCACCATCCGAAATGTACCGTCTTCAAAGCCTACATAGACGCTGCTCGTTGTCTCACTATGCGAAAGAATGTCTTTCAAATAATCCCAAGAATTTTCATTCCGAAAAAACTGTTGCTGTGCGCCACCTAATGTCGCTGCTGTGGACACCATGGTTTCTATCGGTTTGAGCAAGTTTTGTGTGTTGGTCGTTGCCTCAAAACGAAAGCGCTCCATCAAGTCTTTGGCGTTAGTACGCGTCATGGAGTCGTTTGTTGTGTACGTAAACCACAACATGGCGGTAAAAATGGGTACGACAAGAATGACAAACAGCAAAACGATGCTTGGGCGCAGGCGGATGTTTGAATACTTTGTCATAGAACCAGTTGAGGCAATAAGCGCCGATGAAATTTAAAGGACAACAAAATAAATTTAATTTTGCGTTAAAACAATAAAATTAATATGAGGCGAATATTAAGTTAGTGCTTTAGTATACATGCTCATTTTTGGTGAGCAAAGGTTACATATCACCACTCCCGTAAAATACTGTTTTTGCCAATATACAAATCTCTCCATGACCGATATCCTGCAACCTGGCCTTCAATCCCTCTCCAAATCCTTCGAACCTGCCGCTATTGAAGCGCAATGGGGGCCGGAGTGGGAGAGGCGGCACTATGCTGACGCTGGTTTTAGAGGTACGCAGCAGGCAAACACCGACGCGCCGGCGTTTGCCATTCAGTTGCCACCACCGAACGTGACGGGCACCTTGCACATGGGCCATGCGTTCAACCAGACCATCATGGACTCGCTGACGCGTTACCACCGCATGAGCGGTTTCAACACGGCGTGGATTCCAGGTACAGATCACGCAGGTATTGCCACGCAAGTGGTTGTCGAACGTCAGCTCCAAGCGCAGGGTATCAGCCGGCATAGCATGGGTGCTACACCTTTTGAATCCCGCAAAAACTTCGTTTCCAAAGTGTGGGAGTGGAAAGAGCAAAGCGGCAACACCATCACCACCCAAATGCGCCGCATGGGTGCCAGCGTTGACTGGAGCCGCGAGTATTTCACGATGGACACAAAACTGTCCAAAACCGTGACAGAAACTTTCGTGCGTTTATACGAACAGGGGCTGATCTACCGTGGCAAACGGCTAGTCAACTGGGACCCGGTGCTGAAATCGGCGGTGAGCGATCTTGAGGTTGAAAACGAAGAGCGTAACAGCTTCATGTGGCACATCGAGTACCCGTTCAGCGACGGCCCGCAAACATTGGGTGGCGTCGATGCGGGCTCAACCGTTCGCGGCTTGCACATCGCCACCACGCGCCCAGAAACCATGCTGGCCGACGGCGCACTTTGCGTCCATCCGGAGGACGAGCGCTACAAACACTTGGTGGGTAAATTTGTCGATCTGCCGCTGTGCGACCGCAAAATCCCTGTGATTGCAGACGATTTTGTAGACCGTGAATTCGGTAGCGGTTGCGTCAAAATTACGGGTGCGCACGACTTCAACGACTACGCCTGCAGCCAGCGTCATAACCTGCCACTTATCACGATTTTCACGTTAGATGCAAAAATCAACGAAAACGGGCCAGCTGCCTACCAAGGCATGGACCGCTACGACTGCCGAAAAGCCGTGTTGAAAGATCTTGAAACACAGGGCTTCCTGCAAAAAGCTGTACCGCACAAAAACATGGTGCCGATTTGCACCCGCACCGGTCAAGTCATCGAGCCGATGTTGACGGACCAATGGTTCGTGGCGATGACTAAAAAACCCGAAATGAATAGTCAAAATAATGGTACAGCCGGCGTATCTATTGCTCAAGGTGCTATTGATGCTGTAGCGTCAGGCGATGTTAAATTTGTACCAGAGAATTGGGTCAACACGTATGACCAGTGGATGAAAAACATACAAGACTGGTGTATTTCGCGCCAACTCTGGTGGGGGCATCAAATCCCGGCTTGGTACGACGAAGACGGGAAAGTCTACGTCGCACGCAACGAGGCCGATGCGCAGGCGCAAGCACCGGGAAAAACGCTTAAGCGTGATGATGACGTGTTGGATACCTGGTATTCATCCGCGCTCGTGCCGTTCTCGACCATGGGCTGGCCAGAGCAGACCGAAGACATGGATTTGTACCTGCCGTCCAGCGTGCTGGTCACAGGCTACGACATCATCTTCTTCTGGGTCGCCCGGATGATCATGATGACCAAGCACTTTACCGGCAAAGTGCCGTTCAAACACGTCTACATCCACGGCTTGGTGCGTGATGCGCAAGGAAAGAAGATGAGCAAGTCGGAGGGTAATGTGCTGGATCCGGTTGATTTGATCGACGGCATCACGCTGGCACCGCTCTTGGAAAAACGCACCACTGGTCTGCGCAAACCTGAAACCGCGCCTACCGTTCGCAAAAACACCGAAAAAGAATTTCCAGATGGCATTCCCGCCTTTGGCGCTGATGCTTTGCGTTTCACGTTTGCGTCCTTGGCGTCTCTGGGTCGTAATATCAGCTTTGACAGCAAACGCTGCGAAGGCTACCGCAATTTCTGCAACAAGCTGTGGAACGCCACCCGCTTTGTGCTGATGAATTGCGAAGGACAGGATTGCGGTTTGCGTGAACACACGAAGGCTGAATGTGAGGTGGGTGGTTCCGCGAACGGGTATTTGAGCTTCAGCCAAGCCGACCGTTGGATTGTGTCCGCACTACAACGCGTTGAAGCCGATGTTGCGAAGGGGTTTGAAGATTACCGCCTAGATAACGTTGCCAACAGTATTTACCAGTTTGTCTGGGATGAGTTTTGCGATTGGTATTTGGAGATTGCCAAGGTACAAATCCAAACCGGTGATGAGTCGCAGCAACGCGCCACACGCCGTACATTGATTCGCACGCTTGAGACGATTATGCGTTTGGCCCACCCCGTCATTCCTTTTATTACCGAAGAATTGTGGCAAAAGGTTGCGCCTGTTGCTGGTCGCTCGGGGGAGAGTGTGAGTATTTCAGCCTACCCAGTGAGTCAGCCTGATCGCATTGACGCAGCAGCTGAAGCGCATGTCGCCAAACTTAAAATTTTGGTCGATAGTTGCCGTACGCTTCGTTCTGAAATGAATGTACCAGCCTCTACCAAATTACCTATGTACGTGTTGCCAGCCAATGCGGTTGAAGCTGCTTTCATGCAACATGTCGCGCCAGTCTTGAAGTCTCTCGCCAAACTAAGCGAAGTTAAAGTTTTTGCAGACGAGATTAGCTGGCAGGCGGCTGCACAAGCAGCACCAGTGTCAGTGGTTGGCGATGTACGCGTGTGCTTGCATATGGAGGTGGACGTTGCGGCTGAAAAGCTACGCATTGGCAAAGAGGTAACACGTTTAGAAGGTGAAATCGCCCGCGTCAACAGCAAACTCAGCAACGAAGCCTTCGTCGCCAAAGCGCCGCCAGCGGTGATTGAGTTGGAGCGCAAACGTGTTGCCGACAACACTGCTACGTTGTTGAAACTACAAGATCAATTAGTGAGATTGGTTTAAGGTTAGTTTGGGCAAGCTGAAATTGCCCGTAACCCAAATGTTGCCATGCCCGCGCGGGCGGGAATACATGGTGGTTGGCTATCGCCTTCTGAGGATGTGCACAAACTCTTTTACCAGGCTGGTTTCGAGAGTTTGTTGCTCCACCAAATCATTGCCCGTTTGTTTGCAAAAGGCCTGAAAGTCGCGTAGCGAACCCGTGTCTGTGGCGACCACGCGCAGAAGCTGGCCGCTGGTCATGCTGGCGAGCGATTTTTTGGCTTTGAGAATCGGCAGCGGGCAGTTCAGCCCGCGCGTGTCTAACTCAACATCGATATTCAAATGCTTGAAGTCGCTCATCTTATTCTCTGAGTTTTTAAGCTTTTGCTGTGCGCAGCATGATGGAAAACTCTTGTAGAGCCGCAATGCCACTGGCTTCAGCGCGGTGACACCATGCCGCCAATTCAGCAGTCAAATGCTCGCGTGACATGCTGGTGTTGAGCCAAAGTTGACGTAACTCTTCACGCATAGCTACCATTTTGTCCAAAATAGGGTGCTCTGCGCGCGCCAACGCTACATGTGGCAAAGCAGAGGCCGGCACTTTGTCCGCATCGCGGTGCAGCCAGCGCTTGGCAGCGAGCAAGGTTGTCATATCTGCACGTTTGGCCTTGAGCATGGCTAGCTCCGCTTTGCAAGCTAGGCGCATCTCTTTGGCGTAATTGGCCATCACTTCGTAACGGTTAGCAATCAAGGCTTCTAGCGTATTTTCAGTCGCTAACGCCTGGAAAGCGCCATGCCGCAGCTTGGGTGGTGTTTTTTTAACCTTGGCCAAACCCACTGCTTGCATGAGGCTGATGTAAACCCAACCCATATCAAACTCATATTTTTTGACAGAGAATTTGGCTGATGTTGGATAGGTGTGGTGGTTGTTGTGCAGTTCTTCGCCACCAATCAAAATGCCCCACGGCGTGATGTTGGTACTGGCGTCTGGCGCTTCAAAGTTGCGGTAACCCCAGTAGTGGCCAATGCCGTTGATGACGCCAGCGGCGGTCACTGGAATCCACAACATCTGCACCGCCCAAGCCGTCAAACCTGCAGCGCCAAACAATGCGAGGTCGATGATAAGCATCAACGCAACGCCCTGCCAAGAAAAACGGCTATAGATATTGCGCTCAACCCAGTCGTTAGGTGTGCCATGGCCGAATTTGGCTAAAGTTTCCAAGTTTTTGGATTCTGCGCGGTAGAGCTCTGCGCCTTTCCAAAACACGGTTTCAATGCCGTGTGCGTGCGGGCTGTGCGGGTCGTCTTTGGTTTCGCACTTGGCATGGTGCTTGCGGTGGATAGCCACCCATTCTTTGGTGACTTGGCCTGTGGTTAACCACAACCAAAACCGAAAAAAGTGTGCGATTGATGGGTGTAAGTCCATCGCACGATGCGCTTGGTGGCGGTGTAAATAGATGGTGACGCTGGCAATGGTAATGTGCGTTACCGCCAAAGTGTAAATGAGCACCTGCCACCACGTTAGGTTCAAGATACCCTGACTTAGCCAAGTGACGATGGCATTTAAAAATGCCCAATCGGGTAAAAACATCATCTCATCCTATTCTTAGTCTATGCATGTTTGTTGCCACAAAAGTGGCAAAACACTGAAGCCGCAAATATATGCTAAATATCGCTAAAAATACTTTAAATTAGATTAAAAGCTTACTTCTTCTGCCAAATTGCAGCAAAAAATCCATCAGTACCATGGATATGCGGCCATAAACGCAGGTATTCAAGCCCTGAGCTGCCTTCTAGATCCGTTCCTGTACACAAAGTCGCGGCATTTTCGACTTTCAACTGCGTGAGCACATCGCCCACTTGCAGCATCTCAAACTCAGGATTTGCGGCAGAGAACTTCTGGGCAATCGCCTCGTTCTCATCTTTCAATAAGCTGCATGTGGCGTAAACCAAGCGTCCACCAGACTTCACCAAGCGTGCCGCACTTTGCAGAATGGCCGTTTGCAAAGCAGCCATCTCTTCAATGGTTTTAGGCGTTTGCCGCCATTTCAGGGCTGGGTTGCGGCGCAGGGTACCTAAACCTGAGCAGGGTGCGTCGACTAGGACGCGATCCATCTTGCCCGCCAAGCGCTTGATACGCTCGTCGCGCTCATGCGCAATCGCGACCGGGTGAATGTTCGACAGCGAGCTGCGTGCCAAGCGCGGCTTTAGCCCATCCAAGCGGTGGGCAGAGGTGTCAAAAGCGTACAAACGCCCCGTATTGCGCATAGAGGCACCCAGTGCCAGTGTTTTACCGCCAGCGCCAGCGCAGAAGTCTGCGACCATCTCGCCACGTTTAGCATCCACCAACAGTGCCAGTAATTGTGAGCCTTCGTCTTGCACCTCAATCGCGCCGCGCTTGTAAACACTTAAATTGCGCAACTGCGCTTTGTCCGAAACCCGCAAACCCCAAGGTGAGTAGGGTGTAGGCTCGCATTGAATGGCAACTTTAGCCAGTTCCTTGGCCACATCGTCACGCTTTTCATTCAGCATGTTGACGCGTAAATCCAAGCTAGGGTTGACGTTGAGCGATTCAACATATTGCCAAAAACCGGCCCCTTTTTTGTGCTCCAACTGCGCTTTGAGCGGCTCTACCAGCCATTCAGGCAGGTTGTGGCGATGACGGTCAAGCAATTCGTCAGTTTTAACGGCGTCGATTTTTTTGATCCAAGCCAGCTCTTGCTCGTTGATTGCGCCTTCTAAGAATGCACGCGGCGCTGCAAAACCTAAAATTGCCAAACGGCGTTCTTTGCCGCCGCTGCCAGAAGGGGCAAAGTGGTCAAAACGCAGCTTGTTGCGCAGCACGCTGTAGACGGTGTCGGTCAATGTGGCGCGTTCACGGGGGCCAAAATTGCGATGGTCACGGAAAAACTTGGCAACGATGGCGTCAGTCGGGTGGTCAAATTTGAGGGTCAACCGAACGAGTTCGGTGCAGGCTTCTAAGATTATTTGTGGATGCATAAGCCCTATTTTCCCACGCTTCATCTATAGTTGCCGAATGATTAGCCCAAATTACGCCCTCAATTCAGATTCTGCTGAAGTTCTGCCGCCATTAGTCATCACGCAACTCGGTTTTTATCGCCATTACAAAGGCGGTGAGTACGAGGTTGTAGGTGCGGTGCGGCATTCTGAGGATTTGCAACCCATGACGCTGTACCGCGCCTTGTATGGTGAACATGGGCTGTGGGTGCGCCCAGCCGCTATGTTTAACGAAACCGTGGTCGTTGACGGTGTTTTGCAGCCTAGATTTGCCTTTTTAGGCAAGGAAAAGCCTTAAATTAGCCAAAAATACACTAAAAAATGGCTTTAGCCAGCGTATTTGCTGCCTAAGCCGCTATTAAAATTATAGTAAGCATGATGAGAGCTAGTTTCTGTGGTTTGAATCGGCAATATCGCAGGTGGTGCGACCAAGGTTGATGTAGCAGCCGCCATCAAAGGTAAATCTATAGGCATCGCTAGCGGTTTGCGTGGCATTTCTAGCGTGATGTCTGGGTGGTGAGTCAGTGCTGCGAAGTTTAAAAGTGGGTGATTAACGGCTGACCATTTTTCAAATGCAGTTTTCACGTTGAATGACATCACACGGTGCGGCAGATTGTTGGCGTGCGCTAAAGGTACAAAGCCTTGGCCTGGCACCACATCCTCAAACAACATGCGCTGGTACATACGATCCACCGGTGCACGGCCCGCAATCACCATCCATTCCACGCCGATTTGCTGGCAATACATGTAAAAAGCCTTGAACAAAGCGGTGGTCACCAAACGGCCACCGACTTGGTTTGTCACACCCAAACGCGTAGCCTCTGCCATCGGTAGCTCTTTGAGCCATTGGGGCAGGTTGATGGATTGTTCCAAACACAGCGGTTTGTAAGCATTGGTTTGGATGCGCATGGTGCCCACAGGCGAACCGTCTGCTTTGGATTCTGCCAACAATACAACGGTGCCTTTTTCATAATCGGCCGCCTCAGGTTTGACCAGAGATTTTGCAAAGTCAGGCAAATGGCGGTCGTAAGCGGCTTGGCGAATCAGGACAGCTTTGTCCAATTCAGACTGAGTTTGCACGATTTTGAGCCTAAAAGGCAATGACTCTATGTTTCTTTCCTTGTTCTTCGCCGCTGGCCTGGCAAGCATACGGTTTGATTCAGCTAAGGCGGAATTTGATTGAAACATATTGAACACTCCAGTCACAAAATAAAGCTGTTCGATTTAAGAACTAAACGAACTGTCAATAAATTATGTGGCTGTGTTTGCAAAAGTACCAAAGACGTGAATCAAGCAAAACAACAACTTAGGCAAGAGAGTTGTAAGAATTCGTAAGAATCTGTCTTAAACCTGCAAACTAGCTAAAACCTAGCTAAATCAAGCACTTAGGTGAGAGCCGATCTTGAGTGGCGGTGTGTACTTAAGTTGCAATGCCAACTATGCAACCGAGCTCTTCAGGAGCTTTGCTTGTTTTTGTCAGCTAGATGCTAAAAGTTTTGCAATTGCTATGGGGTACATCACATGCTCTTGCGTTAAAACTCTAGCGGCCAGAGTTAACTCGGTGTCGGTTTCTAAAACAGGCACCACAGCTTGCGCCAAAATGGGGCCTACATCCAGCTCTGCTGTGACTTGGTGCACCGTTGCGCCAGCAAATTTGCAGCCAGCATCTATCGCCCGCTGGTGGGTGTGCAGACCCGTGAAGGCAGGCAGTAGCGAAGGGTGAATGTTGACAATTTTGCCTGCGTAATGGTTCACAAAATCAGCGCTCAAAATACGCATGAAACCTGCCAAGACAACCAAGCTTGGGTTGTAAGCGTCAATACGTTGGATCAAGGCTTGGTCAAACGCCTCACGCGAGACATAGCTTTTATGGTCAATGTGCTCGGTGTTGATGCCTTGTTCTTTTGCCCACGGCAAGCCGGCTGCGTCAGCTCGGTTGCTGATAACGGCCGCCACTTTAGCGTCTAAAGTCGTCTCCCAATGCTGGGTTTTGGCTGTTTTCACGATGGCTGCCATGTTAGAGCCGCCGCCAGAGATCAAAATAACGATATTCTTCATGGCTCTATTTAACTTTTTTCTTTAATTTATTGGAATTATCGCTTTGGAAAACATCATTGACGCTGCTACTGCAGAAACAGGACCTAAAAATCTGCCAGATTTAACCGCTGTTCAAGCCCGTGTCTTGGGCACACTCATGGAGAAAGCTAGGACAGTACCCGACAGTTACCCATTAACGCTCAATTCTTTGGTGCTAGGTTGTAATCAAAAAAGCAGCCGCTTCCCCACTATGGAATTGGCTGAATCCGATGTATTTACTGCCTTAGCAGCTATGAAATCAATAGTAAATGCTGCCGAGCAGCCCTTGGTACGCGAGTTGAGCGGTAGCAGAACTACACGTTTTGAGCACAATTTCCAGCGCGCTGTTGGTGTGCCAGAGCAGTCGGCTGTGATACTGGGTTTGCTGATGTTGCGTGGGCCGCAAACTGCGGGGGAGTTACGTATCAACGCTGAGCGGTGGTACAAATTTGCAGATATATCTTCTGTAGAAGGTTTTTTAGAAGAACTGCAAGACCGACCGGCTGACAAAGGCGGCGCTTTGGTACAAAAACTACCTCGAGCGCCAGGTGCGCGTGAGCAGCGATGGACGCATTTGATGTGTGGCCCCGTCGATTTGACACTGTTGGCGACTGAAAATGAAGCGCAAGAATTGGCTACCAATGAAGGCTCCGTGATTCATCAGCGCATAAGTGCCTTGGAGCACGAAGTTACGCATTTACGACAGATGTTTGAGAATTTGAGTAAAGAACTGGGTCTGTCTCAGCCATGACAGCCACAAAAGCACGGTCATGCTAAATTCGCATCAGTTTGAGATAAGCGCACAAATAATTAGTGTTATTGGAGAAAAGCAAGCATGGATTTAGCCTTCACACCAGAAGAACAACAGTTTCGCGAAGACATCCGCTCTTGGGTGGCCAGCAATCTGCCCAAAGAGATTTCTTACAAAGTTCATAATGATTTGAACTTGTCGCGCGATGACATGCAAGCTTGGGCAAAAATTTTAGGCAAAAAGGGCTGGTTAGGCCACGCCTGGCCTACAGAGTTTGGTGGCCCAGGTTGGAATGCGATACAAAAACATGTGTTTGAAGAAGAATGCGCCCGCGCTGGTGCGCCACGTGTTATTCCATTCGGCCCCATCATGGTTGCGCCTGTCATCATGGCATTTGGCAACGAAAAGCAGCAAAAACAGCATTTGCCAGGCATCGCCAGTGGCGAAGTATGGTGGAGCCAAGGCTACAGTGAGCCAGGTTCTGGTTCAGATTTAGCATCGGTCAAATGCAAGGCTGAAAGGGTGGGCGATAAGTACATTGTCAATGGTCAAAAAACTTGGACGACGTTGGGGCAATACGGTGAGTGGATTTTCTGCTTGGTACGCACCAGTAACGAAGGCAAACCGCAAACTGGCATCAGCTTCTTACTCGTAGACATGAAGAGCAAGGGTGTCACGGTACGCCCCATTGTGTTGTTAGACGGTGACGCCGAGGTTAACGAGGTATGGTTTGATAACGTTGAAGTCCCGGTTGAAAACTTAATTGGTGAAGAAAATAAAGGCTGGACTTATGCCAAACATTTGCTCAGCCATGAGCGTACCAATATTGCAGATGTGAATCGTACCAAGCGAGAGTTAGAGCGCTTAAAGCGCATTGCCAAGGCAGAAGGCGTATGGAACGATGTGCGGTTCCGCGACGAAATCGCCAAGCTGGAGGTTGATGTTGTGGCTTTGGAGATGATGGTGATGCGTGTCTTGAGTGCTGAAAAATCTGGCAAAAACTCGCTGGATGTCGCAGGCTTGCTCAAAATTCGCGGTAGCGAAATCCAACAGCGCTACTCAGAATTGATGATGTTGGCCGCTGGCCCTTATGCTTTGCCCTTGGTTCGTGAAGCCATGGAGGCGGGGTGGCAGGGGGATCACGTGGGCGCTGCCCATTGTGCGCCGTTGGCGAGCACTTACTTCAACATGCGTAAAACAACAATCTATGGTGGCTCCAACGAAGTGCAGCGTAATATCGTCTCGCAAACAGTACTTGGTTGAGAGCGACGTAGCGAAAGCACAGCACGAACACAGCACGAAGAATAATAGGACTCACAAACATGAATTTCGATTTCACTGAAGATCAAGAACAACTGCGCGATGCCGTTCGCAAATGGGTCGACAAAGCGTACACCTTCGAGCATCGCCGCAGCATTGAAAAAAGCGGTGGTTTCTCACAAGAAAAATATGCTGAATTAGCGGGTTTGGGGCTGACTGGCTTGTATATTTCCGAGGAAGATGGCGGCCTTGGCATGGGCCCTGTTGAAGGCATGGTGGTGATGGAAGAGTTAGGGCGTGGCATCGTTCTTGAGCCATTTGCACACACTTTGATCGCGAGTGGTTTGCTGTCTGGCTATGCGTCCTCGGCTATCAAGGCTGATTGGTTGCCTAAAATTGCTGCTGGTGAAGCCTTGGTGGTACTGGCGTATCAAGAGCGTAAAGCGCGATATAACTTGAGTATATGTTCTGCTAAAGCTGTTAAAACGAATGCGCCCAGCGATATATATGTCTTAAACGCTATTAAAAGTATAGTACCAGTAGGTGATGCGGCTGACGCGTTCTTGGTTCCCGCTATGCTAGATGGCAAGATGGCTGTGTTTCTTGTGGAGCGGGTAGCTGCTGGCGTTTCAACACGTGCATACGGAACACAAAACGGTGGGCGTGCAGCGGAATTGACTTTGGTAGACGCACCAGCGCAATTGGTCACCTTGGATGGTTTGACGGCGTTAGAGCATGCTGTGGACATAGGTATTGCGGCAACTTGTGCAGAAGCAGTAGGCGCGATGGATAAAACGGTTGCTATAACGGCCGATTACATGAATACACGCAAACAGTTTGGCGTGGTTATCAGTAGCTTCCAAGCGCTTCGTCATCGCATGGCAGATGTCAAGATCCAACTAGAACTAGCGCGTTCTATGAGTTATTACGCGTCTCTCAAACTCAATGCACCAGCACAAGAGCGTCGTGCAGCGATGGCACGTGCCAAATACCAATTGGGCAATTCCATGCGTTTTGTGGGGCAACAAGCCGTTCAATTGCATGGTGGTATCGGTGTGACGGACGAATATATCGTCAGCCACTACTTTAAACACTTGACACAGCTTGAGATTGCATTTGGCGACACCTTGCACCATTTAGGTGAAGTGGCTAACCGAATGCAAGATACGGCTGGCGTGTTTGCCTAGAGCTAGAGCAAATTAGCAGCCGATTTATCGAACGAAGCGAGTCGACCTATTCGCAGGTTCCGGCTCTGCAAAGACATCAAAGTTGATCAAATTACCTTTGCTGTCGTCTTTAGCAGGTGTCGGCTTACTCGCTGACAAACCAGCTTGGTCGGAGGTTGGCGTTGAAACAGCCCTAAGTTTTGGTGGTGTATCAGCCAAAACGAGATCCATCAACTCTAGAGGTGATGTGATGGGTTGGTTATGCTCAATTTCTCTGTTTTTCTTTTTGCTTTGCAACGCGTGTTCATCAAACCGTAGGTCATCAAAATGGGGTGGCAAAGAGCTAGCAGTAGTTTCCGCTGGCGATTTTATCTTTGTGCTTGTCGGCGTCAAGGCCAGAGGCGCTACAGAAGCCTCTTCGATGACCTCTATGAATATTTCTTCGTCTTTGGCACTGTCAGCCGCGTGAACTTCAATTTCGGGTTCGGGTTTTGGCTCGGCATCTAAAATTGGTTCTGATGTTTCGTGATGATCATTTTTTGAAACTTCTGGCTCGGGATCTTGGACACTTGTTTCATAAAAATTAGAATGCATAAACTGTGTTGGCTCGTGGTCAACAATCTCTTCTTCAGCCCCAGAATCATGCAGCCAGCCATAGCCAGCGCGAGAAGCTTGACGAACACGTATCCACAGCCAAGCAATACATGCCAGCGTCAAGGCCAATAAACCTATCAGGCCATAAACCATCAAATTAGAGAATTCGCTTTTGCCAGCAAGTTTTTGATTCATCAGCGTTGGCATGGACGCTGGGGGTGTTGGTTGCACAGCCGCGGCAGGGGTGGTTGCTGCTTGTGCGACTGGGTCGGGAGATTTGACCTCAGCTGGCATACCATTGATGGCGCGCCAAACCGCAGTAGCTTGCGCTAAAGCTTGGATTTCTTCTGGTGTTCGCATACCCGTTGGTTCAACCAAGGCAGTCGAGAGTTTCAAGAGAACTTGGCGTTCGTCAGCCAGTTCAAAAGTCTCCATTTTCAGACGTGACTGTCCAACCGCATCAGAGACCATTTCCGTGGTTTTCTTGGTCGTATTTAGCGCTGTTGCAGCAGCTAATGGCGTTATTTGTTTAGCTTTTTTCGGCGCTGCGGTGGCTTGTACGTTTTGCGTGTCAGTCTTGGCAGTTGATGTTTTACTCTTTGCTTGTGACCGCGCCACGCTCCAATTAGATACGGGGGCTTCTGAGGTGCTTGCGCTTGCGGCAGCGGTCGCAACGGCTGTAGCTGGTGTGTTTTCGGCCAGCATGCTGCCAACTGGTGCATCAGAAGAAAAATCAGTCAAAAAATCGTACTGGCGTGAAATTTTTGAGCCGCAATTACTACGCAGTATCACTTTTGCCCAGGGTTCATTGACGGCTGTTACGGAGCGAATACGAACAGTCGCATCTAGCCCATTGGCTGCAGGGATAAGGTCAAGACGAACTCGACCGACATCAAATTTGTTATCTGCTTGAAAAATTTCAGCTGAAAAACAGCCTGTGGCTTCATCAGCCGGAGTGTCTAGACGCACTTGTACACTTAAATCGAGCGGACGGCCAAATACCGCCGCACCCTTGGCGGAGCCCAACTGTACAGCTTGGCTCGTCAATGCAGTGAGCAGCAACGTGGTTGAAAAGATATACCTGTTGAGGTGGCGCATATTCCCTAGGCCGTATTTTTATTCAAAATTTGCAGGTTTGTCGGTGCCTATATCACCAATTTCAAGCCCTTCAAATCACTAATGCCTCAGTTGCTTATGTATCTAAGCGTGTGTTTTGTTACTTTCCTTCAATTATGAATACTTTTGAAATTAAAGTAAATTTTTACCTCACTAATTTAACCGTAAATATTACCCAATCGCAAATACTGAAGGCAAACTTAGTGACAAAGTGTGCGATTTTTGGCGCCATGCATAAATTTTTTCGCTGAATGTTTGCGAATTTACTAATGTTAGACCACAACTTATCGCTAAACGGGTGTTTGGTTGCAATTGACTTATCAAAACTTGTAACAAAGAGGTATTGCGGTAGGGTGTTTCAATAAACAATTGAGTCTGTCCTGTTTTCATTGCCAGCTGCTCCAGCTCTTTGATGCGTTTGACGAGCAATGCAGCATCTGAAGGTAAATATCCCACAAAAGCAAAATTTTGCCCGTTTAACCCACTCGCGGCCAAAGCCAGCATCAATGAAATAGGTCCTACAAGCGGTACAACTGCGATGCCTAAGTCATGCGCTGCACGCACCACTGAAGAGCCTGGATCTGCAATTGCAGGCATTCCAGCCTCAGAAATCAAGCCCACATCAAAACCTTTCAGCGCCGCAGCCAGTAGAGGTTTGGCATCAAAACCTGCGCCTGCACTGCCCGGATGATCGCCCTTTTTATGTACTTCTCGTGGCAGCTCTTGAATTAGGAGTGATTGCAGGGGCTGCGCTAAAGGACGAATCTCGCCAACGCGTTTTAAATAAGCGCGGGTAGATTTTGCGTTTTCACATATCCAATGTTCCAGCTTGGCTGCGGTGTGCAGTGTCGCAAGCGGTAATACGTCTTCCAGTGGCGTCAATGTATCGCAGCCAAAGTCCAGGGGCGCTGGAACCAAATACAACTTGCCTTTAATGCTATTTGAGTTACTTGTCATAGTAGTTTGACCCCAGCGGCCCGCAGCATATGGCAAGTACGAATCAAAGGTAAGCCTACCAATGCGGTTGGATCGTCGTTGTTGATGGATGACAACAAAGTGATGCCTAGGCCTTCACTTTTAGCACTCCCAGCGCAGTCGTACGGGGTTTCTGCTAGCAGATAAGCGGTAATTTCATCATCCGACAGGTCGCGGAAGACCACATGGATAGCTGCGCAGTCTTGCATTGAAAAGCCAGTGGCGTGGCAAACCACGGCAATGGCCGTATGAAAAATCACTGTTTCCCCCCGCATTTGGCGCAACTGTAGCGTAGCGCGATCAAAGTTTCCGGGCTTTCCCAGCGCCAAGCCGTGCAAATCAGCCACTTGGTCCGAGCCAATCACCACGCTTTCTGGGAATTTTTGCGCTACGGCGTTAGCTTTTGCCAAAGCTAAACGTTGGGCGAGCTGCAAGGGTGACTCATCACTGAAGGCTGTTTCATCTACATCGGGCGCGTGTACGTTAAAGGGGATGCGCAGCCGAGTCATCAGTTCGCGTCGGTAAACCGACGTAGAACCCAAAATCACCGTGCGGTTTTTATCTGTTGAGCTTGTCATGGGAGGTATTTTCGCACTCGTTGGTACACTTGAGCACGTCTAAGTTGCGATGACGGCATTTAGATAGGAAGAATATGAAGAAAAAAGTGAGTGTGTATGACTGAATTAAAGAAAGATTTGAGCTTAAATTTCCGTGCGGACCACCTGGACGTAGCTGGCTTGGCGCAGGCAGATGGTTATCTTCAAGGGCAAGGCTTGCTACAAAAATATGACAGGCTTAGGCAAGAATCTTGCCGGATAGAGGCTGATTTAGTCGATCATGAGGGCGTTTTTTGGCGGGCTGAAGGTGAATTGGTCCAAAGCGCAGGAGACCATGCAAAAGTCAAGCCGCAAGTGTGGCTGCATGTGACGGCGCATACCAATTTGCCGCAAACCTGCCAACGCTGCTTGGGTGAGGTTTCTACGTTTTTAGAGTTTGACCGTTCTTACCGTTTTGTTGCTGACGAAGCTACCGCAGAGGCTGAAGATGACGAGTGCGAAGAAGATTTGCTCGCGATCAGCCGCGAATTTAACTTGCTTGAGCTGATTGAGGACGAGCTCTTAATGGCTTTACCGCAAGTGCCTATGCATGACGTTTGTCCCGTTCAGCCTCAAATGATCGCCGTTGATGCCGATTTTGAGGCTTTGGGTATTGAGGGCAAGCCTCATCCGTTTGCAGCATTGGCAGCTTTAAAAGGTAAAAAGTAGTCATTTCGACAGGAATGCGCTATAATCGTGGGCTTCGCTGTACTTAAAATGTGCAGACAGAGTCCATTTTTAGTCCCAGTCCATTGATTCTTGTAGAGATTTTTGAAACAACTTGAGAGTTTTGAAAAATAACTAGAGAGTTATGTGGGCATAAATAGTTTAGGAGCCACATCATGGCCGTTCAACAAAATAAAAAATCACCATCTAAGCGCGGTATGCACCGTTCACACAATGCTTTGGTTGTGCCTGGCATTGCTGTCGAGCCAACAACTGGCGAAACACATTTGCGTCACCACATCAGCCCTAACGGGTTTTACCGTGGCCGCCAAGTGCTGAAAAACAAGTCAGACACTGCTGCTGAATAAGTTTTAGTACCGTGGTCGGGTGGGCGTTTTTAAATAATTAAGCTCGCTTAATGGTCACGTTAGCTGTTGATTGTATGGGAGGCGACCACGGGCCTGTGGTTACTTTGGCGGCTTGCCGTCAGTTCCTTGACAAGCATCCAGATGCCGAGCTTTTGATGGTCGGCCAACCCGCTGCGTTAGCGGGTTTTTTGCATGCGCGAGCCAAAATCGTTGCCGCCACAGAAGTTGTTGGTATGGATGACCCGTTGGAAATTGCGCTGCGTAAGAAAAAAGACTCTTCCATGCGGGTGGCTATCAACCAAGTGAAAGACGGCGCAGCGCAAGCAGCAGTGTCTGCTGGTAACACAGGCGCTTTGATGGCAATTTCTCGTTTTGTTCTCAAAACTATTGACGGTATTGACCGGCCTGCCATCTCTGGCTTGGTTCCCAACGCCACGGGTGATGCCACCATGGTGCTTGATTTGGGTGCTAATGTCGATTGTTCTGCTGAGCATTTGCTACAGTTTGCAGTCATGGGCTCCGCTTTGGTATCTGTATTACGTGGCAATCAAGCCCCCAGCGTTGGGTTGTTGAATATCGGCGAAGAAGACATCAAAGGCAGCGAAGTCATTAAGCAGGCGGGCGAGTTGCTGCGTGCTGCAGCCGCTGCGGGTGACCTGAACTTCTATGGCAATGTTGAGGGCAATGACATTTTCAAAGGAACCGTTGATATTGTGGTGTGTGACGGCTTTGTTGGTAATGTCGCATTAAAAACCACAGAAGGCCTTGCCTCTATGTTCAGCAATTTTTTGAAAGCTGAATTTTCTCGCAATATTTTCACGCGATTTGCCGCTATTTGCGCTTATCCGGTGTTAAAAGCGTTTAAATTTCGTTTTGACCACAGGCGTCACAACGGTGCTGCACTGCTCGGTTTGCGCGGTTTGGTGTTCAAAAGCCACGGTTCTGCAGACGTGATGGCGTTTGAAAATGCCCTCAGTCGTGCTTATGAAGCCGCCAAACACGACCTCTTAGAGCGCGTTAAATCGCGCATCGCGCATGCTGCACCGCTTCTGAATCGCAACCAAACTGCAGTTTCTCCTTTATAGAAGTTAGTTAGCGCCCTCTAAAAGCGCTGTTAAACTTAGTCACTTGGATAACTTTGGGCAAGGTTGACTTGCTTAGCATCTTTTAATGACTCAGCCATCTCAGATAAAAAATCAGCTCTTCAAAACTGCGACAACTGCGACAATAGCTCGCTTTGCTCGCATCACCGGTACAGGCAGTTACTTACCGCCCAACCGTGTTACCAATGCTGATTTGGTCTCCCAGCTTGCAGCCACGGGCATAGAAACCAGCGACGATTGGATTGTGGAGCGAACAGGTATTCGCGCACGGCATTTCTCAGCGCAAGGCGTTTTGACCAGTGAATTGGCTGTTGCCGCTGCACAAAAAGCCATGCAAGCTGCTGGTTTGTTGGCTAGCGACATTGATTTAATCATCGTCGCTACATCAACGCCAGACATGGTTTTCCCCTCCACCGCTTGCATCGTGCAAAACAAGCTGGGCATCGCTGGCTGTGCAGCTTTTGACATACAAGCGGTTTGCACGGGCTTTGTTTACGCGCTGTCGGTGGCCAACGCCATGATTCAATCTGGCGCGGCAAACAGAGCTATCGTCATTGGCGCAGAGACGTTTTCTCGTATTTTGGACTTCAAAGACCGCACCACCTGCGTGCTGTTTGGCGACGGCGCAGGTGCGGTCGTCCTCGAAGCGTCAGCCACACCTGGCATTTTGGCGACCGATTTGCACGCCGACGGCAAGCACGTCGGTATTTTGTGCGTGCCAGGCAATGTAGGCGGCGGCGCGGTGGAAGGCTCGGCATTTTTGCACATGGACGGACAAGCTGTGTTCAAGCTCGCGGTTGGCGTGTTAGCAGATACCGCGCGCACCACACTTGCTAAAGCTGGCAAAACCGAGACCGACATCGACTGGCTGATTCCACACCAAGCCAATATCCGCATCATGACCAGCACCGCCAAAAAGCTCAAGCTGGACATGGACAAGGTGGTGGTTACCGTCGATCAGCACGGTAATACCTCAGCCGCGTCGATTCCCTTGGCACTAGATACCGCCGTTCGCTCTGGGCAGGTTAAACAAGGCCAAACACTGATGTTAGAAGCTGTCGGTGGCGGGTTTACTTGGGGTTCTGCCTTGGTTCAGTATTGATTTACTTTGAGATTAGTAGCAACTTTTTTAAATTCACTATTAATTTGATAGCTGTTTAGGCAGTAAATACGCCGGCTAAAGCCATATTTATACCCTTTTTGCAATTTATTTAAATAAATATTCAGGAAATTCCATGACACCTTTTGCATTTGTGTTCCCAGGTCAAGGTTCGCAATCCGTTGGCATGTTGGACGCTTGGCTAGATAACGCCATCGTTGCGCAAACGCTGCAAGAAGCGTCCGATGCTCTGCACGAAGACATTGTCGTCCTCATTAAAAATGGCCCCAAAGAAGCGCTGGCGCTGACGACAAACACCCAGCCTGTCATGTTGGTATCCGCTGTAGCGGCGTATCGCGTTTGGCTGGCTGAGACAGGGCTGACGCCTGCTGTCGTTGCAGGGCATTCTCTGGGTGAATATTCCGCTTTGGTCGCTTCTGGCGTGTTGACGCTTACCCAAGCCGCGCCGCTGGTGCGCCTGCGCGCCCAAGCCATGCAAGACGCCGTGCCAGTGGGGCAGGGCGCGATGGCGGCGATTTTGGGTTTGGATGCTGCAAAAATCATAGCTATTTGTGATGAAATTACAAAGTCTTTGGGTGCATCAGAGTCCGTCCAAGCCGCGAACTTCAATGACCCAGGCCAAACTGTGATTTCAGGAAGCAAAGCCGCTGTTGATGCCGCCTGTGAGCAGCTCAAAGCAGCAGGTGCCAAGCGTGCGTTGAATTTGCCTGTTTCCGCCCCGTTTCACTCCCAATTGATGCGTCCAGCCGCTGAAAAGTTGGCCGAAGCCTTGAAATCCGTCGCCTTCGCAGCGCCGCAAATTCCAGTCATCAACAATATTGATGTTTCAGTTCAGACAGACCCCTCCGCCATCAAAGACGCGCTGTACCGCCAAGCTTTTGGGCCTGTGCGCTGGGTGGAGTGTGTTGCTGCCATCAAGGCACGCGGTGTGACAACGGTTGTGGAATGTGGCCCTGGCAAGGTGCTGGCAGGTATGGTCAAGCGGATTGATGCGGAGTTGACCGGCGCGGCACTGTTTGATCCGGCTAGTTTGGCTGAAGTTAAAGCATTGTTGCAAAGTTAAAAAATATACATTTAGGAGATTTCTCAATGACCATCAATAATTCTGGGCAAGTCGCTCTCGTCACAGGCGCATCACGCGGTATTGGCGCATCTATCGCGCTCACTTTGGCTGAGCAGGGCTACAAAGTCATTGGCACTGCGACGACGGACGATGGCGCCGCCAAAATATCTGCTGCTTTAGCCGCTTTCCCAAATTGCAGTGGCAAAAACCTCAACGTCAACGACGCTGCAGCTGCCGAGGCACTGATAGACGCCATCAGCAAAGAACACGGCGGCTTGCAGGTGTTGGTGAACAACGCCGGCATCACCCGCGACACCTTGGCCATGCGCATGAAAGACGAAGACTGGGATGCTGTGATGGACACGAACTTGAAAGCTGTTTTCCGCATGTCACGCGCCGTGATGCGCACGATGATGAAGCAACGCTATGGCCGTATCATCAACATCACCTCCGTCGTGGGAGCTTCTGGTAACGCTGGGCAGGCCAATTACGCAGCCTCAAAAGCGGGCGTGGCTGGCATGACGCGCGCTTTGGCGCGTGAGCTAGGCAGCCGCGGCATCACGGTGAACTGTATTGCCCCAGGTTTTATCGAAACTGATATGACGGGTGGTCTGCCGGAAGAGCAACAAAAAGCATTGTTGAGCCAAATTCCTTTGGGTCATTTGGGTAAGCCAGCTGATATTGCGAACGCTGTCGCTTTCTTGGCGTCACCTTTGGCGGGCTATGTGACGGGTCAAGAATTGCATATCAATGGCGGTATGCACATGGCATAAGCTAAAAAATTGACATAAACTAGGCTAAAAATAGCGCAAACTTAGCGTAAATTAAGGAACAATTTAGGGCACAGGCTCTAAGTTGGTTAAAATAACATTTTTCACAACCCTCAGAGGGAATACATGAGCGATATCGAAGCACGCGTTAAAAAAATCATTGCTGAACAACTCGGCGTTGAAGAATCACAAGTTACCGCAGAAAAGTCATTCGTGGCTGACCTAGGCGCTGACTCATTGGACACCGTTGAATTGGTGATGGCTTTGGAAGACGAGTTTGGTATTGAAATTCCAGACGAAGAAGCTGAAAAAATCACAACTGTGAAAAACGCGATTGACTACGCTGTTGCCAATCCGAAAGCGTAACTTTTAAAACGTAGTTTGATACGTTTTAACTTGATGGACAAACTAGCGCAAACGGCATCGTTTGCAGTGTGTTTGTCCATTTTGTCGTTAGGACTACTGTTTTTTAAGTAGTATTGCTACAACGATTTGCTTGTTGTTTTTAGTTTTCAATTTTGATCTTTTTATCGGAGCATCCCTTTTATGTCTCGTAGACGCGTCGTAGTGACTGGTTTAGGTTGTGTTAGCCCTGTGGGCAACACCGTAGAGGCATCTTGGGCAGCTTTGCTGGCTGGCAAATCTGGCATCGCCAAAATCACAGGTTTTGACGCCAGTGCATTCACCACGCATTTTGCGGGTGAAGTTAAAGACTTCAAAATTGAAGACTATATTCCCGAAAAAGAAGCGCGCCACATGGGTCGCTTCATCCACATGGGCATGGCAGCAGCTTGTCAGGCTGTGGCAGATTCAGGCTTGGCGACTGGGAACGCGTTGAGCGAGGAAGAAGCCGTGCGCATTGGTTGCAATATTGGCTCAGGCATTGGTGGCTTGCCAACGATTGAGCAAACGCATATTGAGTATGTGAACCGCGGCCCACGCCGCATCACGCCGTTTTTCGTCCCCGCTTCTATCATCAACATGATTTCGGGTAATGTTTCGATTAAATTTGGTTTCAAAGGGCCGAATATTGCTGTCGTTACTGCTTGCACCACAGGTTTACATGCGATTGGTACCTCGGCGCGGATGATTGAGTATGGTGACTGTGATGTCATGATCGCCGGTGGCGCTGAGTCCACCACATCTCCTTTGGGTTTGGGTGGCTTTGCCGCCGCCCGTGCTTTGAGTACTCGCAACGACGACCCAGCCACCGCCTCACGCCCTTGGGACAAAGACCGCGATGGTTTTGTGTTGGGTGAGGGCGCAGGTGTTTTGGTGCTGGAGGAATATGAACACGCAAAAGCA
This sequence comes from Polaromonas sp., assembly GCA_013298815.1. Lineage (GTDB taxonomy): Bacteria > Pseudomonadota > Gammaproteobacteria > Burkholderiales > Burkholderiaceae_C > Aalborgiella. The sequence goes on along the minus strand of JAAFJF010000004.1, from coordinate 77,149 downwards.
CGTGGCGCAAAAATCTACGCTGAATTGGCTGGTTTTGGTATGACGGGTGATGCCTATCACATGACAGCTCCCAATGTAGACGGCCCTCGCCGATCCATGCAAATGGCCTTAAAAAACGCGGGTGTCAACGCCGACAGCGTGCACTATATAAACGCCCACGGCACATCAACCCCCTTGGGAGATTTGAACGAAACCAACGCTATCAAGCTGGCTTTTGGCGACCATGCCAAGAAGACAGTGGTCAATTCCACCAAATCGATGACAGGGCATTTGCTTGGCGGTGCTGGTGGTATTGAGAGCGTGTTCACTGCTTTGGCGATTTATCACCAAAAGAGCCCACCTACCATCAACATCTTCAACCAAGATCCTGAGTGTGATTTAGATTACTGTGCCAACACGGCACGTGACCTCAATATTGAAGTTGCCGTGAAAAATAATTTTGGTTTTGGCGGGACCAACGGCACCTTGGTATTCAAGCGTTTGCGTTGATTCGCCTCTGTTACTTCAGCGTGACACTGCCCTGAATCACCACTTAGCACCAGCTACCAGCTTTCCTACGGACGGCGCTGGGTATTTGAAGCACCTCGTCGCCAGTGTGATTCTTTTGACTGCGGTTGCTCTTGGGGTGTTTATCGTCAAATCGGGTGAGACTTCTAGGCTGTTGACTTGGCAGTTAGCTGTTATTACGGGTGTATGGTTTGTCAACAGCGCTGCTGCTTGGCATTTTCTGCGCTATCTGCCACAAGGTGAGTTGGATTTTGACGGTGAGCGTTGGTATTTTGTTGATCAAACAACGCAACTGGAGCAAATTGGCACGATCAGCGTTCGATTTGATATCCAAGATGCCATGTTGTTGAGATTTGAAAACGAGTTCAAACATGTGTCTTGGTTGTGGTTCGAGGCGCAATTTGCCAATAAATCTTTGGCCAGCGATTGGCACGAACTTCGCCGTGCTGTATATTCGCGCCCAGCTTCACAGAATTCGCTCGATTTCATATGACCCCGCCCCCTAACTTACCTGGCCAACCATCGGGCAACTTGCCTGACGACCTGCTGATGCCTGTTGCGCCAGAGCCAGACAGCGATGCCATGCTGGTCCAGCGCACGGTGGCGGGCGACCAGAGGGCGTTTGAGCTGCTGGTCATCAAATACCAGCGGCGTATTCAGCGCTTGATTGGTCGCATGGTGCGCGATGTGGATTTGGTGGACGATATTGCGCAAGAGACCTTTATACGTGCCTACCGCGCTTTGCCCAAATTTCGCGGTGAAGCGCAGTTTTACACCTGGCTTTACCGGATTGCGGTGAATACGGCTAAGAAGTTTTTACTGGAAATGAAGCGCGACCCCACCGTGTCTATAGGCGCTTTTGGCAACACAGACGAAGACAATGAAACTTTCCAGTCAAAAAACGAACCAATATCGGACGATACGCCTGAAACCCTGTTTGCAGCTAAAGAAATAGCCAGTACTGTGAATGCCGCCATGATGGCGCTGCCTGAGGATTTACGCCAAGCCATCACGCTGCGGGAGATTGATGGCATGAGCTACGAGGATATTTCGCAGCTGATGGCGTGTCCGATAGGCACGGTGCGGTCTAGGATTTTTCGGGCTAGAGAGGCTATTTCAGCCAAAGTGGGACCTTTATTAGAAAACCAAACGGGTAAGCGTTGGTGATAGGGATGGTAGAAATATGAAATTTGACGACAAATCAGCAAAAAACGTGAGTCAAAGTACGTTGTTAAATGATGCTCAAAAAGCGCAAATCAGCGACTTGGTAGATGGTCAGCTGCCCTCTGACGCATTTTCCGATGTGATGGCTTTGCTCGACAATAACAGCCAAGCTCGCAGCTACTGGTACGGCTTACATGTAGCAGGAGATATTTTGCGTGGTGAAGCTCATTCAAATGTGGCAAACACCGCCAAGGACCTGGCTTTTTTAGACTTGTTTAGAGCACATTTGGCCAAGGAATCACCATTAAAGTCCGCCACTCAAGTGAATGATCTCCAAACAACCCTAGCACGAGTAGGCTTGCCTGCAGCGAAAGTAGCTAATGATTCATTCTTTAGTTGGAAATGGGTGGGGGGCATATCAGCCGCTGCTGCCGTTATTGCTTTTAGCTGGAATTTAGTCAGCATCACTGAGACTTCGCCAAATGGCGCTGCTGCACAATTGGCTCAGTCTGCGACACAAGCTACACCTGTTGTCACCCAAACTGCGGCTGGAGCTATGCTGCGTAACCCTCAGTTGGATGCTTTGATCGCAGCGCACAACCAAGCCGGAGGCAGTTCAGCTCTGCAAATGCCATCTGGCTTTTTGCGTAGCGCCACGTTCACGACTGATGTGCCAGTCACGGGTTTGAGCGACAAATAAGGCCAGTCAAATCAAAAATGAGTATAAATATGTCATTTTTAATGAAATTTAGGGCTTTAGCCAGCGTATTTACTGCCTTAGCAGCTATTAATTCTATAGCAAATGATGATTTAAGTTCAGCGAAACAGCAGTCGACGCAGACTATAAATTCAGCTAAAACGACACATGTGGGCGGTTACAAGTCTGTCAACGACTGGTTGGTACGCATCCATGATGCCTCGCGCCGTCGCGCTTACACGGGTACATTTGTGGTTTCTATTGGTTCGGAAATAGCCAGTGCGCGTATTTGGCATGTGTGTGATGGTGAGCAACAGATGGAAAGGGTTGAGTCTCTCACAGGCGCACCGCGTTCAACGTTTAGGCGCAACAATCAAGTCGTGACATTTTTCCCTGATACCAAGGTCGCACGGTCTGAAGAGCGTGAGTCTTTGGGTATTTTCCCCAATTTTCTTAAATCTAACGACAGTGCCATCGCAGATTTTTACAACATCAAAATGCTAGAAGCCGAGCGGGTGGCAGGTTTTGATACGGAAGTGGTACAGCTGCAAGCCAAAGACAATTTGCGCTACAGCTACCGTATTTGGACAGAGCGCAAGAGCGGCCTCGTCGTCAAACTTCAAACCTTGGACGCAGCAGGCCGCGTGATCGAGCAAGCTGCATTTTCTGAATTGAACCTAGACGCACCAGTGAAAATGGACAAACTGGCTGCCATGATGAACAACACGGCAGGCCACAGGTTGGAGCAGGTAGAAACAAGTAAAACAACGGCTATCGCGCAAGGCTGGAGCATGTCTCGCAGCGTCCCGGGCTTTACGTCAGTCAGCTGTTTGAAGCGCCCTGAAACGATGCAATGGATTTTCTCAGACGGTTTGGCTGCGGTGTCGCTCTTTGTTGAACCCTTTGACCGTAAACGCCACACTCAAGAGGGCGCTTGGGCCATGGGTGCGACCCAAACTTTAGCCAAGCGTGTCGACGATTGGTGGCTTACTGCTGTTGGCGAAGTGCCCGCTCCTACGTTAAAACTCTTCGCGCAAGAGTTGAAACGTAAGAATTAAGCCTTATGTCGTTAAGCGCTACATGTCTGGGCTCCTATTCGAACGGCTAATTCTTATTACCTAGATTCAATATATTTTCAGTTTAATTTTAGTTCTTAGATTTTTTAAAGGTTTTTAACGATGAAATTTTTCAAAAAATTATTCACTGGTGTTGTTGCCATGACATTGGCAAGCAGCTTTTTCTTGCCTGCAGCAGGTATAGCGCAGGTGCGTGGTTTGCCAGATTTCACTGAATTGGTCGAACAAGTCGGCCCCTCGGTAGTGAATATCCGAACGATGGAGAAAGTCAGCAGCCGTGGCGGTGCAAGCTCTGAGGCAGATGAGGATATTCAAGAATTGCTGCGTAAATTCTTTGGTGACCGTATGCCTGGTGCTCCTAAAGCGGATCCGAAAGCTGATCCAAAAGCTGAAAAATCTGACCCTAAAGCACCCAAGCGTAAATTGCCTGAGTCAAAAGAAGAGCAGCCACGCGGTGTAGGTTCTGGCTTTATTTTGAGTGCGGACGGCTTAGTTATGACCAATGCCCACGTAGTCGATGGCGCAGATGAGGTTTTGGTCACGTTGACTGATAAACGCGAGTTCAAAGCCAAAATCATAGGTGCAGACAAGCGCACCGATGTGGCGCTGATCAAAATTGAAGCCTCAGGTTTGCCCGCAGTAAAGATTGGTGATGTGAACCGCCTCAAAGTGGGTGAGTGGGTGATGGCGATTGGCTCACCGTTTGGCTTAGAAAACACTGTCACAGCTGGTATTGTCAGCGCCAAACAGCGCGATACAGGTGATTACTTGCCTTTGATACAAACCGATGTCGCCATCAATCCTGGTAATTCAGGTGGGCCTTTGATCAATATGCGTGGCGAGGTTGTGGGCATCAACAGCCAGATTTATTCACGCTCTGGTGGCTTTCAGGGCATCTCGTTCGCTATACCAATTGATGAAGCGACGCGCGTGAGTGACCAGCTGCGCACCACAGGACGCGTATCACGTGGCCGCATAGGTGTACAAATAGATCAAGTTAGCAAAGAAATTGCTGAATCTATTGGATTGCCTAAAGCGCAGGGCGCTTTGGTCAGAGGCGTTGAGGCAGGTGCACCAGCCGCATTGGCGGGAGTGGAAGCTGGAGACGTGATTTTAAAATTCGGAGGCATAACCATCGACAAGTCGGCAGACTTACCACGTTTGGTTGGCAACACCAAACCAGGAAGTAGAAGCACACTGAGTGTGTTTAGGCGTGGTTCTACTAAAGAGTTAAATGTCATTGTTGGCGAGGTTGAAGACGAAAAATCAGCTAAAAAACCTGCTGCCAAAGACGCAAAACCGAAGGCAGTAACAGCTGCGCAAAGTTGGGGCTTGGTCGTTAGTGAGTTAAGCGATGCAGCTAAGAAGGACTTGAAAATCAAAGGTGGCGTTAAAGTGGACTCCGCTTCCGATGCGGCTGAGCGGGCTGGCTTGCGAGATGGCGATGTGATTGTGTCAGTTGCCAACACAGAGGTAAACACTGTCAAAGAGTTTGAAGCAGTATTGTCCAAGCTCGATAAAACCAAGACTGTCAATGTGTTGTTTCGTCGTGGCGATTGGGCGCAATTTGCGTTGATCAAACCGTTAAAGTAATTCGTTACGACCTTTTAGTGTGTTTTTTTAGTTCAATAAAGTGATCAATGACCTCAGGCTGATCATGGTTTTGAGGTCTTTTTATTGCTGATGTTGTCGGAAAAAGGTCATAAATTTATTTATTTATATTTATTTTTACTTCAATTAAAGTGTGCGCTCACTAACTTATTTTTTAAAGTTACGATAAAATTAGATAGAATCATGTCTTTAAAGAACAGATTTTTTGTATATAGAATCAGTTTTTAGCTACTTTATGGCTTTGCTTACAACAGTCCACCGACGATCCACAGATCGCCCACAAGTTGTTAAGAGGCTAAATTGTAAAGCTGTGACTAAACTGTGAATAACTTTTTCGTTGCTGCCCTGCAACATCCCATGTCGCTAGATTTTAGGACTTCACAAATTGGCTTTTTTGCCTACAATGAAGATCCAACTATCGCAGTTGCCATGCTTGTTGGTTTCAGGGCGCGTCACAAATTGACGCGCCCTTTTTTATGTCCGCTTTGCTTCGTTCAGTAATGGCATTCGTTTTAATTCAATCACTTAAAGCATCACGTTGATGAATCACATCAGAAATTTTTCGATCATTGCGCATATTGATCATGGTAAATCTACTCTCGCTGATCGTTTGATACAGCGCTGTGGTGGTCTTGAAGCGCGTGATATGTCGGCACAAGTTTTGGACTCGATGGACATTGAGAAAGAGCGTGGGATAACCATCAAAGCGCAGACGGCAGCGCTGCATTACAAAGCAAAAAATGGCGAAATTTATAACCTCAATTTGATCGACACACCGGGTCATGTTGACTTCTCATACGAAGTGTCGCGTTCACTCAGCGCATGTGAAGGTGCGCTCTTGGTTGTGGATGCCAGTCAAGGTGTAGAAGCGCAAACCGTAGCGAACTGCTACACCGCCCTCGATTTAGGCGTGGAAGTTGTTCCGGTGCTCAACAAGATGGATTTGCCCAATGCCGATCCTGAAGGTGCGCGTAAAGAAATTGAAGATGTGATTGGCATTGATGCGACAGATGCGATTTCATGTTCTGCCAAAACAGGTTTGGGTATCGATGACATCTTAGAGATGGTCGTCGCTAAAGTACCACCGCCGCGCGGTAAGCCTGATGCCCCCCTACGTGCCATGATCATTGACAGCTGGTTTGACAGCTATGTGGGTGTGGTGATGTTGGTCCGTGTGGTCGATGGCCGTTTGGCGAAAAACGATCGCATCAAGATGATGGCAACTGGCGCTGCTTACAACGCTGACAAAGTGGGCGTTTTCACGCCAACAGACATCGAGCGCCCAGCACTAGAGACGGGTGAAGTGGGCTACATCATTGCCGGTATCAAAGAGCTGCAAGCCGCCAAGGTGGGCGATACAGTCACTTTGATCAAAGCTGGCTCTGGTGGTGCGGCGTTTACGGCGACCGAACCGTTGCCAGGCTTCAAAGAAATCCAGCCGCAGGTGTTTGCTGGTCTGTACCCAACTGAAGCCAACCAATATGAAGGTTTGCGCGACAGCTTGGAGAAGCTCAAGCTCAATGATGCCTCTTTGCACTACGAGCCTGAGGTCAGCCAAGCGCTTGGTTTTGGCTTCCGATGCGGCTTTTTGGGCTTGTTGCACATGGAAATTGTTCAAGAGCGCTTAGAGCGTGAGTTTGACCAAGACCTGATCACTACAGCACCCAGTGTGGTGTACGAGGTAATGACTTCGGATGGCGTGGTCATCAAAGTCGAAAATCCAGCCAAAATGCCAGAACAAGGCAAGATGACTGAAATCCGAGAACCTATAGTGACTGTGCATTTGTACATGCCACAAGAGTATGTGGGCGCGGTGATGACGCTGGCTAACCAAAAGCGCGGTATTCAGTTGGACATGACTTATGCCGGCCGTCAAGTCAAACTGACCTACGAAATACCGCTGGGTGAAATCGTTTTGGACTTCTTTGACAAATTGAAGTCTGTGAGCCGTGGATATGCATCCATGGACTACGAATTCAAAGAATTTCGTGTGGCAGATGTCGTGAAGGTAGACATTTTGCTCAACGGCGAAAAGGTCGATGCGTTGTCCATCATCGTTCACCGCTCGCAATCGCAATACCGTGGTCGCGCTGTCGTTGCTAAAATGCGTGAGATCATTGCACGCCAGCAATTTGATGTGGCCATTCAGGCTGCTATCGGTGCGAATATCATTGCTCGTGAATCGCTCAAGGCACTACGCAAAAACGTGATTGCCAAATGCTATGGTGGCGATATTTCCCGGAAAAAGAAATTGCTTGAAAAGCAAAAAGCAGGTAAAAAACGTATGAAGCAAATTGGCTCGGTCGAGGTTCCCCAAGAAGCGTTTTTAGCCATATTACAGGTTCAAGATTAATGCAATTCATAACGTCTCTCGTACTCGCATGTTTCGTAGGCTACGCCGGTAGCTGGTATTTGGGCATGCATGATGGCAATTTTGCCTTGCTGCTATTCATGGCCGTCGTCGTGACGGGTTGTTACTGGTTGGCTGAACGTTTTTACTTTTTGCCGCAGCGCGAAAAAGCTGCACAGGCTCTACGAGATGCTTCAGCTGAACGTGTTGCGGAACTCGCCAAAATGGGTATCAGCCGTGTCGATGGTGATTTGGCAAATATTGCACTAGCACAAGAAAAACTACGTGCACAGCCTTGGTGGTTGGACTGGACAGCGGGTTTGTTCCCCGTCATATTGGTCGTTTTCTTGTTGCGTTCGTTTTTATTCGAACCATTTAAAATTCCATCGGGTTCGATGATTCCGACATTGATGATTGGTGATTTGATTTTGGTGAACAAATTTCACTACGGGGTACGCTTGCCTGTCATTAACCAAAAAATCACAGAAGGCACGCCACCAGCGCGTGGCGATGTGATGGTGTTTCGTTACCCGCCTCGTCCTAGCCAAGACTACATCAAGCGTGTGGTCGGCATTCCGGGTGACGAAGTTGCATATTTGAACAAGAAGCTGACAATTAACGGTAAGCCTTTGAGCAAAAGCAGTCTGCCAGATTTTTTTGATGATGACACCATGCATTATTCAAAGCAGTTTGAAGAGCTTTTAGGAGAAAAAACACACCGTTTGTTGAATGAAGAAACGCAGCCCGCCTTTGTTTCTGGGGCAAGTGATTTTGAATTTAAGCAAAATTGTAATTACAGTATCGAAGGTGTCGTTTGCAAAGTGCCTGCTGGCCACTACTTCATGATGGGCGATAACCGCGATAATTCCTTAGATTCGCGATACTGGGGTTTTGTGCCTGATAAGAACATCGTCGGCAAGGCTTTCTATGTTTGGATGAATTTTGGAAATTTGAAGCGTATTGGTTCGTTTAATTAATTTTTTGGGAGATTGTTATGACTCGTTTTTTTCAGTTCAAATCTAAACAGCGTGGCGCTACTTTTTTAGGCATGCTGTTTGTTGCCGCTATGATTGGCATTTTGTTCATCGTTGGCGCTAAAGTTATGCCCACAGTGATTGAATACCAAGCGATTCTCAAAGCGGTCAATACGGCAAAGACGGGTAGCACTGTGGCAGAGGTTCGCAGCATGTTCGATAAAAATCAAGCGACTGGGTATTTTGATGCCATTACCAGTAAAGATTTGGTGATTGAAAAAATTGCTGATAAGCATGTAATTAGTTTTGCGTATCAAAAAGAAATCGCGTTGGCTGGCCCTGCTTATTTGCTCCTCAAGTACGAAGGAAAAACCAACTAAATGCGGCTTTTATCTCATACTGACTTTCAGGTTTTGCGCGCGTGATCATGTCTTTGACGGGTCTTCAGACACGGCTGCAACATCAGTTCAAAGACCTAGCCTTACTCCAAAGAGCTGTAACGCACAGAAGTTTTTCTGCCGATCACAACGAGCGGCTTGAGTTCTTAGGCGATTCTGTACTCGGTATGGTAATTGCAGGTATTTTGTATGAGCGACTGAAAGATTTGCCTGAGGGTGATTTATCCAGAGTGCGCGCTAATTTGGTGCGTCAAGAGACTCTGCACCAGCTAGCACTAGAGCTGCGTATTCCAGAAGTGCTGCGGTTGGGCGAGGGTGAGTCTAAATCAGGGGGGCAAAAACGTCCGTCCATCTTGGCGGACGCCCTAGAGGCGCTGATAGGCGCGGTATATTTGGATGCTGGGTTTGCGACGGCGCAAGCCTTGGTGACGCGTCTGTTCAAGGCTGTCGACATCAACCCACAAATGCAAGCGATTGGCAAAGATCCCAAAACCGAGTTGCAAGAATGGTTGCAAGGTCGCAAAATGAGGTTGCCAATTTATCGCGTGGTCGGAACTTTAGGCGCTGCGCATGAGCAAACATTTGAAGTTGAATGTGAAATTGACGAGCTGAATTTGAATGAGCGCGGCATTGGAAGCTCACGTCGAGCAGGCGAACAAGCCGCAGCTGCTGTGATGCTGCAATGCATTAAAACGGCTTTAAAAGCAAATGTAAAAAACAATAATAATAACGATTATAAAAAATGAATGCTACAAATAATATAGCTGCTGAGGCAGTAAGTACAAATGCAAAGATTGAGTTTGAAGGTGAAAATGCAGGTATTAATGTGCCCACTCTAGAGCAAGATCGAATCACCGCCATGTTGGGTGCAGCAGTTGCACCGAAAACAATCAGCCAAGTGCCGGTTGAATCCCAGCGCTGTGGTTTGATCGCAATTGTGGGTAAACCTAACGTCGGTAAATCTACCTTGCTCAATGCCTTGGTAGGCCAAAAAATCAGCATCACTTCGCGCAAAGCGCAAACCACGCGTCATCGCATCACCGGCATGTCGACCCGTGGTGAGGTGCAGTTTGTTTTTGTGGACACCCCAGGTTTTCAAACCCTGCATGGCAACGCCTTGAATCGCTCACTCAACAAAGCCGTGCAAGGCGCAGTAGGTGATGTTGATTTGGTATTGTTTGTGGTGGAAGCTGGGCGCTCTAACATGGCCGATGACAAAGTCGTTTCCTTGCTGAGCAACGAGATTCCTACGCTGTTGATTGCCAACAAACTGGACATGGTAAACCGCCGTGGCGACATTGCACCTTGGCTTCAAGGCATGCAGGCGCAGCATAAGTTTGACGAATTTGTGCCCATGTCCGCGAAAAACGCCAAAGATATTGAGCGTTTGTTTGGCATTTGCGAGAAGTACTTGCCACAGCAACCGTGGATGTATGACGCTGAAGAGCTGACTGACAAAAGTGAAAAGTTTTTAGCGGGTGAAATGGTGCGCGAGAAGCTCTTTCGCTTGACAGGTGATGAGCTGCCGTACACCTCAACCGTGGTAATTGATAAGTTTGAAGAAGAAGCACCCAAGAAAAAGGGTCAAAAACGCTTGGTCAAAGTTGCCGCTACCATCATTGTTGAGCGTGATGGCCACAAAGCCATGGTGATTGGCGACAAAGGCGAACGCATCAAACGCATCGGCACGGAAACGCGCGTCGAACTTGAGCGTTTGATGGATGCCAAAGTTTTCATCGAATTGTGGGTGAAAGTGCGCTCAGGTTGGGCCGATGACGAAGCACGGGTGCGCTCGTTTGGCTACGAGTAAAAAAATCACCGATGAGCCTGCTTATGTGCTGCACCGCTACGACTGGAGCGAGTCCAGCCTGATTCTTGAGGTGCTAACGCGTCACCATGGACGTATTGCCCTCGTCGCCAAGGGCGCAAAAAAGCCCAGTTCTAACTTTAGGCCGATTTTGCTGCCGCTGCAGCCGTTGCACTTGGCGTTTGGCGGTGATGCTGAAATTCGCACCTTACGCAGTTCAGAATGGATGGGCGGTCACGTGATGCCTACGGGCGAGGCGCTGATGGCTGGGTATTACCTCAATGAGTTGCTGATACGACTTTTGGCACGTGACGACCCGCACCCAGCTTTGTTTGACGCTTATGCTTTGACGGTCCACATCATCGCGCAAGAAGGCAGAAGTTCCGAAAGCCTGCAAACCCTAGAAGTAGCCTTGCGTGCTTTTGAACTGATGCTGCTACGAGAAATTGGTTTTTTGCCTTCTTTGAAGTCACAGACAGCCAATTTGGCAGATGTGCAGACTGAAACTGCCTATGTATTGATTCCTGAAGGTGGTCTTCGGGCTGCACACGCTGAAGATCGCAGCAGTTTGACCGGCACGCAATGGCTCTCGTTGCAAGCTGCATTAGATTCCGAAGCACCGTTCTCCCAGCTCTTGCAAGCCTGCAGCACGTGTTTGCAACCCCTTAAAACGCAATTGCGTACGTTGCTGCATTACCATTGCGGTGTCACGACTTTAAAAACACGCCAAATGATGATGGATCTACAGAATCTATGACCACACACTTATCCGTTAACCTCAACAAAGTAGCTTTGGTGCGCAACACGCGGCATTTGGGTATTCCCAGCATCACGCGTGCTGCAATCTTGTGCTTGCAAGCTGGGGCACAGGGTGTCACCGTACACCCACGACCCGATGAGCGACATATTCGAGCGACGGATGTGGCAGATTTATCGGCATTGATGCGCTCTTGGCCAGGCCGCGAATACAACATCGAAGGCAATCCGTTACAAAATTTGATGGGTTTTGTGCGGCAATTCAAACCACATCAAGCCACTTTTGTACCTGATGGGGAAGGCCAGTTCACCAGTGACCACGGATGGAATCCTGCTACTGATACCGACAAGCTACGACCCTTGATTGCAGAAGCCAAAGCTTTAGGCGTGCGTGTGAGTTTGTTCATGGATGCCGAGCCAGAACATATGGTTTGGGCTAAGTCAGTGGGCGCAGACAGGGTGGAACTTTACACCGAGCCATTTGCCGCTGCGTGGGGCACTTCGGCACAAACAGTGCAATTACAGCGATTTATCAAAGCTGCGCAATCTGCCTTGGATGCGGGCTTGGGGGTCAATGCAGGACACGATTTGAATCGCAACAATTTGACGGCTTTTTTAAAGCAAGTCCCAGGCGTGCAAGAGGTTTCGATTGGACATGCGCTCATTGCAGATGCACTGGAACTGGGGTATTCAGCCACTATTGCAGATTATTTGCGTTGCATTCGTGAAGCTCAGCCATGATTTACGGCATAGGCACTGATATTTGCGATATTCGCCGCATCAAAGCAGCGCTAGAGCGCAGCGGTGAACGTTTTGCGTTGAAAGTGCTGAGTGATGCAGAATTCAAAGTTTGGCAAGCTCGCAGCGCCCGCTGGCCAGAGCGCGGTGTGCGCTATTTGGCCACGCGGTTTTCAGCGAAAGAAGCGTTCAGCAAAGCCATCGGACTGGGTATGCGCATGCCGATGACTTGGCGGCTGTGTGAAATCAGCAAAATGGCGAGCGGCAAACCGGAGATCGTTTTGCACGGTGGTTTGAAAGACTGGTTTGCAGAAAAGGGGCTGTCAGCGCATATCACCATTACCGATGAGTCTGACTATGCGGCTAGTTTTTGCGTTGTGGAAAAGATTTTTAAAAACTAATTTATACCCTTGAAATTAGCATCTATCCGGCGTATTTACTGCCTAATAAGCTATAAAAAGTATAGTGAATATTTGATTTAGACGTGCTCCGACTTTCAACTTGAAAAGAACCAAAAATATGACACAACATGCCCCACTCATCATAGACGTCGCCGGTTTAACGTTGACCAAGCAAGACCGCAAGCGCCTCAAACATCCGCTGGTTGGCGGCATCATTCTGTTTGCGCGCAATTGGCAAAACCGCGAGCAACTCAGCAGTTTATGCGCCGATATCAAGCAAGTGCGCAAAGATTTGCTCATCTGCGTTGACCATGAAGGTGGCCGTGTGCAGCGCTTCAAAACCGATGGCTTCGCCCATTTGCCAACCATGCGTACGTTGGGTAATTTGTGGATGAAAGACGCTATGAAAGCCACCAATGCAGCAACCGCATGCGGCTATATTTTGGCATCTGAGCTGCGCGCTTGCGGTGTTGATTTCAGCTTCACGCCTGTACTAGACCTTGATTTTGGCGAAAGCAGCGTGATTGGCGACCGTTCCTTTCACCGCGACCCGCGTGTCGCAGCGCTTTTGGCTAAAAGCTTGATGCACGGTTTGCTGCAGAGCGGCATGGCTAATTGCGGTAAACATTTCCCTGGCCACGGCTTTGTGAAGGCAGACTCGCATACCGATATTCCTTTTGACAAACGCAGCCTGAAAGCCATTTTGGCAGACGATGCTGCGCCGTACAACTGGCTGTCAAGCAGCCTCACCAGCGTCATGCCTGCGCATGTTATCTATCCTAAAGTGGACAGCCGACCTGCTGGTTTTTCTTCTAAGTGGTTGGGTGATATTTTGCGTGGCCAGTGTGGCTTCACCGGCGCGATTTTTAGCGACGATCTGAGCATGGAAGCCGCTCGCTTGATTGACGGCGCTCGCGTCAGCTACACCCAAGCTGCGGTTAAGGCTCTCAATGCCGGTTGCGATATGGTGCTGCTCTGTAACCAATCTGTCGACGGTGGCGAAGCCGTTGATGAGTTGATCAACGGTATGGTTGAAGCCGTGGTGAAGCAACAATGGTTGCCCTGTGAAGCCAGCAATTTGCGTCGCATGGCGCTGCTGCCAGTGACACCCGCACCCGAATGGGATGCTTTGATGGTGCAGCCGTCGTATATGCAAGCCTTGAGTTTGCTTCCTTAATGCAAAATTCCCCTGTCATGAATCTTGCCTTACAAGGCGGTGGCTCGCACGGGGCTTTTACATGGGGCGTCTTGGATGCTTTGCTGGAAGATGGTCGAGTATCGATAGAAGGCATCAGCGGCACCAGTGCAGGTGCAATGAATGCTGTGGCTTTGGCGCATGGTTTTGCGCAAGCGAAAAACAAAAGTAGCTCCAATGACGCTGCCCGTGCATCGTTGGCGAATTTTTGGAATGGTGTCGTCAGCATGGGGGCTGTGGGCGAAGCACAACGTGCGCCATTCGATATGCTGCTGGGTAGCTTGGGCGCTTTCGGCGGTGAGGCATCACCCTTGGGACAAATGATGTCGTCTATGACCAATATGTGGTCAACGGCGATGACGCAATCCATGTCGCCGTATCAAAACAACCCTTTAGACATCAACCCACTCAAAGAATTTTTAGAAAAGCATATTGATTTTGACGCGATTGCAGCACTCAAAAATCTGAAACTATATGTTGTCGCTACTGGTGTTTCGACTGGCAAAGCCGAAGTCTTCAGCGGCAAGCGTGTGACCGCAAAAGCTGTCATGGCATCAGCCTGTCTGCCCACGCTTTTCAAAGCCGTTGAAATTGAGGGCGAACACTACTGGGATGGTGGCTATTCAGGTAACCCAGCCATTCACCCCTTGATTTACAACTGCGCCAGCCGCGACATCATGTTGGTCCAAATCAACCCGATCAAGCGCGACAAACTGCCGACGACGGCTGCTGAGATCATGGATCGTATGAACGAAATCACCTTCAACGCTGGATTACTGGCTGAAATGCGTGCCATTGATTTTGTGAAACGTTTGATTGCTCAGGGCAAGCTAGATGCTAGCCACTACAAAGACGTGCTGATGCATCGCATTGACGGTGGTGAGCTGCTGGAAGATTACAACGCCGCCAGCAAAATATCGACCAACAGCCAGATGATTCACAAGCTGCGTGACATGGGACGTGATGCCACTAAAAAATGGCTCAAAACACACATTGACGACATTGGTAACAAAGCTACGCTGAACATCGCACGAGATTACTTGGATGATTTACGCGTGCCAGTAAAAACGAAAAGTGACTGAATCTCGCGCTACTTCAAGCACCCAAACTTGTACTTTGTAGCCACAATTGAGGGTTTGCTCCATTAATTTTCGGCAAATCCATGTATGTCATATACAGCCGCAAATCCAACTCATACTGGTGGTATTGCGGCTCCATGTAAGTGCAAAGCTTGTAAAACGCCTTGTCATGCTCACGTTCTTTGATGTGCGCAAGTTCGTGGACAACAATCATTCTGAGCAATTCAATGGGCACGTCTTTGAACAGCGTTGCCACCCTAATTTCGCGCTTGGCTTTGAGTTTGTTTCCCTGCACACGCGATATCGTGGTGTGCGTTCCCAGCGCATGCTGGATGACTTTGAGCTTGCTGTCAAAAGCCACTTTACTGAGTGGGTCTGCACCCCGTAAAAACTCATTTTTAAGCGACATCACATAGTCAAATAATGATTTGTCGTTGCGAATGCTATGTGTGGCGCTGTATTTTTTGAGAAGCAAATCGCCCAGCTTGTTATTCGCAATCAGCTCTCTAACTTGTGACTGAACGCCCTCAGAATAGTGCGCAAGATACTTCACGCAACGGTGAGCTTCAAACTTCGCGACGCAAAGCGGGAAACAAAATCACATCCCGAATACTTGGGCTGTCGGTCAACAGCATCATCAAACGGTCAATACCGATACCGCAACCGCCAGTAGGTGGCATGCCGTACTCTAAAGCGCGAACAAAGTCATGGTCGTAGAACATGGCTTCGTCATCTCCGCTGTCTTTGGCGCTAACTTGTGCGTTGAAGCGGGCGGCTTGGTCTTCGGCATCGTTCAGCTCGCTGAAACCATTGCCAAATTCACGTCCGGTGATGTACAGCTCAAAGCGCTCGGTCACTTCTGGTCGGTCATCATTTGCGCGAGCCAACGGTGAAATCTCGGTTGGGTGTTCCATGATGAAGGTCGGTTGCCACAGCTTTTCTTCTACCGTTTCTTCAAAGTACAACACTTGTAAGCTGGCCAAAGAGCGGGTCGACAATTTGTGCTTTTCTTCAGACATACCGATTTTGCGCAGGGCATTGGTCAACCAAGCTGCATCATGCACATTGGTACCCGCCTCGGTATGCTTCACAATTGCTTCCACGATGGTCAAGCGTTCAAATGGTTGGCTCAAATCTACAGATTTGCCACCATAAGTCAGTTGCAGCGAGCCAGTTGCTTTTTTCGCCACGTCGCGGATGATGGCTTCGGTATAGGCCATCAAATCGTTGTAATCCCAGTACGCCGCGTAAAACTCCATCATGGTGAATTCGGGGTTGTGGCGCACGCTGATGCCTTCGTTGCGGTAGCTGCGGTTGATTTCAAACACACGTTCAAAACCACCCACAATCAGGCGCTTCAGGTACAGTTCGGGCGCGATGCGCAAGAACATCTCTTGATCCAAAGCGTTGTGGTGTGTTTTGAAAGGTTTGGCATTTGCACCACCTGGGATGGGGTGCAACATAGGCGTTTCTACCTCTAAAAACTCGTTGGCAACCATGAACTCTCGAATCGCGCTCACCGCTTTACTACGGGCCTTGAAGCGGTTACGTGCGGACTCGTCGGTGATCAAATCGACATAGCGCTGGCGATATTTGGTCTCTTGGTCAGCCATACCATGGAACTTGTCGGGCAGGGGGCGCAGGCTTTTGGTCAGCAGGCGCACTTCGGTGGCGTGGATGGATAGTTCGCCAGTTTTGGTTTTGAACAGCGTACCCACGCAAGCCACGATGTCACCCAAATCCCAGTGTTTGAAGCTGCTGTGCAGTTCTTCACCCACGCCTTCGTTCGTCACATAAATCTGAATCTTGCCTGTGCTGTCCTGCAAAGTCGCAAAGCTGGCCTTGCCCATCACGCGTTTGAGCATCATGCGTCCTGCCACACTGGCCACTATTTTTTGCGGGTCTAATTCATCCTTGGCCTCACCGTCGTAGCTGGCAATCAGTTTGGTAGCACGGTCTTGCGGTTTGAAGTCGTTAGGGAAAGCTACGCCTTTTCCATCGACCTGCGCTTGGCGAATCGCTTTGAGTTTTTCACGACGCTCGGATATCAATTGATTCTCATCGCGTAATTCAGTTGCGGCTTGAACTGCGGAGGGGGCTTGGTTATGTGATGAATCTGACATTAAAAACTTACAGGAGCCAAAAAGGCCTGTACCTTTGGGTATAAACCCTTGATTTTAATTGTTAATGGCTGAAAGTAGTGCTAAATGCATGGTAAATTCACAAATGTACTAACTTACTTACGAGGAAAAGCATGAAATTCTTAAAATTATCTGTAGCTGTTGCCGCGCTTGGGTTCTTATCCGCTTGCCAATCGCCTCCAATTCAAATGGGCGATCCAGCTGCTAAAACTGTAGCAACAGGTAGTGCGGCAGGTAGCACCACTGCTGGTGCAAACTCTGCTTTAGAGCGTTGTGCAGCACCGTTGGGTACAGTTTCTTTGATTGAGAATGTAGATGCACCATGGTATTACACACTTCGCAACGAATACCGTTTGCCGCCAACAGCTGGATTGCTGCGTTTGATGATTCAACAATCTAATTGCTTTGTGGTTGTAGAGCGTGGTGCTTCTGGCATGGCCGCTATGAATCGCGAGCGCGCATTACAAAACTCGGGCGAAATGCGTGCAGGAAGCAACTTTGGCAAAGGCCAAATGGTCTCGTCTGATTTTGGTCTTTCACCTGATATTACTTTTAGCGCCAACGATACAGGCGGTGCAGGTATGTTGCTAGGCGGTTTGATTGGTGGTGGTGCTGGCCGTGCTTTGGCTATGGTGGGCGGTGCTACAAAAACACGTGAGGCGAGTGTCTTGCTGACGATGATTGACAACCGATCAAGTGTACAAATCGCAGCTTCTGAAGGCTCAGCCTCTAAAACAGATTTTGGTGGTTTTGGTGCATTGTTTGGTACTGCTGGTGCGGGCGGGTTGGGTGCGTATACCAACACTCCACAGGGTAAAGTGATTGCCGCTGCGTTCATGGATGCCTACAACGGCATGGTGATTTCTTTGCGCCAGTACAAAGCGCAAGAAGTTAAAGGTGGTCTGGGCAAAGGTGGTCAGCTGCCAGTCGGTCGATAATTAAAACAGATAACCCCATTACACTGGGGTTTGAAAACAGGGCTAAACGTAATGTTTTTGCCCTGTTTTGTTTCTGCTATATTTTTAATAGCTTTTTAGGCAGTAAATACGCTGGGTAAACGCGTATTTAACTGATTTTTTACATCTTTATATTTATTTTGGTCTGAAATTTAGCGCGCTTGATGCTAAAAAAGGCCTTCACATTGCGAACGTTCGCATCTTGCGTGAATAATCGATTTGCTAGTGCTAAATAAGCTGGCATGTCGGCACAATAAACCACCAAGCAAAAATCTGGCCCAGGGGAGACGCGGTAGCACTGTTGCACGGCGTTGTCTTGAATCACCCTGGCTTCGAAAGCCTCTAAATGTTCAGCGCCTTGTCTGTCTAGTGTGATTTCTACCAAAGCTGTTAGCCCATATCCTTGAATGGCAGACAGTTTGTCTGTGCTCAAAATAGCAATCTGTCGTTCTATCAAACCGTTATCTCGAAAGGCTTTCACGCGACGCAGACAAGTGGGCGGTGAAATGTGCACTTTTTCTGCAAGACTTTGGTTGCTCACGCTGGCATCGGTCTGCAATAAATCAAGAAGTTTTATGTCTATGCTATCAATCGCATTTTTTAATACTATTTCATTCATAAAGACATCCTATTTGAAATTTAATAACTATTTTATACGTGCATGTAATTAAATTTCAAATAAACAGAAAATATGACGATTAATTATTTTTTAATGGTCGTAATATGTCTACCAATCTAAATCAATTCAAAAGAGGTTGCTTATGTGCGGAATTGTCGCTGCCGTGTCTACAAAAGATGTTGTCCCTGTCTTGGTGCAAGGTTTGGCGAGGTTGGAATACCGCGGCTATGACTCTTGCGGTGTTGCGGTGCATGCAGGTGGATTGAAGCGCGCCCGTAGTACGGCGCGCGTATCAGAACTTCAAGAGCAAATAGCCGCAGAACAATTTGAAGGTCACACAGGCATTGCGCATACGCGCTGGGCGACACATGGTGTGCCCAGCGAGGGTAATGCGCACCCGCATTTCAGCTTTGGTCCTAGTGAAAGCACTGGGGACAGCTCTAGCAAATCTGGAAAAATTGGACTTGTACATAACGGCATCATCGAAAACCATGATGAATTACGCGCTGCGCTGCGCGCTAAAGGTTATGTTTTCGTTAGCCAAACGGACACAGAAGTCATTGCCCATTTGATAGACAGTCTATACAACGGCGATTTACTAGAAGCTGTAGAAATTGCATTGCCACAATTGCACGGCGCGTACGCCATTGCGGTTTTTTGCAAAGACGAACCACATCGCATCATTGGCGCACGTGCTGGCTCGCCACTCATTTTGGGTGTCGGCAAAACAGATAATGCCAATTATTTGGCCAGTGATGCCATGGCTTTAGCAGGGGTGACAGACCAAATTGTTTACCTTGAAGAGGGCGATATCGTTGATTTGCAGCTGGGTAAGTATTGGATTCTAGATAAAGCTTATATGCCTTTGAGCCCCCAAGAACGTGTCGTCAAAACCGTCTTGGCGCACAGTGGCGCAGCCGAACTTGGCCCTTATAGCCATTACATGCAAAAAGAGATTTTTGAGCAACCCAGAGCCATCGCCGATACCCTGCAAGGTGTTGATGCTATAGCACCAGAGCTGTTTGATGCGCTGATGGCCCACAAATCGGGCGAAAACGCCCATGCCGTGTTCAAAAAGATCGATAAAGTACTCATCCTCGCCTGCGGCACCAGCTATTACAGTGGCTGTACAGCCAAGTATTGGTTAGAAAGCATTGCGCAAATTCCAACGCAAGTGGAGGTGGCCAGTGAATACCGCTACCGCGACTCTGTGCCGGATGCCAATACCTTGGTCGTCACAATTACCCAATCAGGTGAAACGGCGGACACTTTGGCAGCGCTGCGTCATGCGCAATCTCTAGGTATGAAGCACACGCTGACGATTTGCAATGTCGCCACCAGCGCCATGGTGCGTGAATGTTCACTCGCTTACATCACCCGAGCGGGTGTTGAAATCGGCGTGGCATCGACCAAAGCTTTCACCACACAACTGGCGGGTCTGTTTTTGCTCACTTTGGCATTGGCACAAAGCAAAGGTCGCTTGACTGACGCGCAAGAGGCCGCACATCTGGTCGCCATGCGTCATTTGCCAGCGGCGTTGCAAGCTGTGCTGGCGCTAGAGCCACAAATCATCAGCTGGGCGGAAGACTTTGCAAAACACGACAACGCGCTTTTCCTGGGGCGCGGCATGCATTACCCGATTGCACTTGAAGGCGCATTGAAGCTCAAAGAAATCACCTACATCCACGCCGAAGCCTACGCCGCAGGTGAGCTGAAACACGGCCCATTGGCGCTGGTCACTAGCGAAATGCCAGTGGTCACTGTGGCACCAAATGATGTGCTCTTGGAAAAATTGAAAAGCAATATGCACGAAGTCCGTGCCCGTGGTGGCGTGCTGTATGTGTTGGCTGATGCAAATACCAAAATCGAAAACGGGGATGGCCTGCATGTCATCCACATGCCTGAAAACTATGGGTCACTCAGCCCATTGCTACACGTTGTGCCTTTGCAATTGCTGGCGTATCACACGGCGCTGGCGAAGGGGACAGATGTTGATAAACCGCGCAACTTAGCGAAATCGGTCACCGTGGAGTAAATGCAATCTGCAGTGCTTTTGCGACACCTGTTTTCTTGACCACGGTGCTCTCAAGAGGCAGCTCCCAGGTTAAAAAAACGAGCGAGCAATCACTGCCAGATGGGAAGTCGGCCTCATTAAAGCCGTTGCTGCTGCGCTTGACTACTGCATGGGTCTGACCTGTATCGAAAATAACTGCCGTGCCTCTGGTCAATGGAATTCGCAGCCCAGCATGCGGAAAATGTAAATCTAAGCTTTTGTCTTCACTCAAAAAGAGATTGCAAAAGGCTGATCCACCATATTGCTCGGCATCATGGTGATACCTTGCGCCACGGCATGCCATCAGTGCCATGTCAGCGTTGCTCAGTACATCTTGCAGACCCACATCATGTGTCCAATTCGCCATGGCTTGTAAACATGGTTCAAAGCCATCCCAACGTAATCGTGTTCTGGCTAAGGACAGTTCTTTTACGTCGCCAACTTCTAAACATAATTGCGAAGCTATGTCGCGCTCCCAATCGGCGTTTAGCCGAGCGGTAGGTTCGGGTATGTTCAGCGTGGTCGACAGGACGATAGGACTGATGTTGCGATTGAGGCAGTTACTCATAGTGATCAAGTGTAATGGTGGGTTTAAAATTAAGCTTTTAAATCAGTATTTCCTTAAAAGCTCTGCAAACCTATGCATACCAGCGCACTCGTTCTATTTTCCGGTGGTCAAGATTCCACCACCTGCTTAGCGCTTGCACTGAGCAAGTATGAACGTGTCGAGACGATTGCGTTTGACTATCGCCAGCGGCACAGCGTTGAGCTGGAAGCCCGTCTGCGTGTCTTAGAGCAAATCAAGCTGCAATTCCCGCAGTGGGCGCACAAACTGGGTGAAGACCACTTGCTCGATTTGGGCGTGCTTGGGCAGGTGAGTGAAACCTCGCTGACGCGTGATGTGGCTTTCAAAATGGAAAGCTCAGGACTACCAAACACCTTTGTGCCAGGTCGCAATCTGCTATTTTTGACCTTGGCTGCTGCCTTGGCCTACCGGCGTGACTTGCAAGTGATGGTGACTGGTGTTTGCGAAACGGACTTTTCTGGCTATCCCGACTGCCGCGACGACACCATGAAAGCAATGCAATTGGCGCTTTCTTTAGGGATGGACAAGCGGTTTTTGATAGAAACGCCGCTGATGTGGATTGACAAAGCCGACACTTGGGCCTTGGCCGCTTCCCTTGGCGGGCCGCCTTTGGTCGATTTGATCATTGAACACACCCACACCTGCTATCTTGGCGACCGTGTGCATCGCCAAGCTTGGGGTTACGGCTGCGGCGAATGCCCAGCCTGCGATTTACGAGCTAAGGGTTATGACCGGTGGATAGCGGCTACCGAGTAAGTCGCTGCAGTTGACGCGTTTGAAGCATCGGTGGCAATAGCCTTTTCAAGCGTCAACGTTGTGTTGTGAAAAGCTGCGACACTAGGCCTATGAGCTATAGAAATAATAGCGCCTTTAGCAAGTAATACGCCGGCTATAAGTCGTTTATAGAGGGTATTTTCAGCCTCCACATCCAATGCACTGGTTGCCTCATCGGCAAAAATCCATTGCGGTTTTTTGAGCAACACACGGGCAATGGCTAAACGCTGCTGCTCACCGCCTGAAAGCATTTGCCCCCACGCTTCTTTATCGTCCAAGCGATTCGCCAATTGCGGCAACAAGGCATCTGTGAGCGCTGTTTGCAGCGCTGCATCGTCATATTTTGCTGCTGGTTCGGGGTAGGCCAGTGCATCGCGCAATGAACCGTTTGGAAAGTAAGGTCGCTGCGGGATAAACATCGCGTTTGCAGGCATGTGAATTTGCCCTTTGCTGAATGGCCAGATACCTGCAAAGGCGCGGAATAGTGTCGATTTACCGCTGCCCGAGGGGCCGTTGAGCAAAATAGCATCGCCCACACGGGCGGTGAGCGCCGCATTTGCCAGCAGCACCTTACCGTTAGGGCGCGATAGCGTTAAATCGGTGGTCGATAAGCTGTTTGAATCGACACTGCTGACGGTTTGTGTCGCCATGAGTGCTTCGCTCTTTGCCATGCTTTCGTCAAAACTGGTCAAACGGTCTGTTGTAGCGCGCCAGCTAGCCAAACCACTGTAGCTGTCTACAAACCAACTTAGCGAGTTTTGCACCTGCCCAAATGCGCTAGAAATTTGCATCAATTGCCCCAGTTGAATCGCCCCGCTGAAAAAACGCGGCGCTGCAACGAGGAACGGAAAAATAATAGCAGCTTGACCAAAAAAACTGGTAAACCAAATCAGGTTCTTTTGCGCTTTGATAAGAGCTAGATAGTTGCTGATGACCGTCGTAAACCGCGTATCGAGCTGAGTCTTCTCTACGCTTTCGCCTTTGTCTAAAGCAATAGATTCGCTGTACTCACGCACGCGCACCATGTGATGGCGGAAATCTGCCTCATACTTTTGTTGAAAAAAGTTCAAGCTGATCTGCGATTTGCCAATGTAGTGCGTCAGCACACTGCCAACGAGGCAATACGCCACAGCCGCCCAAAGCATGTAACCTGGAATGGTGTAGCTGATGCCGCCCAAGACAAATGAAAATGCGCCAGAGAGCCCCCAAAGAATACCTACAAAACTAACCAAAGTAACTACAGAATTGAGTAAACCCATGCACAACGAAATCGTCTGCGTGGTGAACTGGTTCACGTCTTCCGAGATCCGTTGGTCTGGGTTGTCGGTATTGATAGAGTTCTGGTCAACCCCCGCAAGCGTTGTAAAACGCGTGAGCTCTAGCTTGTAAAAAGTTTGGTTGCTTAGCCAGCGCTGTAAATAATAGGTCGTCATCCACTGCCGCCAACGCATTTCTAGCACTTGTGTGAGGTAAAACTTATAGACCACGATCACAATGCTGCCAAAAGCCAGATAGGTGAAGCGAGTGAGCTGTTTCCAAAACACGGGCTCGTCTTTGTTTTGCAGCGCATCGTAAAACACGCCGTTCCAGTCGTTGAACTGCACAGCCATGTACACAGTCGCTAAATTCAGCAGTACGATGGCCAGAAGTAAACTGCGCGCTTGCCATTTTTGATCAGACTGAAAGTAAGGCATTGCCAATTTGACAACGCGTTGGACGAAGGCCTTGAACGATTGAAATTTCGCAAATAAC
Organism: Polaromonas sp.; assembly: GCA_013298815.1. Classification (GTDB taxonomy): domain Bacteria; phylum Pseudomonadota; class Gammaproteobacteria; order Burkholderiales; family Burkholderiaceae_C; genus Aalborgiella. The sequence continues at coordinate 53,515 of JAAFJF010000004.1, read as the reverse complement.
TGCATTTCAGTTCCTCTAAAAGTGATGATTTAGTGCGTTCAGTTGTTTGACACACCACTGGCCACATGCCCAGATGGCACATGCATGGCGGCAGAATTGACATGGCCGGTTTGGTCGTCAAAGAAAAAGTCTGGTTCAAATTCACGTAAAAACTCACCCTTGGCCAAACCGCCCAAAAACATAGCTTCATCCACTTCGATGTCCCAATTCATCAAGGTACGAATCGCTCGCTCATGCGCGGGTGCGCTACGGGCGGTGACGAGGGCGGTGCGTAGCCGCATGGTTGGTGTGCCTTCTTGCTGTAAACGGTGCAGGGCTTCAAGCAGCGGTTTGAACGGGCCACCGCTTAGTGGCAAGTTGGCGTTGTCTTTTTCGTGCTGTTGGAAGGCTGATAAACCTTGTTCTTGAAAAACACGCTCAGCCTCGTCGCTGAAAAGCACAGCGTCACCGTCAAAAGCGATGCGCACTTCGTTGGGATGCGCGCTGCTGGCGTGGGTAGATTGCGGGTACACCTGCGCTGCGGGTACGCCAGCTTCTAGCGCGGCGCGTACGTCGCTCAAATGCGTGGATAAAAACAAATTAGCATGCAGAGGTTTGAGGTAGCGCCACGGCGGCTGGCCACGGGTGAAAGTACCGCGTTGCACGTTGAGCCCATAATGCTGCGCCGACCTGAAAACCCGCATGCCAGAGACAGGGTCATTGCGCGACAAGATGACAACTTCTACCCTCTTGATATCGCCTGAATTGAACGCCAGCAGCTTCTGAACCAATGAAAAAGCTACGCCAGGTTTGGCGGGTTCGTCCAGTTTGGACAACTGCAAGTCCATATAAGCGCGGTCATCGCCTTGTTCAAAAACCTCGTTCTCTTGCTCAAAGTCGAACAAAGCGCGGGATGAAATGGCAACGACAAGTTGCCCGTTTAGATTGGTAGCCATATCGCGAGTTTAATGGACTCGCAACAGGCTGAGTAGACTTAGGCTAGCAATAGCCCCAAGTTATAGCCCCAAGTTTTTACAAAGCGCTAAGGTCGGAGCGCTTTGGTTCATGGTGTAAAAGTGAATCGCTGGCGCACCGCCTTTGATCAGCTCTTCGCACAAGCTGGTCACTACATCCAAGCCAAAGGCTTTGATAGAGGCGGTATCGTCGCCAAAAGCGTTCAAACGCAGACGAATCCAGCGTGGAATCTCTGCGCCACAAGCGTCTGAAAAGCGCATCAGCTGCGTCGAGCTGGTGATGGGCATGATGCCAGGAATCACCGGAATAGTGATGTTGTGTTTGGCGCACTCTTCCATGAAGTGAAAGTAGGCTGCCGCGTTATAAAAATACTGGGTGATAGACGAATCCGCACCCGCTTTGACCTTGGTGACAAAGGCCTGCATATCCGCTTCTGGCGATTTGGCCTGCGGGTGAATTTCTGGGTAGCTGGCAACCTCGATGTGAAACGCATCGCCAGTTTCAGCACGGATGAATTCGACCAAGTCGCTGGCGTAGTGAAACTCACCACCCGCGCCATAGCCACTAGGTAAGTCACCGCGTAGCGCTACCAAGCGTTTCACGCCATTGGCGCGTAACTCTGCCAATTGCTCGCGTACCGTGGCTTTGGTTGCCCCTACGCACGAGAAGTGCGACGCAGCGTCCACGCCTTCAGCCAAAATTTCATTGACCGTGCCAAACGTGCCAGCTTGCGTCGATCCGCCTGCGCCGAAAGTGACGGAGCAAAACTGGGGTTTCAAAGGGTACAAAGCTTGGCGTACCACGCGCAGCTTCTCAAAACCTTCGGGCGTTTTAGGAGGAAAAAACTCTAAACTGATTGGCAAATTAGTTGTCATACTGATTTTTCTCAAAGTTGTCTTATTTTGTTTTAGCTATAACTTTTGGTTTTGCGTTTACTTTAGTGGCTGCAGTGGTCGAGACTTTGGTTTTTACCTCTGCTGTTATTTTAGAAGCATGGATAAAAAACTCGCGGTTGCCGTCACCACCTTGAATGGGTGACTCTAGCCAAGCGTGAACGGTCAAACCTTGTTCTGCATAAGCATCGCGTACACGCTTTTCAACTTGCTCATACAAAGTCGCTTCGCGCACGATGCCGCCTTTGCCGACTTGACCAAAATTCAGCTCAAACTGCGGTTTGACTAACATCACCAAGCAGCCGTTGGGTTTTAACAGTGGCGCAATAGCGGGTAAGACGAGGGTTTGAGAGATGAACGACAGGTCGCCCACGATGAAATCGAATTCGGCTACGAATTCAGGCTCAAAAATATCGCTATTTACCTCAGCATTTGATATGTTAGCCAGCGTATTTATTGCCTGTGTAGCTATGTTTTTAGGAGTGAATTCGGCATCATCGTAGTTATCATCGTCAAACGCGGAACCAAAATCGTCGCCTTCTCCCTCATCTTCACCAGCCAATAGCTTAGCAATTTCAGCTGCAATCACTCCAGGCTCACGCGCATTCACGCGCTCGAAACACAAAACGCGTTCGTCCGAGCGCAGCTTGTCATGCAACTGCCCAAATCCAACGTCAATGCCCACAACGCGTGCTGCGCTTTGTTGGAGCAGGCAATCAGTAAACCCGCCAGTAGATTGACCCACGTCTAAGCACGTTGCGTCTTTGACAGATAAACCAAGCGCTTGTAGAGCACCTTCAAGCTTCAAACCACCGCGCGAGACGTAGCGGGCTTCAGCATCGTTGAGCAACTCAATTTGCGCGTCATCGGGCAAAATGTCGCCGTTTTTGGCGATGCGTTGCCAATAGAGTGCGGAGCCAGAGCTGCTGGCAGCGCCGATTTCAGCGCCTGTCATCGCCCCTTGCGCGGTGTGGTGGTGACCCAGTTTGAGCCATTGCACACCGCTGGCAATGAGCCGCTGCGCTTGTGCGCGGGTGCTGGCTAAGCCACGTTGGACAAGAAGTTGATCTGCACGCATTAAATAGTAGTCTTAGAGGTAAAAATAGCGCTATCCAGCATTTTTATTGCCAGTAGCGCTATTATAAGTATAGCAAATATTAACGTTTAAAGTTTGTTTAAAACGTCAATGAATACTAATTAATAACGGTATGTATCAGCCTTATACGGGCCTGATTTGCTCACGCCAATGTAGTCAGCTTGCTCTGTGGTCAACTCAGTCAACACAGCGCCTACCTTTTTCAGGTGCAAGCGAGCAACTTTTTCGTCCAAATGCTTAGGTAAAACATACACTTGGCCCACTTTGTAATCTTTTGGCTTGGTGAACAACTCGATTTGTGCAATCGTTTGGTTCGCAAAGCTGGAAGACATCACAAAGCTTGGGTGGCCTGTACCACAGCCCAAGTTCACCAAACGACCTTGTGCCAACAAGATGATGCGCTTGGCAGCTTTCTTGCCAGATTTCGGGAAAATTACGTGGTCAACTTGTGGCTTGATCTCTTCCCACTTGCATTTGGCGAGTGATGCAACATCGATTTCGTTGTCAAAATGGCCAATGTTGCAGACAATGGCGTTGTTTTTCATCGCGTCCATGTGCTTGTAGGTGATGACGTTTTTGTTACCGGTGGCGGATACAAAAATGTCGCACTTGTCAGCGGCGTATTCCATGGTCACGACTTTGTAGCCCTCCATCGCGGCTTGCAGAGCGTTGATCGGGTCGACTTCAGTCACCCACACTTGTGCGCTCAAAGCGCGCAGTGCTTGTGCTGAACCTTTACCCACGTCGCCGTAGCCTGCAACCACAGCAATTTTGCCGGCAATCATCACGTCGGTAGCGCGTTTGATCGCGTCAACCAAAGATTCGCGGCAGCCGTACAAGTTGTCAAATTTTGACTTGGTCACTGAATCGTTAACGTTGATAGCGCGAATTTTCAAAGTGCCCTTGGCAGACATTTCGTTCAAACGCAACACGCCAGTGGTCGTTTCTTCCGTCACGCCCAAGATGTTTTTCAGGCGGCGGCTGTACCAAGTTGGGTCAACTTTCAGTTTGGCTTTGATGGCGTTGAAAAGGCAAATTTCTTCTTCGCTGCCTGGCTTAGAGATGACTTTGAGGTCTTTCTCAGCCTGTGTGCCCAAATGCATCAACAAAGTAGCATCGCCACCGTCGTCCAAAATCATGTTTGGACCTTCGCCAGCTGTGCCTTTTTTGCCGGTGAATTCAAAAATGCGGTGGGTGTAATCCCAGTACACGTCCAAGCTCATGCCTTTGTAGGCAAATACTGGTGTGCCAGCAGCGACCAAAGCGGCAGCAGCGTGGTCCTGTGTCGAGAAAATATTGCATGAAGCCCAGCGCACTTCAGCACCCAAAGCTTGCAATGTCTCAACCAACACAGCGGTTTGAATCGTCATGTGCAAAGAGCCAGTGATACGCGCGCCTTTGAGCGGCTGTGCTTTGGCGAACTCTTCACGGATAGACATCAAGCCTGGCATTTCTGTCTCTGCGATGTTCAGTTCTTTGCGGCCAAAAGCAGCAAGGCTCATGTCTGCAACGGCGTAGTCTTGCTTGGCAGCTGCGACGACGGCATCTACCAAAGCTTTAGCTGTTACAGCTGGCTTGGTTGATTTTGGTGCTGTTTTTTTCTCAGCAGTAGTTTTTGATTTCGATGACTTTGCTTGAGGCTTCATAGCTCACTCCAAATATTTAAAGGTTAAATAGATAAGGTTAACCACGGCGGCTGTGAGGAAATTCTTTGGGGGAACTCACCTCACAGAACAGTGGGTGAGCGCGGTTGGTGCAGTGCCGTTGAACTTTAGTGCTTCAACCAAACATGCTGTCCGAGCCTCGTTCAACTTATTTGAACTGCATCGCTCCTCGGATTAACCCTAATTATATCTACAAACCAAAAAACAACAAAGCCGCAAGAATTTTAGGTCTTGCGGCTCTGCTGGCTAGCTTAAATCCAATTAACGATTTTGCGGGTAATAAATACGCTCGCGTGGCTGTGGGCGACCACGCACTGCAAAGCGGATGGCTTGGTCTACGCGGTCCAGATCGGCCTGCAAAGCTTGGTATTCTGGCTGTGACAAGAAGCCGTCTTTCAAGAAATCACGCTCTTTGTTGCGAATGTCTTTGTGCTGCGCCATAACTGCTGTGAACTGGTCACGGGTGATACGGCCACTGTTAACGCCATCAACCACTTGGTCTAGCTGCGCATCTTGGCGGTCGTTGATGGCGGCTGCAGCTGCGCGGTTATTGTCAACCACCAGTTGGCGCTGACGCTCGCGCTCTAAAAAAGCAGCTTCGCGGGCTTGGAAAGCACGCTCGCGCTCAAGGTAATACTGTTCACGTTCTTGGAAGCGCTCTTGAAAACGGTCTTGAAACTGACGGTCCCGATCACGGTTGCGTTCCCATCCATCGTCTGCACGATTATCTCTGTGTCCTTGGACTGCAGCAGTACTAGCCGGCGGTGGCATAGCCACTGGCGGTGCCACCACGACAGGTGCAACACGCACAGGCGCTACTTGCGCAGGCGCAGGAGGAACAACGACGCCTGGCCCAGTGATGATCAAACTCCAATCTGGACCAGCGGCTTGAGCAGCCATGCCAGCAGTGGCCAAAAGCGCAGCGCTGGCGATTTTTAGTAAGGTGAGTTTGTTCATGTTCGATTCCTTAGTTGTTAGCATTGAGTTGTTCTAAAAGTCCAAACCAACTTCAAAATGGTTTGCTTGCCGTACTTTAACGCGGCTGCCCCTTAGGTCGTGGACGCGTGCCAGCAGATACTGTCAACTCTAAGGGTGTTTCTTTGCGAATAATGCCAAATTTCTCACTGTTTCCCGGTTTGATGTTAGACACTTGTGTCAAAAGTTCCGAAACGTTACGAACCGGTTTTCCAGCAATGCTCACAATAATGTCCCCAGGAACGATGCCCGCTTTGGCCGCTGGCGCACCCTGCAAAACGCCAGTGATGATGACGCCTTGTAAAGCTTCGCCAGATTTAGATGAATTTTTGATTCCAAACGTAACAGCCAACTCAGGCGACAAATCTTGCGGCTCCACACCAATCCAACCGCGCGTCACCACGCCGTCTTTGACGATGCCTTCCATCACCTGTTTGGCGGTGGACACTGGAATCGCAAAGCCAATGCCCAAACTGCCGCCAGAGCGTGAGTAAATCGCGGTATTGATACCCTGCAAATTGCCATTCACATCGACCAAAGCGCCGCCAGAGTTACCGGGGTTGATGGCGGCATCGGTTTGGATAAAGTTCTCGAACGTATTGATACCTAACTGATTACGACCCAGAGCGCTCACAATGCCGCTGGTCACAGTTTGCCCTACGCCAAATGGGTTACCAATGGCCAGCACTTGGTCGCCCACTTGAAGCGAATCAGAATTACCCAGCACGATGGCAGGTAATTTATCGAGCGAGATTTTAAGGATGGCGAGATCAGAGTCTGGGTCGGTTCCGATGACCTTAGCAATAGCTCGGCGGCTGTCATTCAAGATCACTTCAATTTCGTCTGCACCTTCAACCACATGGTTGTTGGTCAAAATATACCCATCCGCGCTCACAATCACGCCGCTGCCCAAGCCTGCTTGCTGAGGCTCCGAGCCCTGATTGCCACCTGGGTTGCCTTCGCCTCTTTCGCCAAAGAAAAACTTGAACCACGGATCGTCCATGCGCGAGTTTTTCACAGCGTTTTTGCTGATATTTAAGCTCACCACGGCTGCAGACGCTGTTTGTGCCGCTGCGCGAAAGCTACCCACGGGCGCAGCGCCTGCTACTTGAGCGGGCGCTTCGGTGACCGAAATGCCAGCCACTTGCGTTTTTGAGCTGCCCAGCCATGCTGTCGAATTGCCCAGCCACAAAGGTTTCAAGGTGGTGATGATAAATAGTGCCGCTAACAAAACAGTCACTGCTTGTGAGAAAAAAAGCCAAAATCGTTTCATAGTGCCTCATTGTCCATGTAAAAGTGGCAAATTGCATTTGCTGGTCTTTGTTATTAGCAAAGTAGGGGCACAATGGGAAAATTCCATACGATTCATACGATTTAGCGTGACAAAATTCATGACGGACAGACAAACCCTACTCGAAGCCCTCAACACTCTGTTGCAGCCCGAACGCTTCGCCGACTACGGACCCAATGGCTTGCAGGTTGAAGGCAAGCCGCAGATACGCAAAATCGTCTCTGGCGTCACTGCTAGCCGCGCTCTGATAGAAGCGGCAATAGAGGCAAAAGCCGATGCCATCTTTGTCCACCACGGCCTGTATTGGCGCGGACAAACCGGCGTGGTCACTGGCTGGATGAAAGAGCGCCTGAAACTGCTGCTCACCCACGACATCAACCTTTACGCCTACCACCTACCACTAGACGCCCACCCGCAGCTGGGTAATAACGCGCAATTGGGGCAGAAACTCGGATTTATCACGCCAAAAGCCTGGGAGCGAGGCGAAATTACCCACTTTGGTGAGCAATCATTGGGTTGGATAGCAAATATTGCGCAAAGCTGCGAGAAAAACACTCAAAATCACCCTTTTTACGCTGAAAATCTTCAAAAACACCTAGAAAACACCTTAAAAAGGCAAGTTACCAGCGTATTTACTGCCTCAGCAGCTATGAAAAATGTAGCATTTAAAAATATTGCATGGTGCACGGGTGGCGCGCAAAGCTACTTCGAAGCCGCCATCGCCGCTGGCGCAGACGCCTTCATCACGGGTGAAATATCCGAACCCCAAGCCCATCTAGCTCGCGAATGCGGTGTTGCCTATTTTGCTTGCGGTCACCACGCGACTGAGCGCTACGGTGCGCCAGCGGTAGCGGCGCATGTGGCCGCTCAGCTGGAAATTGAACATGAATTCATAGAAATCGACAACCCCGCATGAGCCAAGTACCCAATGCTCCCAACGCTGCTATCGCCATCACCATGGGCGACCCTTCTGGCATTGGGCCTGAAATCATCGTCAAAGCGTTCATGCAAGAGCCGGAGCTGACTAAGAACTGCTTTGTGGTTGGTGATGTGGCGGTCATGCAGCGGGCGGCGGGTTTTGTCGGCTCAGCTATGCGCATCGCAGCGATTCCCGAGGCTGAAATTGACACTCAGCCAGCATATTCATTGCTTAGAGTGCTACAAATAGGTGAGCCGAGAACGGATATTTCCAACGCTTATAAGTTAGGGGAAATCAGTGCTGCCTCAGGCAAAGCTGCGGCTGATGCGGTGGTTTGGGCGGCTAGGGCGGCCTTGAAGGGGCAAATTGCTGCGCTGGTGACTGCGCCGCTGCACAAAGAGGCCTTGGCTCTGGCTGGGGTGAAGTTTCCCGGGCATACCGAGCTGCTGCAGGCTGAATCTGCTGAATTTTTAGGCAAATCTATCAAAGAAGTGCCAGTCCGGATGATGCTGGCAAATGAGGAGTTGCGCACCGTTTTGGTGAGCATTCACATGTCACTGCGCGACGCGATTGAGGCAGTATCTTACGAAAACGTGATTGAAACTATTCGCATAACCTGTGATTTTTTGCACAGAACGAAGGGGGATGCTGTCGCAGATTCCCCACAGAATTTCCAGCCAACGGGTCATCAAAAACCTCGCCAGCGCATTGCTGTGGCGGGTTTAAATCCACATGCGGGTGAGGGCGGTTTGTTTGGGCGGGAGGAGATGGAGGTCATTTCCCCGGCCATCTTAGCGGCTCAAAAAGAGGGTATTGATGTGCATGGCCCGTTTGCGCCAGACACGGTTTTTATGCGAGCACGGCATAAATTATTCAATAATATCAAGCAGTTAGGCGAGTTTGACGTTGTGATCGCGATGTACCACGACCAAGGGTTGATCCCTGTTAAGTACCTTGGCGTAGAGCAGGGGGTAAACGTGACGCTGGGTTTGCCGTTGGTGCGCACAAGTCCAGACCACGGCACGGCTTTTGACATTGCAGGGCAGGGTATTGCAGATGCTGCTAGTTTGATAGCCGCTATCAAAATGGCTAAAAAATTAGTCAAATGTTGATGGGGGCTTGATTTAAGGCTGTTTTATGCCTTCAGCCGGCGTATTAACTGCCTGAGTAGCTATTAAAATTATAGCAAATTAAGGGCAATTTTGTCTCAAGTTCCCCTTCAGATGAAGGGGAACTAAAGCCCAAGAGAGCGTTTATTTTGCCAAGCTATCGCGGATTTGGCGGAGCAAAACGACGTCTTCCGGTGTCGCTGGCGCAGGTGCTGCTGGCTCTGCTCGTTTCATTTTGTTCATTTGCTTGACCATCAAGAAAATAACGAATGCCAGAATCGCAAAATTCACCACGATGGTCAGGAAGTTACCGTAAGCGAACAGGTTGGCACCTGCCGCTTTAAGTGAGGCGTAGCTGGTCGCGCCCTCAACGGCTTTGACTGGGGGGGCAAGCATCACGTACATTTCCGTAAAGTTAGTACCGCCGAAGATTTTGCCAACGATAGGCATGATCAAGTCACCTACGAAGGAGTCAACGATTTTGCCAAACGCACCGCCGATGATCACACCGACAGCCAAGTCCATCACGTTACCCTTGAGGGCAAATTCTTTAAATTCAGACATCATGCTCATAATTTGTTTCCTTGAGTTTTGTTAAAAAGCTAACGGCGCGATTATGACCTTTGTAAGTTGACTGTCAACTTGGCTTTTTTGATAACAAAAGCATTAAAAAAACGATCAAAAAGTGATGTTTTGGCAAACTTTGAACCACCTTTAAAGCGACCCTTGAGTTGATTTTGCTTTGAGCGGTCAGCTACAATATGGGGTTACCCCTTGATTTGCATCCCATTTCGTTAAATTACACAAAAGAATGCACCTATGAGCGCAAGCGTCGATACCAGTAAAAGAACATGGCTTATAGCCTCCAGCTGTGCAGGCGCAGTGGGCGCAGGCTTCGCAGCCGTCCCCTTCGTCAGCAGTTTTTCCCCTTCCGAGCGAGCCAAAGCGGCTGGCGCAGCAGTTGAAGTAGATATTTCAGCCCTAAAACCGGGCGAAAAGTTGACCGTTGAGTGGCGCGGTAAGCCGGTTTGGATTGTCAAGCGCACGCCAGAGCAAGTGGCGGCCCTTAAAGGCATAGACAGCCAGCTGGCCGACCCCAAATCAGAGCGCAAACCTGCGGAGTTGACGCCCACCTACGCTCAAAATGAAGCACGCTCTATCAAGCCTGAAATTTTTGTTGCTGTAGGTATTTGCTCGCACTTGGGCTGCTCACCATCTGACAAGTTCACACCAGGCGCACAGCCTTCGCTACCCAACGATTGGACAGGCGGCTTTTTGTGCCCTTGCCACGGCTCGACGTTCGACATGGCAGGCCGCGTTTACAAAAACAAGCCTGCGCCTGATAACCTAGAAATACCCCCGCACATGTATTTGTCTGACTCTCGCTTGATAATTGGCGAAGATAAAAAAGCTTAAGGTATAAAAATCATGGCCGTCTATAACGAAATTTCTCCGAACGCCCCAGCCGGCGAAAAATTGCTGAATTGGGTAGATAACCGTTTCCCAGCTAGCAAGCTCTACAAAGAGCATTTGAGTGAGTATTACGCTCCTAAAAACTTCAACTTCTGGTACATTTTTGGCTCATTGGCGCTCTTGGTGCTGGTAATCCAGATCGTTACCGGCATCTTTTTGGTCATGCATTACAAGCCAGACGCTGCTTTGGCGTTTGCTTCTGTTGAGTACATCATGCGGGATGTGCCGTGGGGCTGGTTGGTACGCTACATGCATTCAACGGGCGCGTCGATGTTCTTTGTTGTGGTCTACATGCATATGTTCCGTGGACTAATTTATGGTAGCTATAGAAAGCCACGCGAATTGGTTTGGATTTTCGGCTGCGCAATTTTCTTGTGCTTGATGGCTGAGGCTTTCATGGGCTACTTGTTGCCATGGGGTCAAATGAGCTATTGGGGCGCTCAAGTGATTGTTAACTTGTTTGCTGCTATTCCCTTTGTCGGCCCAGATTTGGCTTTGCTGATTCGTGGTGACTATGTGGTGGGCGATGCAACTTTGAACCGCTTCTTTAGCTTCCATGTGATTGCTGTACCTTTGGTTTTGCTCGGATTGGTTGCGGCGCACATCATTGCCTTGCATGAAGTTGGCTCTAACAACCCAGACGGCGTTGAAATCAAAGGCCCTAACGCACCCAAAGATGCTGCTGGTCACCCTGTGGACGGCATTCCGTTCCACCCTTACTACACGGTGCACGACATTTTTGCGGTCAGCATGTTCTTGATGGTTTTCACAGCCATCATCTTCTTCGCGCCAGAGTTTGGTGGTTACTTCTTAGAGTACAACAATTTTATACCTGCAGACCCGTTGAAAACACCTGCACACATTGCTCCAGTGTGGTACTTCACGCCGTATTACTCAATGTTGCGTGCTATCACATCGCAAATGATGTATGCCTTGATTGCTTGTGTGTTGGGTGCAGCTGCGTTTGCTGCGCTTAAATCTAAATTGCCCACATTGTTCAAGGGTGCTGCTGTCGTTGTTGCGGTTGGTGTTAGCGCCATGATGTTGGCAATTGACGCTAAATTCTGGGGCGTGGTCGTCATGGGCGGCGCGGTCATTATTTTGTTCTTCTTGCCTTGGTTGGATAACAGCCCTGTGAAATCAATTCGCTACCGCCCAGATTGGCATAAATACATGTATGGTATTTTTGTTATTAACTTCCTTGTTTTGGGTTACTTGGGTGTACAGCCGCCATCAGCTATTGGTGAACGTGTGTCACAGATTGGTACATTGTTTTATTTCGGCTTCTTCTTGTTGATGCCTTGGTGGAGCAAGTTGGGTACGCCTAAAACGGTACCTGATCGCATAATTTTTGCTGCGCATTGACTAGAAGGAGAATACTGAAAATGAAAAAATTACTCCTTAATCTTATTGGTTTGATGTTGTCTTTGGGCTTGGCTGTAGCCGCTCATGCTAGTTCAGAAGGTGTGCATTGGGACAAAGCGCCCAACAAAGTAAACGACATGGCTTCGTTGCAAAATGGCGCTAAACTCTTTGTCAATTACTGTTTGAACTGCCACTCGGCAGCTTACATGCGTTATAACCGCTTGAAAGACATTGGTTTGACGGAAGCACAAATCAAAGAAAACTTGTTGTTTGCTACTGACAAAGTCGGTGAAACTATGAAGTCAGCGATCGATCCTAAGCAAGCTAAAGATTGGTTTGGTGCAAACCCGCCAGATTTGACTGTCATTGCGCGTTCACGCGCTGGTAGCGGTGGTACCGGGGCTGACTATTTGTACACGTACTTGCGTACTTACTACCGTGACGAAACCAAAGCAACAGGTTGGAACAATTTGGCCTACCCGAATGTGGCGATGCCCCACGTGTTGTGGGAGCTGCAAGGCGAGCGTAAACCTGTTTTTAATGAAGTTGAAGAGCATGGACATAAAACACAAGTCTTCTCTGGCAAATGGGAGCAGGTCAAGCCAGGTTCAATGACGCCTTTGCAGTACGACCAAGCCATCGGCGATTTGGTAGGCTACATGCAGTGGATGGCAGAGCCAGCACAATCCACCCGCGTTCGCGTAGGCGTATGGGTGTTGTTGTTTTTGTTGATGTTCGCAGTAGTTGCGTGGCGTTTAAATGCTTCCTACTGGAAAGATGTTAAATAAGCGTCTGCCAGTTAGTAAGCCTTTTTGATTCGACTGACAACAGCGTTTAGGTCGAGTTTTCGGAGTGGGTAGCTTTTGAATAGCTTCCCACTCTTTTTGATTTTTAGGAGTCCTCACCATGATGGTGCTTTATTCGGGAACAACGTGTCCTTTTTCTCATCGTAGCCGTTTTGTCTTGTTTGAAAAAGGCATGGATTTTGAAATTCGTGATGTTGATTTGTACAACAAATCAGAAGATATCAGCTTGATGAATCCCTATGGCCAAGTGCCAATTTTGGTGGAGCGTGACTTGATTTTGTATGAGTCAAATATCATCAACGAATATATTGATGAACGTTTTCCGCATCCTCAATTGATGCCTGGCGATCCAGTGGACCGCGCGCGCGTGCGTTTGTTCTTGCTCAATTTTGAGAAAGAGTTGTTTGTTCACGTGAGCACATTAGAGAATCGCGCAAACAAAGGTAACGACAAAGTTTTGGAGAAAGCACGTTCACATATTCGTGACCGTTTGACCCAACTTGCACCAGTCTTTTTGAAGAATAAATATATGCTGGGTGATAATTTCTCTATGCTTGATGTTGCCATTGCACCACTACTGTGGCGTTTGGATTTTTACGGCATCGAACTCAGCAAAAATGCTGCGCCCTTGCTTAAATACGCCGAACGCATTTTCTCGCGTCCTGCATATATCGAAGCTTTGACACCGTCTGAAAAAGTGATGCGTAAATAATCTTTATTCATCAATCGAGAATGTATTGTGATTAACTCTACTGAATCCACATCTACGCGTCCTTATCTCATTCGTGCCTTGCACGAATGGTGCATCGACAACGGATTCACACCGTTAATCACTGTACATGTCGATAACAATACACAAGTTCCCAAAGAGCATGTCAAAGATAAAGAGATTGTTTTAAATCTAAGTTTCGATGCCACAAGCGGTTTGAAATTGGGTAACGACTACATCGAGTTTAAGGCTCGATTTTCAGGTGTAGCACGTGACATTTCAGTTCCAGTAAATCGCGTGGTTGCTATTTACGCGCGTGAAAATAGCCAAGGAATGGCATTCCCAAATTTACCTGTTTTAGAAGAAGCTGTACCACAAGAAGTAGTCCACAGTAAGGCAGAACCCATCTCCAAAGCGCCTATTTCAACCCGCCCTACGTTAAAAATTGTCAAGTAATTTGAAATTTTCTAATCGGCTCCAAAGAGTTGCTAGAATTTCGAGTTAGAATAAGAGATACGCCGATTTAGCTCAGTTGGTAGAGCACCCGCCTTGTAAGCGGTAGGTCATCAGTTCGACTCCGATAATCGGCACCATTTTAACCGTTTAAAAGTCATTAGCTTTTACTTTTAAACGAATCTCAGCAACTTGCTTTCCTTTTGAAAGCAAGTGTGCTTGAAATTTAGGCAGTAGCTGCCTTAATTTGGCAACCGCAGCGTTCCCCTCAACTATCAAGCACCACGTAGTACCTTCAGCAGTCGTACCTGTAGGGCCTGCTTTGATAACTGTTCTCAAGGGTAGAGGGATTAGTGGCAAGATAGACTGCAGCATAGCATTAGATTCGCGAGACAAATCAATAAGTTTTGCTAAAGTAGGCGATTCCTGAGTTGCCTCTTGAATCGAGTAAGGTGTGTTGCGGCGGTTCATGAGTCAAGTATTTGGGAGCATGCGATATGCATTTGATTATCACTGACGCTTGGATGGCAAAAAGCAAGGCCATGCATCTAAGTGGAACCAAGCTTTTGTTGGCAGGACTACTGAGCGCATTTTGCTTGATGCTGGTTTCTGTTGGGCTTTACCACTGGGTGTTTCTAACCGCTGCGCGTGAAGGTTGGCCTATTGTGGGTAGTCTGGTGAAGTTGGTGGCTAAAGACGACTCAATTCAACGCGAGCGTTTCCTGCGTGAAAATCTTGACGCTATGGCAAAAAGAGTAGGTGAGATGCAGGCCAAGATGTTGCAGCTTGATGCCTTAAGCGAGCGAGTGTCTGGATTAGCTGGTTTGCCTGTGACAGAGCACCGCAAAGCTGGTAGTGGTGGCGCGCTAGTCTCTGCAAGGCCTTTAAGCATGGATGAGCTTCAAAAGGCATTGTCCGACCTAGAGACGTATACCGGGCAGAGAGTTGACATGTTGACGGTGGTTGAATCACGTTTGTTTGACTTAAAAATTAAAAAATTATTAATTCCTACGCAGCATCCAGTTTCTTCGGGTAATTTAGGCTCATCTTTTGGTTGGAGGATAGACCCCATCAATGGCGGATCTGCACTGCACACAGGACTAGATTTTCAGGCCTCAACAGGCACACCTATTGTCGCTGCTGCAGGAGGCGTTGTCGTTACCCAAGAATACCATCCCGCATACGGAAACATGGTTGAAATTGACCATGGTAATGATTTGATCACCCGTTACGCACACGCATCGCAAGTTTTTGTGAAAAAGGGCGATTTGATAAAGCGTGGTAAAAAAATTGCTGAAGTCGGCACGACGGGACGTTCAACGGGACCGCATTTGCATTTTGAAGTTCTAGTCCAAGGTGTTCCCCAAGATCCACAAAAGTTTTTGACGGCTGGCCAAACCATGGTTGACGATTTGGTTGCTAAAAACGACAAAGTGCTGCGCTCTACGCTTATGAACTCAAAATCTAGCAAATAATTGATTTTTCGAGATTCGTACGCTGGCAAAGGTAAAATCTGAAGTGATTGGTTGCCGTAGTCAAAAGTTGAAATTCGTTTGATTGCCCCCATTTATTATTAATAACATTAACTAGCGACTCTGGCTTACGTGTGACAAGCACGTTAGTTGGCTCAAGTATTCATGGCAAGTAACTTTCTCACGCAAATTTTTGGCAGCCGTAATGACAGGCAGCTTAAGCAATATCGCAAAGTCATTACTAAGATTAATGCTTTAGAGCCCTCGCTAGAGTTGCTCAGCGATGAGCAGTTAAAAAGCAAGACTGAAGAGTTTAAAGACAGAGTTTCAAAAGGTGAGTCGCTTGATGCGGTCCTTCCAGAAGCGTTTGCTGTAGTGCGCGAAGGATCAAAGCGCATCATGAAGTTGCGCCATTTTGACGTGCAAATGCTAGGCGGCATGTCATTGCACTATGGCAAAATTTCTGAAATGGGCACTGGCGAAGGTAAAACTCTGACCGCCACTTTGCCTGTGTACTTGAATGCTCTGACGGGAAAAGGTGTTCATGTTGTGACTGTGAACGACTATCTCGCCAATCGTGATGCACGTTGGATGGGTAAGCTGTATAACTTTTTAGGCTTGAGCGTTGGCATCAATTTGCCCAATATGCCGCGCGAAGAAAAACAAGCTGCCTATGCTGCTGATATTACCTACGGCACCAACAATGAGTACGGGTTTGACTATCTTCGCGACAACATGGTTTATGAAGCTGGCGACCGTGTGCAACGCGGCTTGAATTACGCAATTGTCGATGAGGTTGATTCCATTCTGATCGACGAAGCCAGAACGCCACTGATCATCAGTGGGCAAGCGGAAGATCACACTGAAATGTATATTGCTATGAACAAAGTAGCGCCTACATTGACCCGACAAGAAGGTGAAGCCGATCCACGTACTGGCGAGGGAGTCACCAAGCCGGGTGATTTCACACTAGATGAAAAAACGCAGCAAGTATTCTTGACCGAAATGGGTCATGAAAACGCTGAACGTGTTTTGTACAACATGGGCTTGATTCCTGAAGGTTCAACTTTGTATGACCCTGCCAACATTACCTTGGTGCATCATTTGTACGCTGCACTGCGTGCGAATAATTTATTTCATCGCGACCAACATTACGTTGTACAAGAGGGTGAAATCGTCATCGTGGATGAGTTTACTGGGCGCTTGATGTCTGGCCGTCGTTGGAGCGATGGTTTGCATCAAGCGGTTGAAGCGAAGGAAGGCGTAACGATCCAAGCAGAAAATCAAACGCTGGCATCCATCACGTTCCAAAATTATTTCCGTTTGTATGGCAAGTTGGCCGGCATGACTGGTACGGCAGATACAGAAGCCTACGAATTCCAAGAAATCTATGGCTTAGAAACACTTGTGATGCCGCCGAATCGCCCAAGCCAGCGTGAAGACCAGTTGGATCGAGTTTACAAAACTACGCGCGAAAAATATGAAGCCGCTGTCAAAGATATTCGAGATTGTTACGAGCGCGGACAACCTGTTTTGGTGGGGACAACGTCGATCGAGAACTCGGAGATCATTGATCAACTGTTGACCAAAGAGGGTTTACCGCATCAAGTTCTTAATGCCAAGCAGCATGCCCGTGAGGCTGATATTGTGGCGCAGGCTGGTCGCCAAAAGATGATCACTATCGCTACCAACATGGCTGGCCGCGGTACCGATATTGTGCTTGGCGGTAATTTGCAAATGTCAATTGACGCTGTGCTTCAAGACGAGTCGCTTGATGATGCAGCAAAAGCAACTCAAATTGAGCAGTTACGAACGACTTGGGCTTCTGAGCATGCGTTTGTGAAGTCCGTGGGGGGGCTACGTATTGTGGCGACTGAGCGTCATGAATCTCGCCGTATCGATAACCAATTGCGTGGTCGATCTGGCCGCCAAGGGGACAATGGCTCGTCACGTTTCTTCTTGAGTTTAGATGATTCCTTGATGCGGATCTTTGCAGGTGATCGCGTTAAATCCATCATGGATAGGCTAAAAATGCCTGATGGTGAAGCTATCGAGGCTGGCATTGTGACGCGCAGTATCGAAAGTGCTCAGCGCAAAGTTGAGGCGCGTAATTTTGACATCCGTAAGCAATTGCTAGAGTATGATGATGTAGCTAACGATCAGCGTAAAGTCATCTATCAGCAACGCAATGATATTTTGGATGCTGCTAGCCTAAGTGAGCAAATCAAGTCATTGCGCGAAGGTTGCTTTACTGATTTGGTGCGTCAATACGTGCCTTCAAATACAGTTGAAGAGCAATGGGATTTGGATGGCCTAGAAAAAATACTGGCTCAAGATTGGCAAATCAGCGTACCTTTGCGACAAGAGGTACAAGCAGCGTCTGCCATTGAGGATGAGGAAGTTTTAGAGAAAGTCATTCATGCAGCCAATTCAAGCTTTAACAATAAACTTGATCAAATTGGTGAAGAGAATTTCACGCATTTTGAGCGCATGGTTTTGCTGCAGAATATCGATAGTCACTGGCGTGACCATTTGAGCGCATTGGATTATCTGCGCCAAGGTATTCATTTGCGTGGTTATGCTCAAAAGCAGCCTAAACAAGAGTACAAGCGTGAAGCCTTTGAATTGTTTGGTCAGCTCTTAGATGCCGTTAAATTTGATGTCACCAAGGTTTTGATGACTGTCAAAGTTCAATCTAGTGAGGAGATTGAACGTGTGGCAGATGATATGGAAAGTCGCGCAGAAAATATAGCCAATGTTACCTATACAGCACCCACTGAAACGGGTGAGGTAATGACCCTGCTTGATTCGTCTACCTCTGCTGTAGCCACCGATAGCATTCCTCGCGTTGGTCGCAATGAGCCTTGCCCATGCGGTAGCGGCAAAAAATACAAACAATGTCACGGTAAACTAGCCTGAAAGCATAACATGCCTGTTAACTTAGCTGTTCCTCTTGCTTCTTCTTTGTTGGATATTAAAGGACTTCGAATTGGTGTAACAGAAGCGGGTATTCGCAAGGCCAACAGGAAAGATTTAACAGTAGTATTGATAGATGAGGGCGCCTCGGTCGCTGGGGTATTTACACAAAACAGGTTTTGTGCCGCACCCGTCCAGATCTGTAGAGAGCATTTGGCATTAAATACGGTCACAGGCGCCGGCGGCATACGTGCCATGGTCATTAATACAGGAAATGCTAATGCCGGTACTGGCGAAGATGGCTTGATGCGAGCTCGGTCTACTTGTAAATCTTTAGCTGATAAGCTGGGATTTAGTCCACAGCAGATATTGCCTTTTTCGACCGGTGTCATCATGGAGCCATTACCGTACGATCGTATTGCGGCTGGTTTAGATGCTGCTATCGGCGATGCTAAAACGAGCAATTGGTTGCGTGCTGCAGAAGCGATTATGACGACAGACACAGTACCTAAAGCTTTCAGCAAGCAAGTGCAAATTGCAGGCAAGACAATCAGCATCACAGGCATCAGCAAAGGTGCAGGGATGATTCGACCAAATATGGCGACGATGTTGGGCTTTATGGCGACAGATGCTTGCGTTGCCCCTGGGGCTATGCAACAGTTAGCTATGGAGCTTGCTAACGGCTCTTTCAATTGCGTGACTGTAGATGGCGATACATCTACCAACGATTCATTCGTTGTCATCGCAACTAATAAAGCTTCTAATGTGCCGATTTCAAATTGGGCGAGTACCGAAGGTGCAGCATTAAAAGCCGCCATGCTCGAAGTGGCGCGTCACTTGGCGCAAGCAATTGTGCGCGATGGTGAAGGTGCGACTAAATTTATTTCAATTCAAGTTGATGGCGGGATAAGCAGTGAAGAATGTCGTAAAGTTGCATATGCAATTGCACATTCACCCTTAGTGAAAACTGCTTTTTTTGCTAGTGATCCGAATTTAGGGCGTATCTTAGCTGCAGTTGGTTATGCTGGCATTGACGATCTTGATCAAACCAAAATCGATCTCTTTTTGGATGATGTTAATGTCGCTACCCAAGGTGGGCGTAATCCGAGCTACCAAGAGTCAGAGGGCCAACGCGTTATGAAGCAATCTGAAATCACTGTGCGCGTGGTGCTAGGACGTGGTCAAGCCAGTGAAACAGTTTGGACGTGTGATTTGTCTTACGATTACGTCAAAATCAATGCGGATTATCGTTCTTAAGTTGATTTTGATATGAACGAAAATTTTGAACGTTTTTTACTGCGCGCTGAATCACTCATAGCGCGACTTGAAGCCATCCTACCGCAAGCATTGGGAGCGCCAGACTGGAATGCCGCCATTGCCTTCCGATATAGAAAACGCAGCAATAACCATGGTACTTTAGAGCCAGTACGTCATATAGGTGTGACTCGTTTGGATGACCTGAAGGAAATTGACGCTCAAAAAGAAAAGATTGAGCGCAATACCAAACAATTCGTAGAAGGTAAATCTGCCAACAATGTGTTGCTGACTGGTGCACGCGGCACGGGTAAATCATCGCTGATCAAAGCTTGTTTGAATGAATTCTCTACCCTCGGACTGCGTTTGATTGAAGTTGATAAAGCTGATTTGGTTGATTTGCCTGATATTGTCGATGTCGTGTCCGATCGGCCTGAAAAATTCATTGTTTATTGCGATGATTTGAGTTTCGAAGAAGGCGAACCTGGTTACAAGGCTTTGAAGTCAATATTAGATGGTTCTATTGCAGCTGCATCGCCTAATGTGCTCATATACGCCACCAGCAACCGCAGGCATTTGCTGCCTGAATATATGAAAGAAAACTTGACCTATCAGCATACTGAAGATGGTGAAGTACATCCGGGCGAGGGCGTAGAAGAAAAAATTTCATTGTCCGAGCGCTTCGGTTTGTGGGTTAGTTTCTACCCATTCAACCAAGAAGAATACCTTGCTATTGTGGCTCAGTGGTTGAAATTCTTTGGCATTGATATTGAAAAGACCCCCGAAGCAAGCCCTCAATCCTTGGTTTGGGCGCTTGAGCGGGGCTCTCGAAGTGGTCGGGTCGCCTATCAATTTGCACGAGATTTTGCTGGACGCGCTTGAGTGGAAGACATCAAGATCGTTGACCCGGACATTGCTCGAACAACGTTAGGCAAGAGACCTGTCACAGAAGTTGCTGTTGGGATTTTGATCCGCTCGAATGGCGATTTTTTGATGACAACGCGACCTGTTGGCAAAGCTTATGCGGGTTATTGGGAGTTTCCAGGCGGGAAATTGGAAGCCAAAGAAACTGTCGAAGAAGCGCTTCGACGAGAGTTGATAGAAGAGATTGGCGTCACTATCCTAGATACGCAAATCTGGCGCACTAGTCTGGTTGATTATCCACATGCCTTGGTTCGTTTATCTTTTTGCAAAATAACTGCTTGGACGGGTCAATTGCAGATGCGTGAATCGCAGCAATTTTCATGGCAAAGTTTACCGGTTCAAGTTGAACCTGTGTTGGCGGGTACTGTTCCTGTGCTTCAGTGGTTAGAAAATGAACAGATTTAGCTAGCTGGGTTAATTAATAGATTTTAAAATTTGCTATTATTTTTGTAGCTATTCAGGCAGTAAATACGTTGGCTAGAGACATATTTCATTGTAATTTTGCATCACCTTATACTTGATCATCAGGTGGTGCATCGGCTGGCATGCGAAAACTTTCACTTGCCCAGGAGCCGAAGTCTATATTTTTACAGCGCTCACTACAAAAGGGGCGGTAAACGTTGCTATTTGCAAATATGCTCTCACCAGCGCATTGTGGACAGGTAACGATTTTGAACGGTTGATTTAAGCTCATGAGCAAAGTGTCAATTCGAAGGCTGCATCCTCAGCGCTTGGATGTAGTCGTTCTTCACTGTCTTGACGCATCAAGCGGATCATCACAATCAATCTGTTACCACTGATTTCAGGTATCAAGTCCAAAGATGAATCAATCCGCATACGCAGTAATTGATAAGGTTTTCCTTGTGGTAAGTTTTGTTGAAACTGACCACCAGTAGCTATCATTTTTTGTGCAGAGCCTGATTCGCGCAATATTTTTAGGAGTAAATGTATGGCATTTGCTAATGGTGCTAAAGGCTCAGACCAGCGTGAAATATCTATTTGACGACGTGAACATGTCATGTTTTGCCATGCGTAGTACGCTGGCAGGTCAAACTCACAAGTGCCACCAGGAATACCCATACGGCTTCTAACACTCATCAGCCAATCGTTTTCGGTCAGAGATTGCCCTGCTTTTCCTGCAAGATTATTAAGTGCAGAAAAGCAGTGCTCTAATCCATGAATCACTTCATCAAGCGCACCTTCTGCTATCGCTGGGTTACCGCGGTAGCTATTGAAAACTTGTTTTTGTTTTTCTAAGTCTTTCATCACGTCAGATTTCAGGTCAGCACGAGAGCCTACATCCATGACCTCAAATATGGTGGTCAATGCGTAATGATGATCAAGCGCCGAATCGCGTGACGATAATTCGGCTAGACGGTTGAACAGGTGCTCCAGTCGAAGGTAAGTCCGGATTCTTTCGTTAAATGGGTATTCGTAGAGGATCACAATTTTTTCCGTTCATCGAATGGCCGCAGTAAATGCTGAGCCACATGCGTTACTTGCTCTCGAAGGTGTTCGACGCTGATACTATCATTGAATATCAAGATATCCGCTGCATTGTTACGCATTTTTCGACTGGCTTGGCTAGCAATTATCTTCTCTACATTCTCTTGTTTAAAGGTGTTTCTCAGGATGACGCGTTTGACTTGTGTTTGTTCCAGGCAATCAATCACCAAAACCTTATCCAAGCTTGCTCTCCAATTTTGAGATTCAACCAAAAGCGGTATGTCATACACAATTAGTTTGGCACCCGTAGTAACAGCCGCTTGGTCTTGTCGCTGCATTTCAAGCTTGACTAATGGGTGGATGATCGCTTCCAAGCGTTTTTTTGCGCCAACGTCTGTAAATACTAGTTCACGCATAAGATCACGACTTAAGCTGCCATCTGCATTGACCATAGCTTCACCGAATCTTTGTTTGATCGTTTGTACAGCAGCGCCGTGAGGTGAAGTAAGGCTGCGTGAGATGGCATCGGCATCAATAACTAAGGCGCCTGAAACTGCAAACATACTGGCAACTGTACTTTTGCCGCTGCCAATACCGCCAGTTAATCCTAAACGCGTTAGTTGCTGCGGCATTCGAGTTGTCAAATTAAAGTGACGCCAGGCCTATAAGTTTCAAAATAGCTTGTGGCCCAAAAAACATGGCGCTGAAACCGGCAAGTCCTAAAAACGGTCCGAAAGGGATATATCCACCTTCACGTAATTTGCTGGAAAATTTAAGCGCAATACCAATAATTGCACCAATGACTGAAGCTATCAAAATAATCGGAATCAATGCTTGCCAACCAAACCACGCACCAAGCGCTGCGAACAGTTTGAAGTCACCATAGCCCATACCTTCTTTGCCAGTGACGAGCTTAAATACCCAATAAATCAACCATAGCGAAAAATAACCAGCGGCAGCTCCCCAAACAGCGGATTCGAGCGATGTATTTGTTACCTTTGTAGCGGCTAACAACAAACCAGCCCATAGCAGCGGTAGTGTCATATCGTCAGGAAGCAAAGTTGTGTCCCAGTCAATCAAGGACAAAGAAAGTAAGATTGCACTGAAACCGCACCAAGCTAAACCTGTAGCTGTGAGTCCCCAACGCCAAATGCAATAAAAGAAAAGCGCGCCTGTGACCATTTCGACAGTCGGGTATCGCAAGCTAATCGGTGTTTGACAGGCAGAGCATTTGCCGCGTAAAAATATATAGCTTAGTACGGGAATGTTTTCGTGCCACTTAATCTGATGTGAACATTTCGGGCACTTGGAGCGCGGCAGCATTAGATTAAACACAGCTTTATCTGTCTGCGTTTCACCTTTGAATTCAGCAACCTCATCTGCCCATTGCCTTTCCATCATTTTGGGCAGGCGGTAGATGACAACATTTAAGAAGCTGCCTACCAGCAAGCCCAAGATGCCGAAAACACCGGCTTGCACAATTTCCAAAGACAACATTAAACGACTTGCCCCAATTTGAAAATCGGTAAATACATGGCAACTACAATCCCACCGATAAGGGTACCTAAAAACACAATAATGATAGGTTCTAGCAAGCTAGACAGGCCGGCCACCATGTCGTCAACTTCAGACTCATAAAAATCAGCTGCTTTTCCTAGCATGTGATCAATCGTACCTGACTCTTCACCGATGGCGCACATTTGTAGCACCATGGAAGGAAAGACATTTGCATTGGTCATCGCCGCTGTCAAACTGGTACCAGTCGACACCTCACGCTGAATATTGCTAGTTGCATTCAGGTATACGGAGTTGCCTGCAGCACCTCCCACAGAATCGAGCGCTTCTACCAAGGGCACACCTGCAGCAAACATGGTGGATAAAGTTCTCGTCCAGCGAGCCACGCAGGATTTCTCCACTAAGATACCAAAAACTGGTACTTTGAGCAAAATCCTATCCATAGCCATTTGCATTTTTTCATTACGCTGCCAAGCTTGCATAAAAAAGTAAATGCCACCGCCGATAACACCAAATATCAGCCACCAGTACTGAACAAAATAATCGCTCATAGCCATGACAAATAGGGTGGGCGCGGGTAAGTCTGCTCCAAATGAGCTAAAGACGCTCTTAAATGCGGGAATCACGAAAATCATAATAATAGTGACAACCACAAAGGCAACCACCACGACAGCGATGGGATACATCAAAGCAGATTTGATTTTTGATTTGATAGCTTCCGTTTTTTCCATGTAGGTAGCTAAACGGTCAAGCAAGGCTTCCAAAATACCGGCTGTTTCACCTGCTTCGATCAAATTACAATACAAAGCATTGAAATATTTCGGATACTTCCTGAATGCAGAACTCAACGCAGTACCTGTTTCAACTTCAGCTCGAATATCACTTAAAAGTTTAGTGACACTGGGGTTTGGGTTGCCGCGACCAACAATATCGAATGTTTGCAGCAGCGGTACCCCAGCTTTCATCATCGTTGCAAACTGGCGTGTAAATATGGCAATATCTTTGGGTTTGATTGTTTTGCCAGACCGCGTAGAGCGTTTTTTAATTTTTGTCGGCAAGACGCCTTGGCGCCTTAGTGTCGCCTGAACTATGTTTTCGCTTGCAGCGCGAATTTCGCCGCGAACCTGCTTTCCCTTGCGGTCTTTGCCTTCCCATTCGAAGACAAATTCTTTAACGCTGTTACTTGCAGTGGTTGCCATAAGTTCCTAGATGATTAAGATACAAGTGTATTCAAGCCTATTATTAATTTGGCATATTAAATTGATTATGCGTGCCTAATCAGCAATTGGCTTGCTAATTGTAATAAAGCATCTGTGTATTGGCTAGGTTTTAGCTGACCCACTGCTTCTATAGCTTTCTGCGCTTCAGAGGCGGCAGCAAGACGAGAAGCCTCTAAGGAGCCCGTTTCACGTACAGTCTTCAATATGATGTTTAATTGAGACAAATCCCCAGTTTCTATGGCCTGTTGAATCATATTTCTTTCATCAGCAGTGCCACGTTGCATGGCAATAATCAGAGGTAGGGTTGCTTTTCCTTCACGCAAGTCATCACCAAGATTTTTGCCCATCACAGCGGGGTCACCGTCGTAGTCTAAAACATCATCTATGACTTGGAAAGCTGTTCCTAATGCTTGCCCGTATTGAGCGCAAGCCTCTTCTATGGATGCATCTGATTTTGCCAAAATAGCGCCTAACCTAGCACTTGCCTCGAATAGTTTTGCGGTTTTTGAGCGGATAACGCGTAAGTATCCAGCTTCATCCAGGTCTGGGTCGTGCATATTCATTAATTGCATCACTTCGCCTTCTGCAATTACATTGGTTGCATCTGACAAAATTTGCATAATGCGCATATCTCCGGCGTCAACCATCATTTGAAATGCCCTGGAGTACAAAAAGTCACCCACCAATACGCTTGCTGGGTTGCCAAAAGATTCGTTGGCTGTGGCTAATCCGCGACGCATTTCCGAGCCATCGACCACATCATCGTGCAAAAGCGTAGCGGTATGTATGAATTCGACCACAGCTGCCAAGTTGTAACGTTGTTCGCCTGTATAACCCAAGGCGCCGCATATTAGAAGCAGTAAAACGGGCCGCAGACGTTTCCCCCCCGCAGATATGATGTATCTAGATACTTGCCCTACCAAGGGCACTTCTGACGAAAGACGGTTGGCTATAACCTTATCGACCTCAAGCATGTCGGGTGCAACGAGGTGAATAGCGGCTGAACTGGAGCTAAATTGAGCAGACAAAATATGATTACCGTGAAGTTTCCCTATTATAGAAAGCCCCGAGAGCCCTTTGGTAGGGTTGACGTAGATGCGCTACACCCTCAAGCTGGGCGGTCTCTTGACTTGGTTAGAGTAGCGCTATAGGTGCAAACCATGCTATAATTTAAGGCTCTATGGAAATCCTTCCGTAGAACTTCTAGGAAGGTTATTATGTACGCGGTCATAAAAACCGGTGGCAAACAGTTTCGTGTTGTCGCTGGAGAAAAAATTAAAGTAGAACAGATTGCTGCGGATGTAGGCCAAGAAGTCGTGATTGATCAAGTGTTGGCAGTCGGTAACGGCAGCGATCTCGTGGTTGGTGCGCCCTTGGTATCCGGTGCAACTGTTACAGCAACATTGCTGTCTCACGGCTTATTCGACAAAGTGCACATTTTCAAAATGCGCCGTCGTAAGCATTATCAAAAACGCCAAGGCCATCGCCAAAGCTACACCGAATTGTTCATCGCAGCTATTGCTGATGGCAAGGGCGGCGTATCTAAGGCAGAGGCTGCAGCAGTTATCCCTGCGCCAAAAGCTCTCGCTTCTAGCGTTGCCACCAAAGGCGGCAAAGACAATTTGGAAATCATCGAAGGCATCGGCCCAAAGATTGCTAAAGTCTTGGTTGACGGCGGTATTTCAACATTCGCTCTGTTGGCTGCAGCTAAAGCAGATGACGTGTCAGCCATGCTTAAAGCATCTGGCGGCCGTTTCAGCTTGGCTAATCCAGCATCTTGGGCAGAACAAGCTGCTTTGCTGCGTGACGGCAAAATGGCAGAGTTCAAAGCTCTCACTGACGCTCTCGTCGGTGGTGTTAAAAAATAATTTCTAGTTAATTTTTATTAATTTCTAGAAACTTTCAGGAGAAAGAAAAATGGCACAAAAAAAGGGCGGCGGCTCGACGCGAAATGGCCGTGATTCCAAGCCGAAAATGCTTGGTGTGAAGGCTTTTGGTGGTGAACTCATCTCTGCTGGTGCGATTATCGTGCGCCAACGTGGTACCAAGTTTCACCCGGGCAACAATGTTGGCATCGGTGTTGATCACACTTTGTTTGCATTGAAAGACGGCACTGTATCTTTTGGTACTAAAGGCGCGTTGAACAAGCAATTCGTGAATATAACACCCGTACAAGCTTAAGTAATTTCGCTTTGCGTTGCAAAAAGCCCGCTCAGCGCGGGCTTTTTGCTTTGTCGACATCCGAACACATCAACTAAAATAACACCATGAAATTTGTAGACGAAGCCTATATCGACATTTCTGCAGGAGATGGCGGGGCGGGCTGCGTCTCTTTCCGGCACGAAAAATACAAAGAATTTGGCGGCCCCAATGGCGGCGACGGTGGTCGTGGCGGCCACGTTTTCGCTGTTGCCGATTCCAATTTGAATACGCTGGTTGACTACCGCTACTCACGGCGTCATGACGCCAAGCGCGGTCAACACGGCATGGGCTCAGATATGTTTGGCGCAGCTGGCGACGACATTATTCTGAAAATGCCCGTAGGCACCATCATCACTGACGCGGAAACGGGAGAAGTGCTGTTTGAGCTGTTAGAAGACGGCGAAATCATCACCATTGCCAAGGGTGGCGACGGAGGATTTGGCAATTTGCGTTTCAAAAGCGCGATTAACCGCGCTCCACGCCAAAAAACACCAGGTTGGCCTGGTGAGCGTAAAAGTTTGAAATTAGAGCTCAAAGTGTTGGCAGATGTAGGCTTGCTAGGCATGCCAAACGCTGGTAAATCAACCTTTATCACCGCCATTTCAAACGCACGCCCGCGCATTGCCGACTACCCGTTCACAACGCTACACCCAAACTTGGGCGTCGTTCGCGTCGGTCCTGAGCAAAGCTTTGTGGTGGCAGATTTGCCCGGTTTGATTGAAGGAGCATCTGATGGCGCGGGCTTGGGGCATTTGTTTCTGCGCCACCTGCAACGCACCCGATTGTTGTTGCATATCATTGACTTAGCACCGTTTGACGAGAATGTTGACCCCGTTGCACAAGCCAAAGCAATTGCCAAAGAGTTGAAAAAATACGACGCTGGTTTGTTCAAAAAGCCGCGCTGGTTGGTCTTGAACAAGCTGGATATGGTGGACGGCGACAAACGCGCTGAAGTCGTTGCTGATTTTGTAAAACGCATGAAGTTCAAAGGCCCAGTTTTTGAAATCTCGGCGTTGACCCGTGAAGGCTGCGAACCTTTGGTCAAAGCCATCTACAAACACATCAAAGCCGAGCAAGTCTCTGAGCAAACGCCAGAATACATTGACCCACGTTTTGTTGAGATTCCAGAATAGTATTTTCTGGAGGGGCTAATTTTTGCTATGTTTTGAATAGCTGCTTAGGCAGTAAATACGCTGGCTACAGTCGTATTTATCCTCCAAAAGTGCATTTTTATTGCAAAATCACACTAATTTATGACCAAAACGCTATTAAAAAGCGCAAAACGCATTGTTGTCAAAGTCGGCTCAAGTTTGGTGACCAACGAGGGCCGCGGTTTGGACGAGGCTGCCATCGCGCACTGGTGCAGCCAAATCGCCAAACTGCGGGCTGATGGTCGCGAGGTCATCATGGTGTCCAGCGGTGCGATTGCCGAGGGTATGAAGCGTCTTGGGTGGACAACGCGGCCCAGTGCCATCCACGAGCTACAAGCCGCCGCCGCCGTCGGTCAGATGGGCTTGGCGCAGATGTACGAGACCAAGCTGCGTGAAAACTCGCTAGGCTCAGCCCAAGTGCTGCTCACCCACGCTGATTTGGCCGACCGTGAGCGCTATTTGAACGCCAGATCGACGCTTTTGACGCTCCTCAAACACGGTGTTGTCCCCGTTATCAACGAAAACGACACCGTCGTCAACGAAGAAATCAAGGTTGGCGACAACGACACTTTAGGCGCTTTGGTCGCCAATTTGGTGGAGGCCGATGCCTATATCATCCTGACCGACCAAAAAGGGCTGTTCACAGCCGATCCTCGTAAAGACCCGCAAGCTAAATTTGTAGACCAAGCGCAAGCAGGAGACCCAGCGCTAGAAGTCATGGCTGGCGGCGCAGGTTCTAGCATTGGCAAGGGCGGCATGATCACCAAAATTTTGGCGGCCAAGCGCGCAGCTGGATCGGGTGCTTCCACAGTGATTGCCTGGGGTGCCGAGCCTGAAGTCTTGGTTCGCTTGTCGCAAGGCGAAGCAATCGGTACGCTTTTAATCGCACAAACCCAGAAAAACCAAGCCCGTAAGCAATGGATGATGGACCATTTGCAGCTGCGCGGTTCTGTCACTGTGGACGCAGGTGCCGTCAGTAAGTTGCAAAGCGTGGGCACCAGCTTGCTGCCGATTGGCATGACAGGTGTTGATGGCGACTTTTCGCGTGGTGATGTGATTGCCGTGCGTGATGCAGCAGGGTCGGAAATCGCCCGCGGTTTAGCCAATTACGCCAGCTCAGAAGCGCGTTTGATTTGCCGCAAAGCCTCAAGCGAATTTGAAAAAGTACTGGGTTACGCTGCAGAGCCAGAGATGATTCACCGCGACAACATGGTGCTGTCAAAAATAAGCTGAACTTGTCCAGCGCAGAATCAGGGCGCAGCTTTGTTTTTGAAGACGACTGTCGTTCTCTTCAAAGACGTAACGATTTCATTGATATTTTGAGCTGCTGTGTTACCTGTGCAAACGCCTTGTTTAGCCAACACCAAAGCGTGTTTTGACGGCGCATCATAGAGCGATTTCCACTTAGGGTCATCCACTACAGCCCATGCTTTTGATGCAGCATCGCTTTCTTTTGCAACGATTCTTGCATAGGTTTTTAGCTCCCCGCTGCTGCAGTTAATCACTTCATACAAAGCGTTCACAACGCCGCTTTGACTACGCGCCACGGCTACGTAACGCACTAAGCCATCGCCAACTATCACGACCGCTGTGGGGTCTAACGCCCAAGTTAAATTTGATGCTGTTGATACTTCGAACGGTACCAAGCCCTTTAAATTCAAGGCTGCAGGCGCCGGGGCTTCGTTTTCTTTCCAATCGGGGTCCGTTGCCAAAAGCTGCGCGAAACCAGATGTAGCAAACGTAAAACCGATGACCACAAGCGTAGCAAAGCGAACGAAAAATGTCATAGCTCAGACCTCTGCCTCGTGGGGTCAGCAGGTGTAGGTTCGGGTAGATTGGCTTCTGCTTCAGAGGCGGACAACACCGCACCATAACTCGTCTCTGGGTCAGGCTCGTAACTGCCGCCAGGGGGCATTTCCATGTGAGCAACTTGGCTATTCATACCGCGGTGGACGTGCTGATCGTGGTGGCCATGTTGTGCATCGTGCAAGTCATGCCTTAAATCCGCACGCAGATGCCTTGGTCCGTGGTCGCTGCGCGGCAAATAGCGCGACAACTCGGTCAGAGCCATCTCGTAAACGCCACGCTTAAATTCAACCACGGCATCTAGTGGCACCCAAAACTGGTTCCAACGCCACGCGTCAAACTCAGGGTGATCGGTCGCACGCAGGTTAACATTCGTGTCAAAGCCGGTCAACTGGAGTAGAAACCAAATCTGTTTTTGGCCTTTGTAAAAGCCACGCGCATCGCGTCGTATGAACCTGTCTGGCACCTCGTAGCGCAACCAGTCACGTGTTCGAGCCACAATTCGCACATGCTCCGGGTGGAGCCCCACTTCTTCGTGCAATTCTCTGAACATGGCCTGCTCGGGGGTTTCACCCCGGTCAATGCCACCCTGCGGAAACTGCCACGAGTGGGTGCGAATGCGTTTGCCCCAAAATACTTGATTCTTCTGGTTGAGCAAGATGATGCCGACATTGGGTCGAAACCCTTCGCGGTCAAGCATAATCAAACCCTAAATTTTTATATTGAGTCCATTATGCACAGAGCATGGGCTCTCGCAAGAGATTCTCTGGAAAATTCAGCCGAAAATTCTAAGAAATTACAATCAAGTATTCTGCAAATTCCCTTCGACCAACTTTACGTCCCTTAAAAGCCCGCCATGAAAGCCTCCCAATTCTTTATCTCCACCTTCAAAGAAGCCCCAGCCGACGCTGAAATCGCCAGCCACCAGCTGATGATGCGCGCTGGCATGATCAAAAAACTGGGTGCCGGCATTTACACCTACATGCCCATGGGTTTGCGCGTGATTCGCAAGGTAGAAGCCATTGTGCGAGAGGAAATGAACCGTGCAGGCGCTATTGAATTGACCATGCCGGTGATTCAACCCGCTGAGCTGTGGCAAGAAACAGGTCGCTTTACCACGAATGGCCCGGAGTTACTGCGCATCAAAGACCGCCATGACCGAGATTTTATTGTGCAGCCCACCAGTGAAGAATGCGTGACGGATATTGCGCGGCAAGAAATCAAAAGTTACAAACAATTACCCAAAAACTTCTACCAAATCCAAACCAAATTCCGCGACGAACGCCGCCCACGCTTCGGCTTGATGCGCGGCCGCGAGTTCACCATGAAAGACGCCTACAGCTTTGACCGCGACATGGACAGCGCCAAAGCCAGCTACCAAGTCATGGCGGCTGCCTACCGCAAGATTTTTGACCGCTTTGGCTTGACCTACCGCGCCGTCGCAGCCGACAGCGGCGCGATTGGCGGCGATTTGAGCGAAGAATTCCAAGTCATCGCCGCCACGGGTGAAGACGCCATCGTCTACAGCACCGGCAGCGACTATGCCGCCAACATGGAAAAAGCCGAAGCGGCAGCACCCGTGGCTTCGGGCAAAGTTGGCACGCAAACCATGACCAAAACCGCCACACCGGGTAAATCCACCTGTGCCGATGTGGCCGAACTGCTGGGTTTGCCTTTGCAACAAACCGTCAAATCTCTCGTTTTAGCCACAGACGCTAAAAACGACAAAGGCGAAGTCGTTAAAACCCAAGTCTGGCTCTTGCTGCTGCGTGGCGACCACGACATGAACGAAGTCAAAGTTGGCAAACTGGCCGGTTTGACTGATTTCCGCTTTGCCACCGTGCCTGAAATCGAGGCGCATTTTGGCTGCCAGCCTGGCTATCTGGGGCCAATTGGTTTGAAATTACCCGTCAAACTCGTCGTTGACCGTGAAGTGGCCGTCATGACCGATTGGGTTTGCGGCGCAAACGAGGTCGATTTCCACATGACAGGCGTGAACTGGACACGTGATTTGCCAGCGCCAGAAATAGTCGCAGACATCCGTAACGTCGTCGCTGGCGATGCCTCACCCGATGGCAAAGGCATCCTAGCCATCGAGCGCGGCATTGAAATAGGCCATATCTTCGTGCTTGGCACCAAGTACAGCAAAGCCATGAACGCCACGTTTTTAGATAACAACGGCAAGCCGCAGTTCTTGGAAATGGGCTGCTACGGCATCGGCATCACCCGCTTGCCTGCCGCTGCGATTGAGCAAAACCACGACGCCAAAGGGATCATCTGGCCAGATGCGATTGCGCCATTCACCGTCGTCATCTGCATGGTCGGCCCAGACCGCAGCCCAGACGTCAAAGCCGCTGGCGAGAAGCTCTACGCTGAGTTGATGGCTGCAGGCGTTGACGTGATCTTGGACGACCGTGGCGAGCGCCCGGGCATCATGTTTGCCGAGTGGGAGCTGATAGGCGTGCCGCATCGCGTCACCATCGGCGACAAGAGCCTGAAAGAAGGCCAAGTCGAATACCAGCACCGCCGCGATGCGGAAGCAACCAAAGTAACAGTGGGCGAAGTGTTTGCACACATCACCTCTAAATTGAAGGTGTGAGATTGAACGAGAATTGCGCTGATTTTAGTGATATAAATAAAATAAACAGGCGAAAAGTACTGCTAAAAGCACTTCGCCCAGCGTATTTACTGCCTATACCGCTATTATTTTCGGAGCAATCTCAGGCTGGCAGGCAGCTGGAGGAGCCCATGATGGACTCAGTTCGCATCGCTTTGCGGGCTGCCGTTCATAATACTGCGCCGCCTATACCTGGACCAGCTGAATTCAAAGACACCGAGTCTTACCTAAAATACCTGCGTTGGCTTGCTGAGATGAGCGATCGTTTGAAGCCCAAAAAACGCGACTTTCAAACCCGTAAAGAGTTTTTGCAAACCGTTTGGTACGAAAGCAAGCGTGCGGGGCTGGACACCGCTTTGGTGCTGGGTTTGATCCAAGTAGAAAGCAACTTCCGCAAATACGCCATCAGCTGGGTAGGCGCGCGCGGCTACATGCAAATTATGCCGTTTTGGCTGCGTGTGCTGGCTGAAGATGATGGTAAACATAAGACTGACCATCTTTTCAACATGCAAACCAATATCCGCTTCGGCTGCGTCATCCTGCGCCACTACCTAGACCGCGAAAACGGCGACCTCTTCCTAGGCCTAGGCCGCTACAACGGCAGCCGTGGGAAGGCGGCGTATCCAGATGCCGTGCTGGGGGCGAAGAAGAAGTGGGAGTTTGCAGGGTGATTTGAGTTAGTATTTGACGAAGTTGGAGCCACCCATGAATCCCGACATAACCACCTACAACACCTCCCAAGCCCTCGCTGACCAAGCCATTTGCGACCTGTTGGCGCAAGAGATTTGCATGCATCTACCCGAAGCAGAAAACAAAATTTGGCACGCTCACCCCGTTTGGTTTTTAGACGGCAACCCTGTGGCTGGGTACAGCAAGTTGAAGGGTGGAGTTCGGCTGCTGTTTTGGAGTGGGCAGACGTTTGACGAGCCTGGGCTGAAAAACGAAGGCAGCTTTAAGGCGGCGGAGGCGCGGTTTGCTACGGTAGAGCAGGTTGATTTGCCGAATTTGGCGCGCTGGCTGGTTAAGGCGCGGGATATTCAGTGGGATTACAAAAACATTGTTAAGCGCAAAGGTAAGTTGGAGAGACTAAAGTAGCAGAATATCAAGCAAAAACTTGCATCGAAAGCCCTAAATGACCACCTTCAACCACTCCCTTGACATCCCCGCCACACCAGCGCAAGTTTTCGCCGCCATCAGCACTCCTGAGCGCTTAGCGAGGTGGTGGGGGCCGGCGGGGTTTACAAACACGGTTAGCGTTTGCGAGTTCAAAACCGGCGGTCGCTGGAACTTGGTGATGCATGGGCCTGACGGTGCTAATTACCCGAATGACAATGTGTTTGGCGAGATTGTGCTGAATCAAAAAGTGGTGGTTGAACACCCCATGCAACCTGTTTTTTGCTTAACCATTGAATTGATGGCGTCAAAAACGGGCACATTGGTCTCTTGGGCGCAGGCGTTTGAAAGCGCTGACGTGGCGCAGCAAATTGAGCATATTGTTGTTCCCGCAAATGATGAGAATTTGCAGAAGTTGATGCTTGAGGTCTTAAACCCGTAGGCCGTTGTTTATCTAAGCTCCCACTGGCGTGAACTTCAAGCTGTTGTCCGATAGCCATTGGCGGGAGAGCTCATCGTCCTGTTGCGCAGGGTGAAAATCGCTCTTGAAGTATTGCTTCCAAGGCTTGTAGGTTTGCCTAACCAAGCCTTGCTGACCAAACAAAAATGAGAACCCGCTTTGCCATGTAGACAGCCGAAACAGCGCGCCATCTTTATGCAAATTCGCAGCAGTTTGTCGCAAGACATCCAGTAAAAAGACAGCGCTGACACGGCGAAACCATTTGAGGCGCCATGCCTCATTGCCGTTCAAAGCGCGGTACATATTGAACGCTGTAGAGCGATGTTCAGACTCCTCGGCGCTGTGCCAAAGCCACAACGTTGCTAAGCGCTCATCTTGTGTGCCCAGTATTTCAGGGTTACGCAGCAACCATTCAGCCAAGATAGCGGTGAAGTGTTCGTTGGCGGCGGTAACAGCCAGCCAGTGGCGCACGTTGGCTTGCGCCATCATGCCTAAGTTCTTTTTAATGCGTGGTTCCCATGAATTGACATAGCCAAGCTGCGTAAGATGCTCGTTGTAGAGGCTATGCAGCCGTCTGTGCGTTGCTTCTTGGCCAACAAAGCCTTGAACTTCTTTTTTGTAGGGCTCCTGCTCAGATTCGGGCATTGCTTTGAGTCCGTTTTTAACGGAGTCGATAAAAAACTGCTCCCCGACTGGAAAGCTCATAGACAGCGCGTTAAAAAAGGCGCTGCGAAAGGCATCGCCCGCGCACCAGTGGCGGGCAATAGGTTGTTGCATGTCGACCAGCAGACGGCGAATGACTAAATCAGACATTTTGATGACTCCCTTGATTTGGCAATATTGAGCTTGGTACTAGTTGGTACCAATTATTCGTCAGTAGGCTGGTATTGTCAAGTACCATATAAAATCAAAGCATGAATCCCCCAAAACTTAGCAACAAGCCCCGTGTCTGATACTGAGCATTTACAGCGGCTCCTGCAAGGTATGGCGCATTGTGTCAGCACCAAAGGGTACAGCGTCACGACGATTGCAGACATCGTTTCGGAAGCGGCCGTCTCTAGAAGGACTTTTTACGAGCATTTCGCTACCAAAGCAGATTGTTTGATGGCTTTGTACGAATCCGTCAGCTCAGATGCTTTGCTGGTCCTCAAAAGCCAAGTCAAGCCTGAGATACCGTGGCGCGACCAAGTGCAAGACGCGCTGACGGCCTATTTTGGCTGGATGGCGAAAAACCCCGTTTTGATGCGCGCGCTTTTTATCGACATTCTCGCTCTAGGCGCGGATGGGCTGAAGGTCAGACGCCGCATGCATCAGGAAATTGCACAATTTATTTCTGAAACCGTCAACAACGCCCGCTTGAATGCCCCGCCGATTTCTGATGATTTGTCCATTGCACTGGTTGGCGGTATCCATGAGTTAGTATTGCATCAAAGCGAGAAAAGCGATGTTTTCAACGTCGCAGAGTTGGTGAAAATCAGTGCTGATCTGGTTTGTAGGGTATTTGCAGAATCTGATGTTGAAAGGTAAAAAATGACCGAATACGTACCGCCCTCCGTTTGGACTTGGGATAAAGCCAGCGGCGGCAAGTTTGCCAATATCAACCGACCCATAGCGGGGTCTACGCATGAAAAAGACCTGCCAGTTGGCAAGCACCCATTCCAGCTGTATTCACTGGCAACGCCCAACGGCGTAAAAGTTACCGTGATGCTGGAAGAGCTGCTGGAAGCCGGCCACACGGGGGCTGAATACGATGCGTGGTTGATTCGCATCAACGAGGGCGACCAGTTTGGCAGCGGCTTTGTGGCGGTGAACCCTAACTCTAAGATTCCGGCGCTGATGGACTGTAGCGGGCCCACCCCTTTTCGGGTCTTTGAATCGGGCGCTATTTTGCTGCATTTGGCGGAAAAGTTTGGCGTTTTCATTCCCAAAGATGGCGCAAAACGGGCGGAATGCCTGTCTTGGCTGTTTTGGCAAATGGGCAGTGCGCCATATTTGGGTGGTGGTTTTGGCCATTTTTACGCCTACGCACCCACCAAAATGGAATACCCGATCAACCGTTTCGCCATGGAAGTCAAACGCCAACTGGACGTTTTAGACCGCCGTTTGGCAGACAACCGGTATTTGGTTGGAGACGACTACACCATCGCCGACATGGCCGTGTGGGCTTGGTACGGCGCGCTGGCGATGGGGCTGCAGTACGAGGCGGGCGAGTTTTTACAAGTGCAAACCTACACAAACGTGCAGCGCTGGACGCAAGAAATCGCCAAGCGCCCCGCTGTGCAGCGTGGCCGCATGGTGAACCGCGTCATGGGCAAACCAGAGAGCCAATTGCATGAGCGGCACGATGCCAGCGATTTTCAAACCAAAGTTCAATCTGTGGTTAATCCTGCGGTCAATGCAGGCGCTAAGCCATGATTACCCTCTACGACTGCGCCACCGCCCCCAGCCCGCGCCGCGCCCGCATTTTGCTGGCTGAAAAGGGCATCGCCTTTGAGACTGTGCACATCGATTTGCGCAACAAAGAGCAGCTCAGCGACGCCTTTCGTGCCATCAACCCGCAATGCACTGTGCCCGCGCTGCGTACGGAAGAGGGCGATGTATTCACCGACAACGCCGCCATTGCCACCTATTTAGAAGCCCGCTACCCACATCCGCCGTTGCAAGGAACGACGCCAACAGAAAAAGCCGACATCGCCAGCTGGCACTGGCGCGTTGAATTTGAAGGCTTGCTCGCCATCGCCGAAGCCCTGCGCAACAGCGCCCCCGCTATGGAAAACCGCGCCTTGCCCGGCCCCGTGGACTATGCCCAAATCCCAGCACTTGCGCAGCGTGGGCTCGCCCGAGTTCAGCAGTTCATGGACATGCTGGACGCACATCTGGCAGGTAGGAGTTTTATAGCGGCAGACCAATTCAGCATCGCTGACATCACCGCCGTCGTCGCCGTCGACTTTGCTCGCGTGGTGCGGGTGAAGCCTGGTGAGCAACATGTGAATTTGCTGCGGTGGCGTCAAGAGATGGCTTTGCGGCCATCTTTTAGCCTTTAAATAGCCTATTTATTGCTCTAGCCAGCGTATTTGCTGCCTGAGTAGCTGCAGATTAAATAGCATTTAAGCCGCAAAAAAGCGCCACCACAATCACGTGAGGGCGCTTTTCAATGAGAGAAAAATCGGTTAATTCAAGCCAGGTGGCGTAGTTCCCAGCGCCTGCACCAACTCACCGCTTTCATACATTTCCATCATGATGTCAGAGCCACCGATGAACTCACCCTTGACGTAGAGTTGCGGAATCGTCGGCCAGTTGCTGTATTCCTTGATGCCCTGGCGCACTTCGTCGTCTTCCAGCACGTTGATGGTTTGAATACCTTTAGTGTCCACGCCGCAGGCTTTCAAAATTTGAATCGCACGGCCAGAAAAGCCACATTGCGGGAAGCTGGCGTTGCCTTTCATGAACAATACAACGTCGTTGGATTTGACCAATTGGTCGATGCGGGTTTGGGTGTCTGACATGGAGAAGTCCTTACTGAATCTAATAAAAGGTAGGTGAAAAATGATAGCTAACCATAGCCGTATTATCGCTTTTCTAATAAAGGGCGTATTCTTGCCTTAAATTTAAATTGTTTTAAGTTTAAATTTTACGAAGGATTGCAAACCAAAGCCTGAATTTTTTCACTGCGTTTAAAAAACTTTGCCCAGCCACATGCATTTTCCCCTTGGCTGTCTTTAAACAGAGGATCTGCACCTAGTTTTAAAAGGGTACTTGCCGTATCAAAATCACCAAATTGCAAGGCGGTTTGCAGCACATTTTGCTGTCGATAAGCAGGAGTACGCTCATTCACATCTGCACCGGCTTTCACCAGTACTTCTAGCGACAGCTTTGAGCTTTCGTAGGCGGCTATGTGCATGGGTGTCCAGCCAGCGGGGTCATCTGTGTGAATGCTTGCTCCCGCTTTGATGAGGCGTTCAATCGTATTGGCTGCGTCTGCGCGCAAAGCTTGCGTCAAAGGCGTGACGATTTGCCCTCGGTCGTTCAGCTTACGCTCGTTTGCTTTTGCGCCAGCTTGAAGCAATTGCTCAACCAATTCAATATTCTTTGTGGCTGCAGCATAGCCTAGGGCGGTGCGTCCGACTTGGTAAGAATCTTCTGCATTAGCGCTCGCCCCCAGCTTCAATAATGACTGCGCTGTCGCGAAATTTTCACTCTGGATGGCTTCAAGTAACAAGTTGTCTAGCGTTTCCACATCAGCTTTGGGTGCAGCGCCTAGGCCTAGTTTGCTGGCATATTGGCGGGTTGCATGCCATGCTTGTTGGCTTGATGCCGAGATTGAGTCCAGAACTCCTAGCGGCTTATTGTGCATTGCTTGAAGCTGCTGTACACAGCCAGCTTGTACCAGCCTGCGTCTATCTGTGATTTTTTCGCATGGGTCTTGCTGTTTGTTTGCTTTAGCCAGGGCGCGATGCAGAGCCAAATATGGACCGCTATCTGGGTAAACGGTTGAATCTGCGGCTGTTCGAATCTCCAGTTTCAATCGCATCGTGTCTATATCTATGCTTGCAGGAAGCTGCAAAACAAGCTCTTTGCCAATAAGTTCAGAAGGTAGGCTCCAACGGGTGATGTCCCGTAGTTGGACGTTGATGGGTACTGGTTCAGAAGCAGCTTTTGTCGAGAAGCTGTCACCCCCATCATCTGAAAGCAATAACCGCGCGCTAGAGATTTCGCATCTCTTGGCTTCGCCTTTGCATTCATTTGTAGCTTGAATCTCAAGGTTCTCTAGTTGGACGCGCAGCGTCCCATTACTAACCCGACCTTTACCGACCAGCCGCCCTCGAAAAGCCCAGTTGTTCATCAAGTAGTTAGTCACCCGAACATCAAACTCGTCGGTCGTTACTTGGCTGCTGTAAGCACCTAGCCCCACTTTAGCTTTAGCACGACCGACTAAGTCAAAGTCAAAATCAAAAAAACTGCTGAATTGGGCTATGCCAATCAAAACGAACGCGGCAATACTTACAAATTGAAATCTTGTCCTGTATTTTTTTGATTTTTCAATATCGGCGGGTGTGTAAGTTGGCATGTTGCTGCCAACAGACGTTAGATCCCGTGATTCAAAAACCTGTTCGCTGCTACTAGCGTCTCTGGTTTCGATTAAATAATCCCAAGCGAGTTTGTCTGCCCTTAGCGTCAATGTTCTGCGGTAGCTTGGGCCAGCCCACGGCATATTTTGGGGTGAATAGTCGTTTGGAAAAACAAAAGAGGACGTTACCAACCGTGAGCTGGTTTTTAAAGCGGGGAAAGTTTGACTCCACAGGCTTTTGTAGCCCCCATCGCCATCGCTTTGTTCAAATTTAGTTTCAATTGACCAGTCGGTGGCTGTAACTGCTTTTGATAGTTCAAACTTTGCAGTCACTTGCAAACCGTGCGGTACAGGGTCTGCAGACAAGGAAAGCTGTACGTTGCCGCCTAGAATTCGAGCACGCCATGAAAAAACTGTCAACACAGTAACTACAAAACCAGCAACAACAAATACCGCTTTAAACCAAAATGGAATGTGGCTGACTGGGAGCATGAGTCCAAAAACCATACCATCCCAAATCAAAATAAAAACAGTTAAAAACCAAACAGGGCCGCCGGTTTTTGCATTTTTTTGCGAGCGTTTCGCGTCAGTTTTCATGTAATCCCAAAATTAGTTGTGATGTCAGTACGCTTTCCAAAAGCGATTCATGCAAAAACATAAGTTTTTGTTCACACAAGTTAAGAAGTAACCAAGTTTAACAAACCTTAATCACCTTAATTCAATTCAGATTGCAGTAAATCTCCGTTTATTCAAGCCACTGCCCGCCCGAACACCGCTCAATCCCCGCCAAATCCAGCTGGCTTTGCACCGCCTTAAAGCCGCGCTCTGACAACAAATCCCGCACAGCAACCGCTTGGTCAAAGCCATGTTCTAGCAACAACCAACCGCCAGACGCCAGAAAATCGGGCGCTTGCTGGATGATTAGCCGAATATCGTCCAAGCCGTCTGCGCCTGAAGTGAGCGCTTGCTTGGGCTCATGCACCAGCGCGGCCATGTGCCAGTCGCCTTCGACGATGTAGGGTGGGTTGCTAACGATGAGATCGAATTTCTCGTTCGATAACGCATCAAACCATGAGCTTTGTAGGAAATTAACGTTTAAATGCAAACGCTTAGCGTTAATTTGCGCCACGGCTAAAGCATCGCTACTTGCATCTAGGGCTGTGACTTGCCAATCAGGGCGGACAGATTTGAGTGCCAATGCAATCGCGCCACTGCCCGTGCCCATGTCCAAAACAGTCTTGGTTTTATCTAATGTGAGTGCCCACTCCACCAGAGTTTCAGTATCTGGGCGGGGTACCAAAACGCGTCGATCGACCTGTAAATCCATCCCGAAAAAGGGCTTGCAACCGACGATATAGGCCACAGGTTCACCTTGCAAGCGGCGTTGACAAAAGCCTTGGAAGGCTAGGGCGGTGGGTTCGCTCAACTCGTCATCGTCATGCGTGATGAGCCAAGCGCGGTCAGACTGTGCTCGGCCCAGCGCGTGCAGCATCAGCAGCTGTGCGTCTAAGCGGTCTATGCCGGGTGGTGCGCCAGATTGGGACGCCGTTTGCAGGTGGAATTGGATATTCAAGAATATGCAGGCAAGATAAGATTGCTATAAAAATAATAGCTGCTTAGGCAGTTAAAACGCCGGCTAGAGTGCTATTTTGACACCTAAAAGATTAATTTAAGACTAATTTAGAGTGATTTTAAGTGTAGCATGCCAAATTTTGGCTAATTTGGCCCAACCTGCTGCGTTGGGGTGGATTTCGTTCAGCCAATCGGCGTCGCTACCCGTCGAGCCTGCCGCCGAGGGCGTCAAAACGCCATCTGTGGGCACGGTGAACACCTTGCTTCGCCCAAACGTCCAACCAGCAATGGTGGTTTGCACATCGTTGAAGATGCTGTCTGTCAGATCTGGCCACATGTGTTTGGGGATGTGGTTGGTGTTGTAAGCTTCTTCCAGCCATGAGCGTCCGCCTGTAAATGCTGGTGCGTACCGCGCAGTTGGGGTGTCGTAGTTGTTGAGAAAGATGGGTATGTCCGCGTGAAAACGGCTGCGACGCACCACCTCGTACAGGCGCTTGAAGTTCGGGTCTAGCCAGCGGGTGACCAGTTCGCCCACGGCATTGCGGTCAATGCAGCCATGGCCGCTGGCGGGTTGGGGCTGGTGGTTGAAGTCTTTCAAAATGCCTAATCCAGCGGCGGGGTCGCGGGCAGCATCGATGAAATCGTTGCCGCCCGCGCTGAGCAAGACGGCGTCAAACTTCCAACCCAAGTCATCGTTAAGCCAACTGGCAAAATCTCCAGTTGCCTGGCTGCCCATGCGTCTCATGGTGTCGCCAAACATGGAGACGTTGACAAACATCACATCGTCATTCTCAGCGTCAAACTCAGGCGCGAGGCATTGCAAGAGTGAGGTGTGGAACATGGAGCTGCGGTCCATCCACGAATCACCCTCGACCAAAAACCTGTATTTGAAGTGCGCTGGCGTCAACCCATTGTCGATTTGCCCGAAATATTCATTGCCATACATCACGATGCTAGCCATGGCACACCTCCTGAAAACCGGTTTTTACATCAGTTGGATGCTATTTTTCAGACCACTGCACCCCACCCGTCGCCCAATTTTGACGCGGAATGTCAAAAAGCACAATGTCAACAGATTCTGGCTTAACACCCAAGCTGTCTACGGTGGCTTGGGTCACCGCTCTGACCAAAGCAGTTTTTTGCTCTGGCGTGCGGCCTTCGAGTAGTTCTACGCGGATAGTTGGCATGGTAAATTCCTCTTTCCTCTTGATAAGTAAACTTTAAAAACTAGGTATTTGCATAGGTTAACCGAAAAGGCAGATACTATACTTTTGTAGAAACTACCCTTAACCACCTATAAATATTGGAGAAAGCCATGCTCAGCGCGACAACACACAACCAAATTACCGATGCGCAATCTTTGCTAGACAGCAGCTCAGACCATCACACTGCCACCCGTCGTACAGCGCTGAAAGTGGCATTGGGCGTAGGCTACACCGCTGCTGCTGGCGATATCATGGCGCAAACAGCAGTGAAAACATCGTCTGATGACCTCAAAACGGGAGAAATCACGGTTGAAGTCAACGGCTTCAAAGTGCCAGCTTACATGGCAGCACCAGCGGGCAAAACCAATTTACCTGTGATATTGGTGATTCAAGAAATCTTTGGCGTGCATGAATACATTGCAGATACCGCCCGCCGATTTGCAAAAATGGGCTATTTGGCCATTGCGCCAGAGCTTTTTGCGCGTCAAGGTGACCCAACCAAGTACAACGTGATGGCAGATTTGATCAAAGAGGTGGTCAGCAAAGTGCCTGATGATCAAGTGATGGCGGACTTGGACGGCATGGTAAAGTGGGCTGCCGCGAACGGTGGCGATGCAAGCAAAATTGGTATCACCGGCTTTTGTTGGGGTGGCCGCATCACTTGGATGTATGCCGCTCATAACAAAGCTGTCAAAGCAGGTGTGGCATGGTATGGCCGCTTGGAAGGTGCGCCAAATCCGCTGTCGCCAACAAATCCGATTGACGTGGTTGGTAACATCAGTGGGCCCGTTTTAGGTTTGTACGGCGGTGCAGACACAGGCATCCCTGTTGCTTCTGTTGACAAAATGAAAGCCGCTTTGGCTACCGGTAGCGCCGCCGCAAAGAAATCAGAATTTGTGGTTTACGACGGTGCGCCACACGCCTTCCACGCCGACTATCGCCCAAGCTACCGCAAAGAGCCGGCAGAAGATGGGTTTAAACGCGCGGTGAATTGGTTCAAGGCAAATGGTGTGGCTCAGACCACACCGTATTGATGCAGATGATATTGACATAGATGAAAATGTAAAAAACCACCCTCGGGTGGTTTTTTTATGACACAAGTTAATTGGCTATCACATTGGAGCGATGTAAGACATTAATTCTGTTGTCTCTTTCGTGCCTGGCAAACCATCAAGACTGAACGTTTCAAAAGTGTATTTCACATATCGTTTGGCCAAAGGTGCATACCAATAAGTCAGTATCTGTGTCCCTTCGTTGTTAACGCTTTCTTTCCATGAAGCTTTATGAACAACTTTCATGGCTTTGAACTTGCCAGCTGGTGTTTCTACCTCTTCATAGCTGACAACTTCAGCATTGGTTTTGTAGCTAAAAATGACTGGCGTAGCCAGTGCGCTAGAGCTTGAGGTAGCGTGTTCATAAGTCCATTTTTTACCAACTACCAAAGGCCAATCAAAATTGACGCGAGTGCTCACTTGACCGTTAGTGATGTAGGAAAAGTTGAAATTAGAGCGCTGCGACGCGTCATTGAGCGTGGGCGCAGCCAACTGACCACTTTGCGGGTTTAAAGTTTTAACAGCGTTGTTCACTCTGATGAACTCGCCCGAAAGTCCAATCACTGTTTGTGATGTTTCTTGTTTGACTTTTCCAGTCCAGCCGTCCGTTAAGCGATGCGTCCACAAATCTCCGACGTTGTATGTGGGCTGTTGTATGGATTGGCTCTGCGCAGCAGTTGCGCTCATGACAGCCAAAAGCCCCACAGCAAGAGCATGCCTCAGCTGGTAGAAATTATTTACCATATTCACTCCTTGTATAAGTTTGAAACTAAAAGTAAATTGATTATCTGCGATTTAGGCAGCGTTTACTTTCAGTTGTTCTGCTTTTCGTGCCATTAATAGCCCTTTAACCACCTTATCAATTTCATTGGAAAATATCGTTTTCTAATAATTGCCCCATCTTCAAACCGCCTTCATATGACAAATGGTCATCGTCGCGGTAGAAGATAATGCCATCTTTTTTGGCGTAACAAAATTGATCGTCGCACAGGTGCTTGGATGGGTATAAGAATTTGACCTGTGGAAAGGCTTGTGCTTGCGCCGCAATAATGGTTAGGTAACTAGCATTTCTTTTGTCAAAAACTTCCTTCTTTATTCCACAGGTAGTTTTTTTATTGTCAATGAGTTTAAAGGGCCTGACATCAACGCACAGCTCCGGCGCAAACCCCATCTCTGGAGCATCAACGATAAAAATAACTTTTTTATTGACATTGGTCAGCATGTCAAGCGTTCTTGTCATGGCATCTGCAAAAACATCGGTGTAGTCTTCGTCTGATGTAGGATTCGCAAATTTTGATTTGACCTTTAAGTGAATAGCATCACCGTCACCAAAGCCTCGACCTGTTAGATAAAGTGGACCTCTGCTTGTCAGAATGACAGTTTTTATGGTGTCGTCTTTGATTGCTTCATCTAAGAATCCATTCATCAAATCTTTGCATTCTTCTGCATGTCCAATATGTTGAACCGTTAAGTCATAAAACGGGGGGCATGCTGCGCCTGCTCTAAGTTGCAAGCGGGTGCTGTGTTTTTTATATAACTCACTGAGTCCACCAAAGATTGCTTGCGCATGGCTGTCGCCAATCAGTAGTACATCACGTTTGAAATTGGGTGGATCATCCTTAGTATCGTTGGCATACTTTGCTGAATCATCCCAATTAAAGCCATTATTTTGCAGTTCAAATTTCTTAAAACTAGCTCTGAATCGGTAGCCATCTCTGTTGTAAGCGTTATAACCAACTAGACCAATAAGCA
The DNA here is from genome assembly GCA_013298815.1 of Polaromonas sp. Taxonomy (GTDB): domain Bacteria; phylum Pseudomonadota; class Gammaproteobacteria; order Burkholderiales; family Burkholderiaceae_C; genus Aalborgiella. The sequence continues at coordinate 9,063 of JAAFJF010000004.1, read as the reverse complement.
GCATTAAAAGCATCAGTATTGCTGGTGTTTTAAATCCTATCGGTGAGCATGCTCCAGAGGTAATGTCGCCCTGTCTGCCGTGCCGAATGGGTTTTTCTAGCAAAATATAGGTCAGCCAAGCTAATACAAATGACAAGAGTAGCGCAACAACTCGAATCTCAACTGATGGTATTTCGTTTTGCATGACACGAGCGAAAGATAACATCGGCCAATGCCACAGATAGAGCGGAAAACTGATCAAACCAATCCAAACCAAGAGTCGACTCGATAACATTACGTGATTCAACCAAGCCCGCGATCCAGCTGCAATCATCAGTGCTGTGCCCAGAGTCGGTAATAGGGCCCACCAACCTGGGAATCGCTTATCCTTGGTTAATAAAAAATAACTAATTGCTAAAAGCATTGCACCGCTAAAAGAAAGCACATTTTTTGCTATGAGATGCGCATACTTTGGTGAATTGAGCCAAGCATGAAATTTAGAACTTTCTAACATTAATCCAGCCAAGGCTGCGCCAATTAATAATTCCCAAAATCTAGATTGTGGGCTGTAAAAAACTGAAATTGCGTGATGGTGAATTCTGCCTGCATTAAGTGCGAAAGAAAAAAGCAAAAGTATTGAAATTACGAGCAGAAAATTTGTCTTTGTTTTCCAAGCTACATACAGCACAAATGGCCAAACAAGATAAAACTGTTCTTCAATACCTAGCGACCAAAGATGCAAGAGAGGTTTGGAATCGGAAAGATTATCGAAATACCCGCTCTCGCTGAGTAATATAAAGTTCGAGCTAAATCCTGCTCCTGCGGCAATATGTTTTCCAAGCTCTTTCAGTTCTAAAGGTAAAAGTGCGAACCAACCGACAACAAAACTGCACAGCAAGACAAGCAAGAGCGCTGGAAAAATACGTTGAACACGTCGGATATAGAAATCAGAAAAACTAAAACTGCCTTCAATCAAGCTTTTCAAAATAATACTTGAAATTAAGAAACCAGAAATAACAAAAAAAATATCGACACCGATGAAGCCGCTTTGCAATACGGTTGGAAATGCGTGAAAAGCCAACACAGACAAAACTGCAACTGCCCGTAAGCCGTCAATATCAGCCCGGTAATTCAATTGATTTGATAGGGTTGTCACGTTGAGCTGACCTCAAGTTCTTCCAATTGTTCCGCCTTGCGCGCCAGCAGCAGCCCTTCAACCACCTCGTCAATCTCGCCCATCATCACAAACTGCAGCTTGTACAGCGTCAGGTTGATGCGGTGCTCAGTCAGGCGGCCTTGCGGGAAGTTGTAGGTGCGGATGCGGTCGCTGCGGTCGCCACTGCCGACCAGGCCTTTGCGGGTGGCGGCTTCTTTGGCATGGCGCTCGGCGCGGTCTTTTTCATTCAGACGGGCTTGCAGCACTTTCAGGGCGGACGCCTTGTTGCTGTGCTGGCTGCGGCCATCTTGGCACTCCGCCACCAAGCCGGTGGGCAGGTGGGTGACGCGCACGGCAGAATCCGTTTTGTTGATGTGCTGGCCACCCGCACCGCTTGCGCGGTAGGTGTCTATGCGCAAGTCTGCTGGGTTCAGCGTGATCAAAATCGCCTCATCCGGCTCAGGCATCACCGCCACAGTGCAGGCGCTGGTGTGGATACGGCCTTGGGTCTCCGTGTCTGGCACGCGCTGCACGCGGTGACCGCCGGATTCGAACTTGAGTTTGCCGTAAACATTGTCCCCTGACATCTTCAGCACAACTTCTTTGTAGCCGCCAACTTCACCAAACGACTCGCTCATGATCTCAACTTTGAAGCCCATACGTTCGCCATACTTGGTGTACATGCGCATCAAGTCGCCCGCAAACAGCGCAGATTCGTCACCACCCGTGCCGGCGCGTATCTCTACAAACGCATTGCGCTCGTCATCCGGGTCTTTGGGCAACAGCAGGCCTTGCAGCTCGTCTTCCAGCTGTGCGATGTCGGCTTTGGCATCTTTGATTTCTTCTTTTGCCATCTCGTGCATGTCTGCCATGTCGTTGTCATCCAACATGGATTGGGCGTCGGCTAAATCTTTTTCACGCTTGAGAAACAGTTCAAATCGTCCAGCCACAGTGGTCACTTCGGCATGCTCTTTGTTCAGTGCCAGATACTTTTTCATGTCGTCGGTGATGCCTTCTTGCTGCAAGAAGAAGTTGAGTTCACCAAGGCGGATGGGGTAGCGTTCTAGCTGTTGTCGTAGGAAAGGTTTCATTAGTTTTTAAATTATCTATGCTTTTAACGGCTTTCATTCCCGCGTAGGCGGGAATCCATAGGTCATTTCAAGCTCAAAGGGTGTCGGATTCGTTTGGGGTCATGGATTCCCGCCTGCGCGGGAATGACGGTTCGACGATGAGGTCGTAAAGGGTCGTAAAACGTTTAGCTCAGCTAACGCTCTTTACGCAAAAACAACTTCTGCACCACCTGAGCGGTGTGCTCACGCGCCGTCGCGTCGCCGGCGTGCAGTTCGGCATACGCGCCGTGCAGCATTTTTTGTGTCAAACCCTTGGCCAGCGCTTCCAGCACGGCGTCAATAGGCTCGCCTTTGGCCAAGAGCTTGCGGGCGCGTGCCAGCTCAGCTTCGCGCCAGTCGTCAGTTTGGGCATTGAGTTGCTGAATCAGCGACACACTTCCCGTCGCCGGATTTCGCTGGTCCAGCCAGTGCATGAAACTTTGCACCCCAGCGTCGATAATGGTTTCGGCTTCAGCTACTGCCGCTTGGCGGTTCGCTTGGCCGGTTTGCACCACGCCAGCCAAATCATCTACGGTGTACAAATACACGTCTTGCAGGGCTTTGACTTCCAGCTCGATGTCGCGCGGCACGGCCAAATCGACCATGAAGATGGGGCGGTGTTTGCGTAATTTGAGCGCGCGTTCGACCGCACCCAGCCCAATGATGGGCAGCGTGCTGGCCGTGCAGCTGATGACGGCGTCAAACTCATGCAAGCGGCTGGGCAGGTCGGCCAAGCGGATAGATTCTGCGCCAAAGCGGCTGGCCAGCTTTTCGCCGCGCTCCAGCGTGCGGTTAGCAATGGCAATGGATTTGGGTTGTTTTGCTGCGAAATGTGTAGCGCACAATTCAATCATTTCACCGGCGCCGACGAATAAAACCTTGATTTTTGACAAATCTTCAAACAATTGACCGGCCAAACGCACTGCCGCCGCTGCCATGCTGATGGAATGTGCGCCAATCTCTGTGTTGCTGCGCACTTCTTTGGCGACAGAAAAACTACGCTGAAACAGCTGGTTGAGCGTCGCTCCCAGCGCGCCAGCATCGCCGGCCACGCGCACGGCGTCTTTCATCTGTCCCAAAATCTGCGGCTCGCCCAGCACCATGCTGTCCAGCCCGCTGGCAACGCGAAAAGCGTGACGGGCGGCTAAGCCGTCTTGCAGGGTGTACGAATGGGCTCTCAAAGCAGCGGGAGACACGCCGCCCAGCTGCGCCATCCATTCCAGCGTGGCATTTGAGCTTATGGTAGAAGTAACTTCAGCACTGGCAATGTAAATTTCAGTCCGGTTACAAGTAGAAATCAGCGCGGCTTCTAAGGGTGCTTGATCACTAGGCAGAGCCAAACTACGCCCCAAATCCGAGCGCATACGGTGTAAAGTCGGCTCAATTTGGTCGATAGCAAACGCAAACCGCCCGCGTAAATCGAGCGGCGCGGTGGTGTGATTAATTCCTAATGCCCAAACTGCCATCCCGCTATTATAAATTTTCTAAAATTTTGTCCTTTGACTTGGCTTAAACTTGGTTTATGAGCTTTTTCGACCTTCTCAACCATATCGTCAACTTCGCGCTGCCCGCCCTAGCCATGGGCGTGATGGTGCCTCTTTTTAGCCGCCTGATCTGGCGCAAAACTCCCTTTAAACGACCCTTGAAGTCGCAAATACTGTTTACCAGCTTGGCATGTTTAGGCGTTTTATTCGCCGGATTGGTCATTTTCAGCACCGACGGCAAGATGGCGACTTATGGCGCGATGGTCGTTGTGGCGGCGGTTTGCCAGTGGTGGTATCAGGGGTGGCGGGCTTAGGGCACAAACAAATCCACACGATCTGTAATCACCCCATCCGTCCCTAAATCCAGCAAGCGCTGCGCCGCCCACTCGTCGTTGACCGTGTAGCTCAGGCTGCGAAAGCCTGCGCTTTTGGCTTGGGTGACGGATGAGGTGTCCCACAGTGCGTGGTTGCAGACAATGGCGCTGCAATCTAAAACCAAGGCGGTTTCTAGCCAGCCTTTCCACAGGGTGTCCAACAGCAAACCGCGTGGCAGGTGCGGGGCGGCGGCTTGGGCGGCTTCTAGGGATTCGGGGCGGAAGGAGGTCAATAAAGGGGGGAACAAGTCGAGGCGGTCAGCGTCTTTCCACAAACGCGCGGCGTGCTCGGCAACGATTTTGCCGGTTTCGGCTTCTTGACCAGGCGAGGGTTTGATTTCAATATTAAGGAAATAGCCGTTTTTTAGGCAAAATTGAGCGATGTTAGCGAATGTTGGCAACGGTTCGCCGGCAAAGCTTCGTGAATGCCAGCTGCCGGCATCGAGTTGTGAGAGGTTTGCCCAAGTTTGCTCACCAGCGATTCCTGTGCCCGACGTCGTGCGCTCCAACGTGCTGTCGTGCAGCAAAAAAGGTACGCCATCGCTGCTTAGCTTCACATCGCATTCAAACATGCGGTAGCCTTGACTAGCACCTAGTTTGAAGGCGGCGAGGGTGTTTTCAGGGGCGAGTTTGCCAGCGCCGCGGTGGGCGATCCAGCGCGGGTATGGCCAATTTTCTGATGTGACGGTTTGCATAAGTCAATTATCTAGGCAAAAAACGGTCATTCCCGCGAAGGCGGGAATCCATGTCCCGCCACCGTGGATTCCCGCCTTCGCGGGAATGACGAGGCTCTCATTTAAGAGATGCGCTTGCCTGTCGTTGCGTCAAAATGATGCACTTTGTCCGCTCGCGGTATGGCGTAAATGGTGCTGCCAATCGCTGGCGCGGGCTGATGTTCATCGCAGCGGATGATGACGCGCTCGTCGTTCAACGTGGCGTACACCAAACGTTCCGCGCCCAAAAGCTCGATGGCTTCGACTTTGAGTGGCCAACCCGACGTGGAAATATCCAAATGCTCGGGCCGGATGCCAAGGATTAGCCCCGATTTACCATCTGGCGCGGATTTGAGCAAATTCATAGGCGGCGAGCCGATAAAACTCGCCACAAAGGTGCTGGCAGGGCGGTTGTAGACCTCTTCGGGGGTGCCAAATTGCTCCATCACGCCGGCATTCATCACCATCATGCGTTGCGCAAGGGTCATGGCTTCGACCTGGTCGTGGGTGACAAAAAGCGAGGTGATGCCCAGCTCGCGGTGCAGTTTTTGAATTTCTAGGCGGGTTTGGGCGCGTAGTTTGGCATCCAAATTGGACAACGGTTCGTCAAACAAAAACACCTGCGGCTGTCGCACAATGGCGCGGCCCATGGCCACGCGCTGACGTTGGCCGCCAGACATATCGCGCGGTTTGCGCTCTAGCAGGCCGCCGAGTTCAAGAATTTTAGCGGCTTTGTCAACGCGCGTTTTGATCTCGTCTTTCGGCACTTTGGCGATTTTCAGACCGTAGGCCATGTTGTCAAACACGCTCATGTGCGGGTAAAGCGCGTAGTTTTGGAAGACCATGGCGATGTCGCGGTCAGCGGGTTCTAGATCGTTCACCACACGGCTACCAATGCACACCTCGCCGCCTGAGACTTCTTCCAAGCCCGCAACCATGCGAAGTAACGTCGATTTGCCGCAACCGGATGGCCCGACGATGACGATGAATTCGCCATCAGCAATCTCAGCATTCACGCCGTGGATCACTTGCGTCGCCGATTTGCCAGAGCCGTAGCATTTGATGATGTTTTTGAGGGAGATTGAAGCCATTTTGTAGATTAACGCAATATTTTTACTATAAATTTAATAGCTGCTCAGGCAGTAAATACGCTGGATAGAGTCATATTTGAGGGGTAAAACTGGGTTTTCACGGCGTTTTGCTTGTTTTAGGGCTGTTTTTCACTATTTCTCAGTATCAACCAAGCCCTTAACAAACCATTTCTGCATCAACATCACCACCGCGGCTGGCGGCAGCATGGCCAAAATGGCTGTTGCCATGACAACGTTCCATTCGTTTTGTGAATCACCCCCCGCCACCATCATCTTGATGCCGACCACCACGGGGTACATGCTCTCTGTCGTCGTCGCTAGAAGCGGCCACAGGTACTGGTTCCAGCCGTAAATGAATTGAATCACAAACAGCGCGGCGATGGAGGTTTTGGACAGCGGCAGCAAAATATCAAAGAAAAACCGCATTGGGCTAGCGCCATCCATGCGCGATGCTTCGGTCAACTCATCGGGCACAGACATGAAAAACTGGCGGAACAAAAATGTGGCCGTGGCCGAGGCGATGAGCGGAACTGTCAAACCCGCGTAGGTGTTGAGCATGCCCAGATCGGCAACGACTTTGTAGGTCGGACCAATGCGCACCTCGACAGGCAGCATCAAGGTGACAAAAATCATCCAAAAAAACAGAGTTTTGAAGGGGAAACGGAAATAAACAATAGCAAAGGCGGAAAGCAGAGAAATGGTGATTTTGCCAATCGCAATCACCATCGCCGTCACAAAGCTCACCCACATCATGTGCGCCACGGGCTGAGTCGAGCCGCCACCGCCCGCACCGCCGCCCGTCAACGCTTTGACGTAGGTTTCCCACATGTGGCTGCCGGGCAGAAGTGGCATGGGTGCTTGCACGATTTCTTGCGCGGTGTGGGTGGAGGCGATGAAGGCCAAATACAGCGGAAAGGCGACGATCAACACGCCAATCCACATGACGGCGTGGGCTAGGAAGGTGAGGAAGGGGTTGCGCTCAACCATGATGATTGGCCATTTAGTAATTTACCTTTTTCTCAACGAAGCGGAATTGAATCACGGTGAGCAGAATCACAATCGTCATCAACACCACAGACTGCGCGGCAGAGCCACCCAAGTCCATCGCCTTGAAGCCGTCGTAATAGACCTTGTAGACCAAAATCGAAGTGTCTTGCCCAGGGCCGCCGTGGGTGGTGGCATCCACAATCGCAAAGGTGTCGAAAAACGCGTACACCATGTTGATGACGAGTAAAAAGAAGGTGGTGGGCGTGAGCAGCGGGAACTGGATCGTCCAAAAGCGTCGCCACGGCTTCGCACCGTCGATGGCGGCGGCTTCGATGAGCGACTTGGGGATGGACTGCAAACCCGCCAAAAAGAACAAAAAGTTGTAAGAAATCTGCTTCCAAACGGCAGCCATGACAATCAGCGTCATGCCGTGCGTGCCGTTGAGCAAATGGTTCCAATTGATGCCAATTTTGCCCAAAGCGTAGGCAACCACGCCTAACGACGGCGAAAACATGAAAATCCACAGCACACCTGCCACAGCAGGGGCGACGGCGTAGGGGATGATTAACATCGTTTTGTACAGCATCGCGCCCTTGATGATGCGGTCGGCAAAAATAGCCAGCAGCAGCGACAAGCCTATGCCCAAAATTGCAACCAGAATTGAGAAAATAGCGGTGGTTTTGAAGGACGCCAAGTAGCTTTCATCTCTCCAAAGCTGCAAAAAGTTTTGAAACCCCACCCATTCGGTAGACAACCCAAACGCATCTTGCACTTGAAAAGACTGTAAAACCGCCTGCGCCGCTGGCCAAAAGAAAAACACGAGAATCACGACCAACTGGGGCGCAATCAGCAGCCAGGGCAGCCAGGTTGATCGAAATTGAACGCGTTTTTCCACTTACTTACCTTTTTATTTACCTTTGTTCGCCGCCTCAAAGCGTGCCAAGTGCTCGTTACCACGGGTGACGATGGTGTCCAGCGCTTCTTGTGCTGTCTTTTTGCCATTCCACACTTGTTCCAATTCTTCGTCTTCCACCGCGCGGATTTGGACATAGTTACCTAGGCGAATGCCACGGCTTTTGTCTGTTACTTTGCGAATCATTTGTGTGACGGCAACGTCGGTTCCTGGTTTTTCTTTGTAAAAGCCAGATTTTTCAGTCAACTGGTAAGCCGCTGTGGTGACGGGCAGGTAGCCCGTGCGTTTGTGGCTGGCTGATTGCACTTCGGGGCTGGAAATATAGTTGAAAAAGGCCGCAACGCCTTTGTACTCAGCTGGCTTTTTACCCGCCATGACCCACAAGCTGGCACCACCAATGACGGTGTTTTGCGGTGCGCCAGCAACGTCTGGGTAATAAGGCAATGTGGACAAGCCGTAGCCAAACTTGGCGTTTTTCGCCACGTTCCCGTAAAAGCCAGACGAGGTGGTGACCATCGCGCATTCGCCAGAAATGAAGCTCGCTTCAGGCACGTTGCCACGGCCTTTGTAGACAAACAAACCTTGCTTGGCCATGTTGGCCAAGTTTTCAATGTGGCGCACGTGTAGTGGTGAGTTGATCTTCATGCGGGCGTCCAAACCCGCCAAACCGTTAGATTTTGTCGCAAATTCGACGTTGTGCCAGGCGGAGAAGCTCTCAAGCTGAGTCCAACCCTGCCAAGCCGTGGTGAACGGGCATTTGTGGCCGCTGGCTTTAAGTTTGGCTGCTGCCAACGCCACTTCAGGCCAGGTGCCTGGCGGTTTGGAGGTGTCAATACCTGCCGCTTTGAAAGCGTCTTTGTTGATGTAAAACACGGTGGTGGAGCTGTTGAAAGGCATGCTCAGCATTTGGCCGTTTGGCGCGGTGTAGTAGCCAGCGACGGCTGCGACGTAACCGCTAGGGTCAAATTTTTGGCCAGCATCTTTCATGACTTGCGCGACGGGGACTACAGCGCCCTTGCTGGCCATCATGGTAGCGGTGCCCACTTCGAACACCTGCAAAATATGCGGTGCGTTACCAGCGCGGAAGGCGGCGACGGCGGCTGTCATGGATTCGTCGTAGGTGCCTTTGAAGGTGGGGATAATTTTGTATTCTTTTTGGCTGGCGTTGAAGTCTTTGGCCAGGTCATTGACCCATTCGCCATTGACGGCGGTCATGGAATGCCACCATTGCACCTCGGTTTGTGCCTGCGCTTGCAG
>JAAFJF010000039.1 GCA_013298815.1 Polaromonas sp. | reverse complement strand
TATGGTGGGTCGCGTTAGCATGGACATGATCACGGTCGATCTAGAGCCTCTGGTTCAAGCCGGCATGGATGTAGGTGTCGGTACCGAAGTGACTCTGTGGGGCAAAGCCAGCAGCGGTGCCGTTTTGCCGATTGATGATGTAGCGCAAGCCGGTGGCACAGTCGGTTATGAACTGATGTGTGCTTTGGCGCTGCGCGTGCCTACGGTTGTTGAGGCGGACTAGTTCCGAGCTTGGCACATGGCTTGCCCGAGCTGAACCGCGCCACCAGCTTGCCATGCTGGGTTAAATGCCACAGTTTTTGAACGAGTCTCAGGAAAAAGCATCACCACGGTCGAGCCCAGCATGAATCGACCCATTTCGTCACCTTGCTTCAGCGAAATAATTTCATCGTCATATCGCCATTCACGCACATCTGCACTGCGAGGCGGGTTGATTTGGCCATGCCAAACGGTGGCCATGCTGCCGACTATGGTAGCTCCCACCAAAACGAGTACAAACGGCCCTTGGGAGGTGTCAAACACGCAAACGACACGCTCATTGCGTGCAAACAAACCGGGCACACCACGCGCTGTTGTTGGGTTCACGGAAAACAAGTCACCCGGCACATAAATCATGCGCGTTAAACGGCCATCACAAGGCATGTGGATGCGATGGTAGTCTTTCGGGCTGAGATAAATCGTGGCAAAACTACCGTTTTGAAATTGTGCCGCCAATGCGCTGTCACCGCCGACCAAAGCAGTTGTGGAGTAGCTGTGTCCCTTGGCTTGAAAAATTTGATCTTGCTTGATATCACCAAACTGACTGATAGCGCCGTCAACAGGACAAATCAGCTCAGCCTTTGCGATAGACCGCGCACCTGGTTGTAGGGCACGGGTGAAAAAATCGTTGAAAGTGGCATAGCTGCCGATGTCCGGGCTCAGCGCTTCAGCCATGTTGACTTGGTATTTTTTGACAAACCAACGGATGGCGGAAGTGGTTGTGTTGCCACGTTCTTGGCTGGCAAAGCGGCCAGCGAGTGTGGTTAGCAGCTGTTTTGGCAACACGTATTGCGGTAAAACTTTCAAACGATTAAGCACATTGATCTCCTTTTTGGTGAATGTCCGAGCGAGGTTTATTTCAACCAACCGCGTTTGCGGAAGTACCACATAGGAACCAACGCACTAGCCAGCATGAGCACAAGCGCATACGGGTAACCTAATGACCAGTCAAGCTCAGGCATAAATTTGAAATTCATGCCGTAAATGCTGGCTATCAGCGTAGGTGGCAGCAAAGCAACGCTAGCCACAGAGAAGATTTTGATAATCTTATTTTGGTTGATGTTGATGAAACCAACGGTTGCATCCATCAAAAAGTTGATTTTTTCAAAAACGAAAGCAGTGTGAGAGTCCAGCGAATCAATATCGCGCAGAATTTGTCGCGCTTCTTCAAATTGTTCGGCATTCAGCATTTTGCTGCGCATAACAAAGCTAAGAGCCCTGCGCGTATCCATCATATTGCGGCGAATCGTACCGTTTAAGTTTTCGTGCCGCGCAATCGCACCTAGTACTTCTCCAGCCAAAGCATCTGTCACATCGCCTGACAGCACTTGTCGGCTCACTGTCTCTAAACCATCGTAAATACCTTCTAAGGTATCAGCTGAATACTCGGCATCCGCGTCAAACAACTTGAGTAGTACTTCTTTTGCGTCCTCAAGCAGACCAGGCGCACGGCGCGCGCGCATACGCAAAAGCCTAAAAACAGGCACATCTTCGTCATGAATTGAGAACAAAACGCCGTGGCTTTTGAGCTGCGTGTTGGCTAAATTTAATATGAAGGCCACGCGAACCGTGCCTGGTTCGTTGCCGGGCTCGTTGTCATGGGCGACCAAAAAGTCAGACCGAATGTGCAAATCACCATTGTCTTCTTCGTAAAACCGGGCCGATTCTTCGATGTCTTCGTCCATCGCATCTTCTGGGATGGACAAGCCGTAATGTTGTTTGACCCAGCGTTTTTCTTCTAAAGTGGGTGACTCCAAATCAACCCAAATAGGCTGAAACTTGGTGAGTTCTTCTAGCGACTCGATCTCTTCTTGGAAAAGTCGGCCATTGGCTAGGGAAAAGATATTGAGCATGGCTCTCTCCCGAAATAAGCTTGCAATTAAAAATAGGGGTGGTTTAGCTTTCAACCCCAATGCAAACTGGGAGTTAAAAGCTACCGACTAGGGTAGGTTTCCAAGCGATGGCTCCGTTATTTATAAGGCTTGATTATGACACTTTATGAGCCTTTTAAGTGCTTAACAGCGAAGGTTTGAAGTGAAGTGATAAAGTCAAAGACTGATTTAGGAATATATGTCTATACAAACAACAACACGCCAAGCTCCTGTACTCTCACCCAAGCGCGAACTTTGGCTTTTGCTCACTTTAGCGGGCATCCAATTTACCCATATTCTTGATTTCATGATCATGATGCCTTTGGGGCCACAATTTACCAAGATTTTCTCTATCACCGATGCGCAATTTGGCATGCTGGTGTCTGCGTATACGTTAGCTGCAGGAGCTTCTGGGCTGATGGCTGCAACCTACCTAGACAAGTTTGACCGTAAAAAGCTGCTTTTGGCACTTTATGTCCTGTTTGGATTGGCCACGTTGGCCTGCGGCTTAGCGCCAACTTATTACACCTTGATGCTTGCGCGAGTTTTGGCTGGTATTTTTGGTGGTGTTTTGTCAGCTTTGTCGCAAACCATCATCGCAGATGTCGTGCCTTTTGAGCGGCGTGGTCGAGCTATGGGCATCGTGATGACATCGTTCTCTGTTTCAACCGTAGCGGGCGTGCCTTTGGGGTTATTTTTAGCGGCGCACTTCAGCTGGCATGCACCATTTTTTGGTATCGCTGCCTTGGTTGGGCTCTTGGCTGCGGGTGCTTACATCACGTTGCCGCCGCTCGCAGACCATTTGAAAATAGCCAATAAACCCTCAGCTTGGAGCGGCATCAAACAGGTGCTTGCAGATGGTAACCACTTAAAAGCGTTTGCTTTTTCTGGTTTACTGATGTTTGCTGGATTTACAGTCATTCCTTTTATCACCATATATTTGCAAACAAATGTAGGCTGGCGTACTGATCAAGTGCCCTATGTATATTTATGTGGCGGCTTGGTGACCTTGTTGACTGCGCGTGTGATAGGTGTATTGACCGATCGTAAGGGGAAAGTATTCATGTTTCGCTTGCTGGCTATCTTGGTCATCATTCCTATGGTTGCCAGCACGCTGACTCAAGGTTTACCCGTGTGGGCGGTTTTGCTGGTTTCAACTGTTTTTTTCGCCACCATGAGCGGGCGCATGATTCCCGGTATGGCCATCATCACATCTGCTGCAAACCCACAGTTCAGAGGCACATTCATGGCATTGAATTCTGCAGTTCAATCTGCAGCAATGGGAGTTGCCGCCTTCATTGGAGGCTTGATCATTAGCCGGAATGCTGAAAATTTAGTTCAACATTATTGGGTTGCCGCAATCCTTGGCGCTAGCGCTAGCCTTGCCGCCGTTTTTGTGGTGGGCAAATTAAAGCTGTACCAATCTAATGCACCGCTAGCAAAATAACTTGTTGCAGTGATTTACATCAGTAGTAAATTTTTTTAAGAAAAATTCGTTTTGCTACTTGCAAATGTTCAAAGGCGGGCGCATAGTAAAGTCACTTGAGGGGCAGATTTCAAGATTCAGTCTAAATCCTCAAGTTTCAGTTGCGCATTGAGATGTCTTGCATAACAAAATAGCTCAATGCGTGTTTTGATTTTGTTCTAGGAGGCTACGTATGAATTTGACAATCAGCGGTCACCATCTCGAAGTTACCCCAGCGTTACGCACTTATGTAACGTCTAAGTTAGACCGAATTACGCGACATTTTGACCAACTGGTTGATGTGAAGGTTTTGCTAACGGTTGAAAATCAAAAAGAAAAAGACCGACGACAGCGTGCTGAGTGCAATATTCATGTCAAAGGTAGCGACATGTTTGCAGAAAGTTCGCACGAAGACCTTTATGCTGCTGTGGATGACTTGGTTGACAAGCTTGATCGTCAAGTGGGAAGACACAAAGAGAAGGTGAAAGACCACCATCACGAGGCACCAAAGCGACTGATGTAATCAGCTGCAGCCGTTTAAACTTTCGTTTTAAACCCCAGACCGCCCTACAAAACAGCTCACTGAGCGATGTTTTGTAGGGCGGTTTTGCATTTGAGGCAAAATTTGGCTAATTTCCTTAGAATTTAAGCCGAATTCATCCCTAATTCATAGCTCGGTGCATAATCTCCTCTCACATATGAACAGACTTTCCAGCATATTGCCCGCTCCACAAGTGCTTGTGGGCGTAGAAGCTACCAGCAAAAAAAGAGCTTTTGAGGAAGCTGGTTTGTTGTTTGAGCAACTGCATGGCTTGAACCGTGCCACCGTTACTGACAGTCTCTTTGCGCGAGAGCGACTGGGCTCTACGGGATTAGGGCATGGCGTAGCCATCCCACATGGACGTATCAAGGGCATGAAAACCCCTATGGCCGCTGTATTTCAGTTGGCAAACCCCATTGGTTTTGATGCGCCGGATGAATTACCCGTTAATTTACTGATTTTTTTGCTAGTGCCAGAGGCGGCGACTCAAAAACACCTTGAAATTTTGTCAGAAATAGCCGAATTATTGAGTGACGCTAACTTGCGCGATAAATTGCAGACAACGCAAGACGCCGCCGAGCTGCACCACTTAATCACCGGCTGGCTCGCAACACAAGGTGCAGTATGAAGCCCACCGTCGTCAGTGCTGACGTTCTGTTTGAAGCCTTTCGCACCTATTTAAAGTGGGATTGGTTGGTCGGTTTAGCTGCTTCAGAGCGACGATTTGATGAAGTGGCTGTTCGCGCGGCAAGATCTAGCGCTGATTTGGTGGGGTATCTTAACTACATTCACCCCTACCGATTGCAGGTTTTGGGTGAGCGTGAAGTTGCATATTTGACCAATGGTACTGAAGAAGATTGTGCGCGTCGAATTGCCAGAATCGTGAGATTAGAGCCACCTTTGTTAGTTTTGGGTGACGGCCAAATACCACCCCCGAGTTTGCTCACTTTATGCGAGCGCGCCCAAATCCCGCTGTTTTCGACCAAAGAGTCTGCTGCTTTCGTGATCGACGTTCTGCGCGCTTATTTGGCCAAGCACTTCTCGGATCGCACGACCATGCATGGTGTGTTCATGGATATTTTGGGTCTGGGGGTGATGATTACAGGTGAGTCTGGTCTTGGAAAAAGCGAACTCGGCTTAGAGCTGATTTCGCGCGGCAATGGTTTGGTGGCTGACGATGCTGTAGATCTGTTTCGCATCAACCAAACAACTGTTGAAGGACGATGCCCAGATTTGCTGCAAAACTTGCTTGAGGTGCGCGGCATTGGTTTGTTGGATATTCGCGCTATTTTTGGTGAAACCGCCGTCCGCAGACGAATGCGCTTAAAGCTGATTGTTCACTTGGTTCGCCGCGAAACTATGGAACGTGACTACGACCGCATGCCTTCCGTGCCCTTGACGCAAGATGTTATCGGCATCCCTGTGCGCAAGGTGGTGATTCAAGTGGTCGCTGGTAGAAACATTGCGGTTTTGGTGGAGGCTGCAGTGCGCAATACTATTTTGCAGCTACGCGGTATCGATACTTATGAGGAATTTGCCCAGCGCCAGCGTAAAGCGATGGACGCAGGTTAGATTGCGCGTGCCTAAGGCGCGGCTAAATTGGCTCGATTTGCAGCTGGCTTGACTAAATTTGGACACTTTGGTTTGGTGCAGTTGGCATACAAGCTCAACGCGTGCTCTGCAATTGTGAAGCCTTTCGCCTTGGCGATTGATTTTTGTCGCTTTTCAATCTCTTCGTCAAAAAACTCTTCAACTTTGCCGCAGTCTAGGCAAATCAAATGGTCGTGATGATGTCCTTCATTGAGCTCATAAACCGCTCTACCACCATCAAAGCTGCTGCGCGTCAAAATACTGGCTTGTTCAAACTGAAGTAAAACACGGTAAACGGTAGCTAAGCCTATGTCCGTCCGCTCTTCCAAAAGAATGCGAAACACATCTTCAGCCGTCATGTGGCGCGGTTCGCCTTTTTGGAAGATCTCCAAAATTTTCAGGCGCGGCAGGGTCGCTTTCAATCCTGTATTTTTTAGTTCGTCAATCGTGCTCATGAAGGTGCTTTATAGATGCTCATTGTTTGGTTATTTGGGCTACTCACCCGCTACAATGGCTCCATCATATCGTTATAGTTGCCTATTATGAATACCAAACCACAGACACTTTATCGTACCGTCAAATTGTTGCTCGTCATACAGGCCATGAGCTTACTGACGGCTTGTGGATCTGTTCTTTACAAGGCCGAGGTCGCGCAAGGCAATTTTGTTTCAAAAGAGCAAGTCGCCGCACTGAAACCAGGCATGCCGCGTTTGCAGGTGGCAGATATTTTGGGTACGCCACTTTTGGTTAGCGTTTTTCATGCTGACCGTTGGGAATACGTTTTCAACTTGAAGCGCCAAGGCATCGAGACGCCCTCTTACAAACTCACCGTATATTTCAAGGGTGATTCACTTGAGAAAATTGACGGTAGCAACATGCCCACAGAGCAAGAATTCATTGAAACTCTGTCAGGCAATAAAAAATAAGAAAAACAATGAACGAAGTGAATTTTGCAAAATTACGCCTAGCTGTTGCAGGTGCTAGTGGCCGCATGGGTCATATGCTGATTGAAGCTGTCAGCGCAGCAGAAGATTGCATTTTCGCTGGAGCCCTTGATATTGCTGCCTCTCCAGCTATTAATGTTGATGCGCTGCAATACATGGGTAAGCAGAGCGGCGTTTTAGTGACGGATGATTTGCGTCGTGGTTTGGCAAATGCGCAAGTGATGATGGATTTCACCCGACCCGAAGGCACACTGGCGCATTTGCAAGTTTGTCGCGAATTAGGTGTGAAAGCCGTGATTGGCACAACGGGGTTTTCTGACGCTCAAAAAGCCGAAATTGCTGAGATTGCCAAAGACATCGCCATCGTCATGTCTCCGAACATGAGCGTAGGGGTCAATGTCACTTTCAAGCTGCTAGAAATGGCCGCCAAAGCGCTAAGCACTGGCTATGACATCGAAGTGGTTGAAACACACCACCGCCACAAAATTGACGCGCCCTCCGGAACAGCACTCAAAATGGGCGAGGTGATGGCAGATGCTTTAGGACGCAACTTGAAAGACAACGGCGTTTTTGAACGCTACGGTGTGACAGGTCCGCGTGATGCATCCTCCATTGGTTTTTCCACTATCCGTGGCGGTGACGTCATTGGCGACCACACTGTTATTTTTGCTGGTACGGGTGAGCGCATCGAAATCAGCCACAAAGCTTCCAGCCGCGAGTACTACGCCAAAGGCAGTTTGATGGCGGCACGTTTCTTGGTTGGCAAATCAAATGGCTTGTATGACATGTTTGATGTATTGAATTTGCGTTAATTTGCTGGTGAAATTTTAGTTTTCTAAAAGCATGAACGCCCTTCAATTTATCCTTCAAGGCGACGCCATCAGCAAATCAGTAGCGATTTTGCTGTTGTTGATGTCGGTTGCCAGTTGGGTGGTGATTTTGTCAAAGGCGTGGACTTTACGCCGCGCAAATACTGATGTGGCACGCAGTACAGCCGCTTTTTGGCAATCAGCTACGGTTGATTCAGGCTTGCAGCAAGCGACAGCTTTTGACCGTTCTGCCCTCGTTTCCCCGTTGATTTCGGCAAGTCAAACCATCAATAACAGACGCGAAGGCAGTGCTTCTACACTCGCACAAGCCGGCGACAAAGCCCAGCAGCTCACCCGTGTTTTGCGCGACGCTTTGCACAGCATCATCAACCAGCTTAATTTCGGTCAAGTTTTATTGGCCACGGTGGGCTCAACAGCACCGTTCGTCGGGTTATTAGGTACGGTTTGGGGCATTTACCACGCACTCACCAGCATTTCTGGCGCTGGCCAAATGACGATTGCGCAAGTTTCAGGCCCTGTCGGTGAAGCGCTGGTCATGACCGCCGCTGGCTTGGTCGTCGCCATTCCCGCCGTGCTCGCCTACAACGTGTTTGGCCGCATCATTGGCCGCATTGAAGCCGATTTAGAAGGTTTCGCCAGTGATTTGCGTGAATTGATGTTACATCACTGAGCTCGAGAAAATGAGTTTCGGCCGCCTAGAACGTACCCAAAGCTCAAAACCCATGAGCGACATCAACATGACGCCTTTGGTCGATGTCATGCTGGTTTTGGTGGTCATCTTCATCATCACCGCCCCGTTGATGACCAGCGCCATCAAGCTAGATTTGCCTAGAACCGAGGCTGCCAAACCCGTCGCCACACCTAAATTTGTCGCTATCGTGGTCGATAAAAGCGGTCAAATTTTCCTGAATGACCAAGTTACCAGCCTGACTCAGCTTACCGAATCTCTCACTAAAACTGCGCAACTGAGCAAAGACACCGAAGTTCAGCTGCGTGCGGACGAAGCCGTTCCGTACGGCAAAGTCGTCGAAATCATGGGCGTGGCGCAAAAAGCGGGGTTGAACCGGATTGGCTTTGTGGCTGAGGCGAAAACCGAATCAAAATCGCCTAAATAACACCCAAATAGCGACTTAAAAGCGTCTGATTAGCGCTGTTGCAGCCTCTACAATTGGGGGATGACTGCAACAAATGACATTTCCCCAGCTTCCTACGACCATTTGGCCATTGAAAAAGCCGCCCACAGCCACTGGACAGCGGCTGACGCCTACCGCGTGACCGAGGGTGCCCTAGACGCAAAAGGTAACCCGAAGCCGAAGTACTACGCCTGCTCCATGCTGCCCTACCCTAGCGGCAAGCTGCACATGGGTCATGTGCGCAACTACACCATCAACGACATGCTCACGCGCCAGCTGCGCATGAAGGGCTACAACGTGCTCATGCCCATGGGCTGGGACGCCTTTGGTCTGCCGGCTGAAAACGCCGCCATGAAAAACGGCGTGCCCCCCGCGCAGTGGACGTTTGACAACATCGCCTACATGAAAAAGCAGATGCAGGCCATGGGTCTGGCCATCGACTGGAGCCGCGAAATCGCCACCTGCACGCCCGAGTATTACAAGTGGAACCAGTGGCTGTTCCTCAAAATGCTGGAGCAGGGCATCGCCTACCGCAAAACCCAGGTCGTCAACTGGGACCCGGTCGACCAGACTGTGCTGGCCAATGAGCAGGTGATTGACGGCAAAGGTTGGCGAACTGGTGCGGTGGTTGAAAAGCGCGAAATTCCGGGCTACTACCTCAACATCACGAAATATGCCCCCGAGTTGCTGGAACACGTGCAAACCGGTCTGGATGGCTGGCCTGAGCGCGTCAAGCTGATGCAGGAAAACTGGATCGGCAAGTCCGAGGGTGTTCGTTTCGCCTTCCCGCACACCATCCAAGACGCAGCAGGTCAATTGCTGCAAGACGGCAAGATGTACGTCTTCACCACCCGTGCAGACACGATCATGGGTGTTACCTTCGTCGCCGTCGCCCCAGAGCACCCGATTTCGGTGCGAGCCGGCGAATTAAATGCCTCATTAGCTATAGATATAGAAGCATTGAAAGATGGTAAAACTACGGAAGCTGAGGAAGCGACCAAAGAAAAAAAAGGTGTCGCAACAGGGTTCTACGTTTCGCACCCGTTTACAGGTGAGCAACTTGCTGTATGGGTGGGCAATTATGTGAAAGCTGATTACGGCGACGGCGCGGTGATGGGTGTGCCGGCGCATGATGAGCGGGATTTTGCGTTTGCGAATAAGTATGGACTCGTAATTAAGCCAGTAATTGCACCTCTTGATTGGCCTTCAGATCAAACCGAATTAATACCAAAGGGGTATTTCGAGGACGATGGATCGGGTGGGAGATGGGGTCCGGTTCTACAAGCTCCCGGTGTGATTTACACAGATTTAATGAGCGGGGAAAATAGAGAAGCTCCTCCAAGAACTCGTCAATGGGCTTCCTGGCAAGAAGAGCATTCAGCAAAAGGGCAATGTGTGCTTAGCGGCAAATACGACGGTTTAGGCTTCAAAGCTTGTGTCGATGCCGTTGCAGCAGACCTTGCTGCCAAAGGCCTAGGCGAGAAAAAAACCACTTGGCGTTTGCGCGACTGGGGCGTTTCCCGCCAGCGCTACTGGGGCACGCCGATTCCCATCATCCATTGCGAAGAGCACGGCGCTGTACCGGTACCTGAAAAAGACCTGCCAGTGGTGCTGCCGCTGGACTGCGTGCCCGATGGCTCTGGCAACCCACTGCACAAACATGAAGGCTTCCACGCAGGGGTGACCTGCCCGATTTGCGGCGCAAAAGCCAAGCGCGAAACCGACACCATGGACACCTTTGTGGACAGTTCGTGGTACTTCATGCGTTATTGCGACCCGCAGAACGACCAGGCCATGGTCGGCGCAGGGGCTGACTATTGGATGCCCATGGACCAGTACATTGGCGGCATTGAGCATGCGATTTTGCATCTGCTCTACGCCCGTTTCTGGACCAAAGTGATGCGCGACATCAAGTTAACGAACGCGGACGGCTCGCCAGCCACGCGTGGTTTGCAACGTGGATTAGTTAAGGTGGACGAGCCTTTCACCAAGCTGCTGACGCAGGGCATGGTGCTGAACCAGATCTATTCGCGTAAAAACGACAAAGGCGGCGTTGAATACTTCTGGCCGCACGAGGTCGAGGACATTGTGGACGCCAATGGCAAAGTCACCACCGCTAAGAGCAAAATCGACGGCTCCATCGTCAACTACGACGGCGTGGGCACCATGTCCAAGTCGAAAAACAATGGCGTCGATCCGCAGGATTTGATTGAAAAGTACGGCGCAGACACCGCCCGCCTGTACACCATGTTCACCGCGCCGCCCGAGGCGACGCTGGAGTGGAATGACTCTGCTGTGGAAGGCTCGTACCGCTTCCTGCGACGTGTTTGGAACTATGGTGTCAAACTACAAGAGTTAAATTTTGCTACTAATAACATAGCTGCTCAGGCAGTAAATACGTTGGATAATGGTCAAAATGACTCTAAAAACACCAAAAATCTGCGTTTAGAGCTGCATACCCTGCTAAAACAGGTCGATTTTGACTATCAGCGCATGCAGTACAACACGGTTGTGTCGGGATGCATGAAGTTGCTCAACGCCTTGGAAGACTTCAAGTCAGACGGTTCTATGGGCGAAAATGCCACTTCAAAAGCGGCAGTTTTAGAAGGTTTCGGTATTCTTTTGCGCTGTTTGTACCCTGCTGCCCCGCATTTGTGCCATGCTTTGTGGCAAAACCTCGGCTATGCCGCCGACTTGGGCGATTTGCTGGATGCGCCTTGGCCGCAGGTCGATGCTTCGGCCTTGGTGCAAGACGAAATCGAGCTGATGTTACAAGTTAGCGGCAAATTGCGCGGTTCTATCGTCGTGCCGGCGGGTGCTACAAAGGACGACATCGAGAAAATCGCGGTAAGCTCTGAGGTCGTTGTCAAGTTCGCCGCTGGCGCTGCCATCAAAAAAGTCATCGTCGTGCCTGGCCGCTTGGTGAATGTGGTCATTTGAGGTTGTTTTGTTGTTGATTAACGGGCAAATAAACAACAGGTAAGTAAATAACGGGTAAAAATACTATGAAAAGACGCTTATTCAACCAATCTGCCCTAGCTGCGTTGCTGGCTACGGGTGCGTTTGCCATGACGGGCTGCGGATTCAAAATGCGCGGTTCGTTCAGCTATGCATTCAAAACCTTGCTCTCTGGCTTTGGCGACGCGTCCACGCTGGGCAATGAATTCAAGCGCGTTTTAGCCTCAGACGGCGCAGTTGCACTGGTTGCTGACCCAGCAAAAGCGCAAGTCGTGCTGGATGTCATCAGCGAGCAGCGCGAAAAAGTGGTTGTAGGTACGACATCTTCAGGTCAAGTCCGTGAGTTTCAGTTGCGCATCCGCCTAAAATTCAAACTACGCACCCCAAGCGGCAAGGACATCATCCCTGAAACCGAGCTTTTGGTGCAGCGCGACATCAGCTACAACGAATCAGCCGCGCTAGCTAAAGAGTCTGAAGAAGGCCTGCTCTACCGCGACATGCAGACTGACATGGTGCAGCAGTTATTACGCCGTTTGTCAGCCATCAAAGAGCTGTAATTGCAACTCGCCGCCGCCCAACTCAGCAACCACCTCAGTAAAGGCCTGCGTTCGCTCTACACCTTGCACGGTGACGAAACACTGCTGGTGCAAGAAGCGGCCGATGCGATTCGGGCTGAGGCGCGCAAGCAGGGGTTTACCGAGCGCAGCTCCTTCACCGTCGCTGGCGCACATTTTGACTGGGGCGAGGTGCTAGCCGCTGCGGGTAGCATGAGCTTATTTGCCGACAAGCAAATCATAGAAATCCGCATCCCCTCCGGCAAACCGGGCAAAGACGGCAGTGTGCAGTTGCAGCAATTGGCCGCACAAGCCGCTGAAAACACCGACACCTTGACGCTGGTCATGCTGCCCAAGCTAGACAAAATGAGCAAGCAAGGCGCGTGGTTCACCGCTTTGGATGGCAATGGCGTCAACATTGAAATCCAACCCGTTGAGCGTGCCGCGCTGCCGCAGTGGATTGCCCAGCGCCTGCAAGCGCAGGGTCAGCAGGTCGCTGCGGGCGTGGAAGGGCAGCAAACCTTGCAATTCTTTACCGACCGCGTCGAAGGCAACTTGCTGGCAGCTTTCCAAGAAATCCAAAAACTTGCGCTATTGCACCCCAAAGGCGAGTTGTCGCTGGCGCAGGTCGAAAGCGCGGTGCTGAATGTGGCGCGGTACGATGTGTTCAAGCTGTCCGAATCCGTCCTAGCCGGCCACCCCGCCCGCGTGCAGCGCATGCTGGACGGCTTGCAGGCCGAGGGTGTGGCTGAGGTATTGGTGCATTGGGCGATTTCAGAGGATATTCGGGCTCTCAAACGTGTGAAAGACGCCATGTCAAACGGCAAACCGCTGCCCATGGCGCTGCGTGAACAACGGGTTTGGGGCGTCAAAGAACGTTTGTTTGAGCGGGTGTTGCCGCAGCTTAGCAGCGCTGCTTTGGTTGATTTGCTAGATGGGGCGCACAAGGTCGATGGCATCGTCAAAGGCTTGAAACAGCGCGATTGGCCCCAAGATAGTTGGCAAGCATTGCACCGGCTAGCCATGCAGCTGTGCCAAGCTTGCATGACGCAAGCACGGTAGCAATCTGAGTAAATACATTTTGTATGTATGTCCAGTGGCTAGTGTCGCAATTATAAATTCTCGAATGCGCTTCTGTTATGTGATGAGGATGACTATACTTAATTAATTTTAAGCGGGTAAAAATTTGCATGCATCAGAACAAATTATCAAATTTTTTTTCTATTTATAGGTTCTTGGTTGTAGCAATGCTCTTTTTAGCAACTAGCAAAGTTGCTTTAGCAGCTAACTTTTGTTACAAAGCCGTTAACGAAGGGGAAGTAACTCCAACTCGTGCAAACATGCTTGAGTCATCTACGCCTGCAGGAGTATGTCAAAAACATGTTGCGGAGTTAGCTCCATATGTTAAATCTTCATCAATCCAAGCTGTCAGCTCAAATCAATTTGGTGGTAGCGGCTATTGTTGGGTTGAAATTGGTCCACCTTCGCAAAATCCAGGAGTTTTTTCCTTACCATATAGTTGCACATGTGCGCCACTGACCATTGAAAATGGGTCGGCCTTTTTCCCTGATTGCTCAACCAAATACATTGGTTTTTTTAATGGGGTGTCGAATACTGAAGAGTCCGCTAACCAGAGTCTTAGTCGTTTAAAAAATGAATTTAAAAGTACTTACAAAAAGCGTCCTTTGGAATACGAGCTTTTTTACAATCAGACCGCTTGCCGCACTGGCTTTTTAGGGTTTGTGCCTTGTCTTGAAGACGTGGCAGAAGTATTTGCCCAGCGCAACAAAGAGCTAGGAGGCGTGCTTGGCGACAGGTGGGAAATTTACTGGGAAATGTTAGCGGGCAGGCAAAACCAGCTAGATTCACTCACCGCAGGGCTGTTAGCAGGCTTGCGGAACCAATTTGGTAACGCTGGCAACGCCTTGCTGCAGTTGTTAGACAGTATTGCTGCCAACATTCTCAACCAGCTCATGGGCTCGTTCACCAAATTGCTCACGCTCATGAGCAGCCCGCCCACGGCGGCAGACACGGCATCTCATGTCGCCAAGATGCTGGAGTTGCTCAATGATGGACAAGAAACTTCCGGCATGGTACTGGTTGCACATTCACAGGGCAATTTGTTTGTAAATGCAGCGTACAAAGGTTTTCTTGAAAAGGCGAATATGGGGCACTACAGAAAAGTAAAAGTAGTACACGTAGCCCCAGCCTCGCCCACGCTGTCTGGCTCTTATTATCTGTTGTCAGATACTGATTTTGTTATCAACGGTTTGCGTATTGCAGGTATCAATAGCGTGCCTGCAGCCAATATTGCCTTGCCTTTTAGCGGTAATGATAAAACCGGCCATAGCTTTGAAGGCACTTATATGGATACCGCACGTGCTGCATACGCTGAAGTTTTAAACATAATCAACTACCAATTGGGTCAGTTGAAAAGCTATAAATAAGGTCATCACTATGAACAGGTCACACTTTTTTAAAACGCCTTTCGTTCGATTTTTAGCACTTAGTTCGTTGTTTTTTTCACTAGGTGCATGCAGCAATCAGTCAGAGTCGTCGGGTAACCCAACTCCAGCTGATGCTGCGTCATCTAGCAGCAATACCAGTGCTCCCTCAACAACTCCCTCAACACCTGCGTCGCCCACAAGTCCTGCAACACCCACAACACCAGTACCGCCGCCTACTCCTACAACACCTACAGAGCCCACTTTGAGCGACAAAATCAAAACCCTAGAAGACAGCGGCGTTATCCCAAAGCTAGACAGGTCTTCAGACATCAAAGGACCAGATCAAAACCTCAACGGTGTGCGTGATGATATTGATGCTTGGATAGCGGCTTTGCCAATAACGGACAAGCAAAAGAAAGCAGCAGTACAAAAGGCAATAGCGCTGCAAAGAACTTTACTTGTTGAAATTACAGACAAAATTGCACTACAAATTATTGGAGATGAGTTGATGGCAAGCACAAATTGTTTTAGTGACGTGTTCATGCCAAATTATCAAGACAGCTATAAATTAAGTAGCAAAATAGAAGCTATGACTGCTAATACCAAAGCGCGTGCGTATCGATACATAGAATACAACCGTGCTAGATCGGGTAGCTCGACTCGTTTGCCAAGCGGCGATACATGTAAGTGATAACGCGACAAACTCTAAAAAATGCATTTAAGCAATGCGTTTTAACTGCATTATTTATGATGCTAGCTGCGTGCAGTAAGTTTTCAGAGATTATTTCTACGGAGCCCACCTTGAGTGACAAAATCAAAGTCCTAGAAAACAGTGGTGTTATCCCAAAGCTAGACAGGTCTTCAGACATCAAAGGGCCAGATCAAAACTTGAATGGCGTGCGCGATGATATTGATGCTTGGATTGCAGCTTTGCCGATAACAGAAAAGCAAAAAAAAGCGGCAACACAAAAGGCAATAGCGTTGCAAAGAACTTTGATACTCGATTTAAAGGACAAAGCAGTTATGGACGCTTCTGGAGATGAGCTTGCTGCGAGTACTAATTGCTTGGGCGAAGTATTCATGCCAAATTATCAAGAAAGTTTTAAACTAAGTGGAAAACTTGAAGCTATGACAGCCAATACTAAAGCGCGCGCATATCGATATATTGAATATAATCGCGCAGCCTCAGGCTCTACGACAATGAGTCCTAGTGGCGACACATGTAAATGATCACTCGTAAAATCAAAAGAACTACTTTTAACATTTATGTATTAAGTACGCTATTTCTGTTGCTCACAGCATGTACCAAAGACCCTGATACTCTTTTTACATAACCCACTTTGAGCGACAACATCAAAACCCTAGAAGACAGCGACGTTATCCCCAAGTTAGACAGGTCCTCAGACATCAATGGGCCAGATCAAAACTTGAATGGCGTGCGCGATGGTATTGATACGTAGGCTTTGTTGGTTGCGTAATAGATAAAATAACTGTATGAATGCCCAAACTTACACCCCAGATGCAGTAAATAGCGCTGTCAACGTGGTTGAATTGCTGCAAACCCTTGGAAAACAGGCTAAAACGGCTTCATCCAGCGTATCTGTTGTCTCAGCAGCTATTAAAAACGCAGCATTATTGCGCTTGGCAGCGCTGCTGCGTGCCAATGTGGCGGCTTTGCAGGCTGACAATGCCAAAGACATAGCCCGTGCCATCAAAGCCGGTTTGTCTGAGCCCATGGTTGACCGCTTGAAATTGACGCCCAAAGTGCTGGAAACTTGCGCCCAAGGCTGTGAGCAACTGGCGGCGATGCCAGACATCATTGGCGAAATCATCGGCATGAAGCAGCAGCCCAGTGGTATTCGCGTGGGTCAAATGCGGGTGCCGATTGGCGTTTTTGGCATGATTTACGAATCCCGTCCGAACGTGACGATTGAAGCCGCGTCCTTAGCCATCAAAAGCGGCAATGCCTGCATTTTGCGCGGCGGCTCAGAGGCGATTGAGTCCAACCAAGCTTTGGCTTTTCTGGTGCAACAAGCGCTGGTGGAGAGCGGTTTGCCGCAGTACACGGTGCAATTGGTGCCGACGACGGACCGTGAAGCGGTCAGTGCGCTGATTACGATGCCCGAATACGTCGACGTCATCATACCGCGCGGCGGCAAGGGGCTGATTGAACGCGTTTCGCGCGACGCCAAAGTACCCGTCATCAAACATTTGGACGGCAATTGCCACGTGTACGTGGACGACCCGTGCGATATCGCCATGGCGGTGACCGTGGCCGACAATGCCAAAACCAACAAATACAGCCCGTGCAACGCCGCAGAGGGATTGCTGGTCGCCCAAGGTGCCGCTGCAGAGTTTTTGCCGAAAATTGCCGCCATTTACGCCAAAAAAGGCGTCGAAATGCGGTGTGATGAGGCTGCAGCCAGCGTATTATTTACCAATACAGCTATCAAGAAAATAGCTAAAATTACTTTGGCCAAAGAGCAAGACTGGTACGAAGAATATCTAGCGCCTATTGTCAGCATCAAAATTGTGGCCGGTTTGGACGAGGCGATTGCGCACATCAACAAATACAGCAGCCACCACACCGACGCCATCATGACCACCAACCATATGCACGCCCAGCGCTTCTTGCGCGAGGTTGATTCAGCCAGTGTCATGGTGAACACCAGCACTCGGTTTGCGGATGGGTTTGAGTATGGGCTGGGGGCTGAAATTGGTATCAGTACCGATAAATTTCATGCCCGTGGTCCGGTGGGGATTGAGGGCTTGACGTCGCTGAAATACGTGGTGTTGGGCAACGGCGAAGTGCGCAGCTGATGGCCTCAAACCCTCACGCCACGCCTATTTTTAAGCCCCAAGTCTCGCAAAATCTGTGGCCTTCGTCGGGCTATGAGCTGCTAGCTGTGGACGCGAATGGCCATTTGGTGGTGACAGACGCTTATTTGCGGCATTTGTTGTCTCGGCCTGAAATTGCACCGATTGCTGAATCTTGCGCCAATGAAATGGCGCTGCACGATTCTTTAGACAAAGCACCACGCCGAACAGTCGAAGCAGCTGAAATTACTGGCGTTCAAGACAAAGACGCAGCGGATAACTACGCCGTGTGGCTGCGTTTCCGAGACAGATTGCTTGCCAAACCCACCCTAGAAGCCAGCTATATGGCACTTTTTCAGGGTGAAGGCGTGGATGTTGCGCCAGTTTTGGTGCAGCAGTTGACGCAGATTTTGTTGCAACATGTTTTGGGCAAATCTGCTACAGCCATGCAAGCCCGCGTGGCTGAGTTGCTATTTAGAACGCAAAAAATATCCATCCTTGAAGACGGCGCTGTCATGGCGGCCGACGATGAAACGGTCGAACGGCATGCCTTGTCAGGTGGTTTTGGCAGCATTGGTGAGTTGCTGAAACAAGGCGGTTTGCCAGTTCGTAGTGTCGATTTGGATGTTTTGAGTGCTGACAATCTGGATGCTTATTGGCCGCGAAGCGAGTTTTTCGACATGGTGATCAGCTTGAACCATGGGCAAGCGTCTTTAGATGCCTTGTGCCGCGTGCTTGAGCTGTGGATCAAACACTTTTTGCAAGTGGAAGTGCGCATTCAGACCGACAAAGAAATTGTCGACGAGCATTGGGTCTGGCACGTGGGGCTGGATGCGCAGGCCAGCGGTATTTTGAACGATTTGTACACAGGTGCCGAGGTGTCAGAAGACCGCCACCGCCGCTTGATGTGTTTGTTTCGCCTAGAGTTTGTCAACACTGCCGATATGCTGGCTGCCGTTTCTGGCAGGCCGGTTTACTTGGCGATGGCGATGGATGAGAAAAACCAGCTCAAACTCAAACCGCAAAACCTGCTGTTGAATCTTCCTCTAGCTCAAAGATCTTAATAAATCAGATCATCATAAAGATCATAAAACCATGGTTCCTCACCTTATCACCGCTCTGAACGGCCCTATTAACGAGTTGGAGCAACGCATTTTAGATTCCATGCCAGCCATTGAACGTTGGTTTCGCTTGGAGTGGATGGAGCACACGCCTGTGTTTTACAGCTCGGTCGATGTGCGCAACGCGGGCTTCAAGCTCGCACCCGTAGACACCAGTTTATACCCAGGTGGTTGGAACAACTTAACGCCAGCTATGCTGCCTTTGGCAGTCCAAGCGGCCATGGTGGCGATTGAAAAAATCTGTCCAGAGGCTAAAAATCTGTTGCTGATTCCTGAAAATCACAGCAACAACGCCAGCAACACGTTTTACTTGAGCAGTGTTGCCCAGCTACGCCGCATATTCCATATGGCGGGTTTGAATGTGCGGGTCGGTTCGATTGACTCTGATATCAAGCAAAACACAACGGTGGCACTACCCAACGGCGAGTCGATTGTGCTGGAGCCCGTGATTCGTAGCGCCAAACGCTTGGGCTTGAAAGATTTTGACCCATGCACAATTTTGCTCAACAACGATCTGAACAAGGGCGTACCTGGCATTTTGGAGGAGCTGCATGAGCAGTTTCTGTTGCCACCGTTGCATGGTTCAGGCTCTATCCGGCGCAAAAGCACGCACTACAAAAGCTATGAAGATGTATGTAAGCGTTTTGGCAAACTGCTGGGAGTTGACCCTTGGTTGATTAACCCCATGTTTTTGACCTGTACAGATGCGGATTTAGCTAGCACCGTTGACACTTTGCTTGCCAAAATCAAAAAGAAATACAAAGAGTACGGTATCACCGATAAACCATTTGTAGTCGTCAAAACTAACCACAGTAGCCAAGCCGACAAACAGGCGGGCTCCAGTGTGATGATGCTGCGTCAATCCAGCGAGCTGAAAGGCCACAAAGATATCGCGCTCTTCTGCGGCGAACTGGTGGTTCAAGAAGGCGTATTGACCAAAGAGCGCATGAACGATGCGGTGGCAGAACCGGTGGTTTACATGATGGATCGCTATGTCGTCGGTGGTTTTTACCGAGTGCATGCCGACAGAGGTATGGATGAAAATCTGTGCTCCCCCGGCTCCCGTTATGTACCGCTGGCATTTGCAGAAAGCACAGAGCTACCTCAACTGGGCGCTAAAGCTGGGGCCAGCGCCCCGAATCGTTTCTATATGTATGGCGTGATTGGGCGTTTGGCCATGCTGGCAGCGAGTTATGAGCTGGAGGCGACTGATCCAGACGCTGAAGTATACGAATAAGCTTAATTTTTTAGAATTTTGTAAATCTGCAGTTGCTGCACTGCAACATATTTGTCTCTAAACTCGAATTTATTGCATTTAGAGGCAACTCCTTGGGGCAAAACACCGTTACAAAAGCGCACAATATGCTTCCCAGAACAACGGTTATGCCCTTTTGAGGTTTCACCATTCATCTTCTTGAATGGTTGCATCAATGGTCAATTCTTTAGTGCAAACAACAAAATCTTCTCTCGCAGCGCTCACCTTGAGCGCTATTGGTGTAGTCTACGGCGATATTGGAACCAGCGTTCTGTATGCGATGAAAGAGGTTTTTGGCTCTGGCCATGTGCCTTTTACGCCTGACAACATATATGGCATTTTGTCCATATTCTTTTGGACGCTCACCGTAATCGTCTCCATCAAGTACGTGGTTTTGATTCTGCGAGCAGATAACCATGGAGAGGGCGGCTTAGTCGCCATGCTGGCCTTGGCTTCGCAAGCGGTTAAAGACCAGCCTAAATTGCGCAGCGTTCTACTCATTGTCGGTATTTTTGGCACTTGCTTGTTTTATGGCGATGGTGTCATCACGCCTGCAATTTCTGTGCTGGGCGCGATGGAGGGCTTGGAGGTCATATCGCCGACCTTTAAGCAGTACGTGGTTCCTTTGACCTTGGTGATTTTGTTTTGCCTGTTCTTAGTGCAAAAAAAGGGCACAGCCGGCATCGGTAAGTTTTTTGGCCCAATCACCTTGGTGTGGTTTGCTGTGCTAGCCGTGCTGGGTGTGATACATATCGCGACGAACCCCGCTATTCTCTGGGCGATCAGCCCACATTACGCGCTCGGTTTTATGTGGGCCAATCCTGGCATCACCTTCATTATTTTGGGTGCTGTCGTGCTATGTGTGACTGGCGCAGAGGCTTTGTACGCTGATTTAGGTCATTTCGGTAAAAAACCCATTCGTTTGGCTTGGTTCAGCGTGGTCATGCCCGCATTGGTGTTGAACTATTTTGGCCAAGGTGCGCTTTTATTGAAAAATCCTGAAGCTGTTAAAAACCCGTTCTATTTAATGGCACCTGATTGGGCGCTTATTCCTTTGCTGGTGCTAGCCACCTTGGCGGCTGTTATTGCTTCCCAAGCGCTTATCACAGGTGCTTTTAGCGTGACCAAGCAGGTGATTCAGCTGGGCTACTTGCCGCGTTTAAACGTTTTGCATACCAGCGTGCGCGAGGCGGGGCAAATCTACATTCCGTTTGTAAATTGGGGCTTGTTTGTCGCTATTGTGTTGGCGGTAGTGATGTTCAAAACATCGGGCAACTTGGCGGCTGCTTACGGCATCGCTGTGACGACGGACATGCTTATCACCACGATCTTGACATTTTATGTTGTGCGCTACGGTTGGAAATACCCGCTGTGGTTATGCATTGTGGCGACAGGCTGGTTTTTCGTCGTCGATTTTGCTTTTTTCGCCTCAAATTTGCTTAAATTGTTCGCTGGTGGCTGGTTCCCGTTAATGATTGGCGGCGCGATATTCACGCTGATGCTGACTTGGAAACAAGGTCGTCGCATGTTGGCTGAGAAGCAAAAAATCGATGCTATTCCATTGAAAGATTTTCTAGAATCTGTGTTCGTCAGCCCGCCAACCCGCGTAGAAGGCACGGCTGTATTTTTGACTTCTGACAAAGGCAGCGTACCCAACGCGCTGTTACACAATCTTAAGCACAACAAAGTGTTGCACGAGAAAAATCTGTTTGTTACCGTGCGTAGCCACGAAGTGCCTTGGATTGGCATGGCGAAGCGTTTAGAAGTTGAATCTTTAGGACACCATTGCTGGCAGGTTGTGCTCAATTACGGCTTTAAGAACGACCCAGATGTGCCAGCGGCTTTGGAGCAAATGAAAGGCCGTGGTTGCGAATTGGAGTACATGACGACCAGCTATTTTCTATCCCGCGACACCGTTGTTCCCACTCTGGGCGAAGGCATGGCACCGTGGCGCGAGAAGCTGTTTGCCCAAATGCACCACAACGCAAGCGGTGCTGCTGATTTCTTGAACTTGCCAACCAACTCTGTGGTTGAGTTAGGTTCAAAAATCGAAATTTAACCCAAATCGGTCGCTAATTCAATCTGCCACCCGTTGTTAATGAGGTTTTTCAAAGATATCAGCTTATCTGCCTTTACGGCAGGTTTTGTTGCCGTATTGGTGGGTTTCACGAGCTCCGTTGCCATCGTTTTCCAGGCCGCTCTGGCTTTTAAGGCAAGCCCTGAACAGCTAACGTCGTGGATGTGGGCGTTAGGCTTGGGTATGGGCTTGTGCAGCTTGATACCCTCTTTGTGGTTGCGCAAACCCGTCATGATTGCTTGGAGCACACCGGGCGCTGCAGTTTTGGCTACGGCTGGCTTGGCTGGTGGTGCTTCCAACAGTTTTAGCATGAACGAGGCAGTCGGCGCTTTCATGGTGTGCGCAGTGCTCATCACCTTGTTTGGCATCACAGGCTGGTTTGAGCGGGTGATGAATCGCATCCCTGTGGCGATAGCATCCGCCTTGCTCGCTGGCGTGTTGGCGCGCTTTGGTTTACAGGCGTTTCTCGCTGCACAAACAGCCTTACCGCTGGTGGTATTGATGCTGTTGAGCTACTTGCTGATGAAGCGATTGTCGCCACGTTACGCAGTGCCTGTAACACTACTCATTGCTATAATTTTCATAGCTTTTCAGGCAGGACTTATGCCGGCTAAAGTCGATTTTGGGCTTGCTAAACCTGTTTTTGTCATGCCCGAATTCACTTGGAGCGCCATGGTTAGTTTGGCACTTCCGCTTTTTATTGTGACCATGGCATCGCAAAATTTGCCTGGTGTCGCCGCCATCAAAGCGGCAGGATACGAGATGCCGTTGTCCAAAATCATCACCATGACAGGCTTGGTAACGCTTGTTTTAGCGCCATTTGGCGCGTTTGCTTTGAACCTGAGTGCCATCACCGCTGCCATTTGTATGGGCAAAGAAGCGCACCCTGATCCAGCCAAGCGTTATACCGCTGCCGTGTCGTGTGGGGCGATTTATATCGTCATTGGTCTGCTAGGTGGGGCTTTCATCAGTGTTTTGATGTCGTTTCCTAAAGAATTGATTGCTGCCATCGCGGGGCTGGCACTTTTAGGTACGATTGGCAGTGGTTTAGCTGTGGCGGTGCAAGATGAATCTCACCGCGAAGCTGCTGTCATTACTTTCCTCGTCACGCTGTCTGGCGTGGTGATAGCCGGTGTTGGCTCAGCCTTTTGGGGCGTGGTGGCAGGCGCAGTTGCCCTTTTTGTGCAACAGTACGGTAAAAAAACATCTTAAATAAATCATAAGAATTCATAAGAAAGCATAAAAATGCATATCCTTTTCATTGCCGACCCGTTAGACACCTTCAAAATCTACAAAGACACCACCTTTGCGATGATGCGCGAGGCGCAGAAGCGCGGGCACACACTCAGCGTGTGCGAGCCCAAAGACATCATGTGGCAGCGTGGTGGCGTGGTCACGGGGTTTGTACGTGACATAACTTTGACGGGCGATAAAGACGTTTGGTACACCGCCAAACAGCAGTATCCAGACGAGCGACCGCAAGCTTTGAAAGACTTCGGCGCTGTGGTTATGCGCAAAGATCCGCCCTTTGATTCCGAGTTTTTCTATGCCACCCACTTGCTGGAACAAGCCGAGCGCGAGGGTGCCAAAGTTTTCAACAAGCCCCGTGCTTTGCGCGACCACCCTGAAAAACTGGCGATTATGGAGTTCCCGCAGTTCATCGGCCCCACCCTCGTGACACGCGATGCGGCAGACATCAAACGCTTCCACGCTGAGCATCAGGACATCATCTTGAAACCGCTGGACGGCATGGGCGGCATGGGAATCTTCCGCGTCAAGGCGGATGGTTTGAATCTGGGCGGCATCATCGAAACGTTGAACAAAGACGGTGCTGAAACCGTGATGGTGCAGAAGTTTTTACCGGCTATTTCAGAAGGCGACAAGCGGATTTTGGTGATCGGCGGCAAACCGGTGCCCTTCAGCCTGGCCCGTATCCCGCAAGGCGGCGAGGTGCGTGGCAACTTGGCTGCTGGTGGCAAAGGTGTGGCGCAGCCTTTGAGCGAACGTGACTATGAAATCGCCAACGCCTTAGGCCCGATTTTGGCTAGTCGGGGCTTGCTGTTGGTTGGTTTGGATGTGATTGGTGACTCGCTGACCGAAATCAACGTTACCAGTCCGACCTGTTTTCAGGAGATTTTTGACCAGACGGGTTGTGATGTGGCGGCGTTGTTTGTGACAGCGCTAGAGCAAGCTGCTGCATAAACAGGGGTCATGGATTCCCGCCTGCGCGGGAATGACGGGGGTTTAATACAAGCCACGAACCCGCGCGTGCAGGCGAGCAAGGCCGAGCAGGGCGTCGGTGTAGGGCGTTGCCACCTGGGTGAGCTGCCCCAGTTCTTTCACCGCGCCCACCAAGGCATCCAGTTCCACCGCTTTGCCCGCTTCCACGTCTTGCAGCATGGATGTTTTAAAGCTGCCCAACTTGCGTGTCACGGCGTGGCGATCTTCGGGTTGTTGGTCGATAGTGATACCCAAACGCGCACCGATTTCTTTGGCTTCCAGCATCACATGGGAGCAAAACCCGCGCACCAAATCATCGTCCAGCACTTGAGCAGTCGTTGCTCCCGTGATGGCGCTGACGGGGTTCATGGTCATATTGCCCCACAGCTTGAACCAAATGTCGCGCTGAATCTGTTCGGCGATGGGGGCTTCAAAGCCTGCTTTTTCAAGCAATGCTGCCAAAGCCTTGATGCGGGGTGATAGTTCTCCCGATGGTTCACCCACAATGATTTTGTTGCCAAATGCGTGGCGAATCACCCCCGGACTGATCACCGAGCAGCTAGCATGCACCACACCGCCGATGATGTGATGCGCAGGAATGGCTGCGGCGATGTCACCTGCTGCATCCACGCTGAGGAGGGCACGGTTTGCCAGTTCACCGCCAAAGCCTTGCAAAAACCACCACGGCACGCCGTTCATCGCCGTTAAGACGACGGTGTCTTTGCCCAGTAAAGGGGCGATCTGCTGAGCCACCTCGCGCAATGCGGGTGATTTGACCGCGATGATGACCAAGTCTTGCACGCCCAACTCGCAAGCGCTATTGCTAGCACGGACATTGTGAGTTTGTTCAGCTTGCGCACCTGATTGCAGTTTCAAACCCTGCGTTTGTAAAGCCGCTAAAGTTTCGCCACGCGCCAGAAAGCTAACTTCACAACCCGCCCGCGCTAAACCTGCGCCCAGCCAACCACCAATGGCACCAGCGCCTACGATACAGATACGATTAAACATGGTTCTTCCAGTTAGAAACGTTATTAAATATCATTAATTTTAAGTGCTTAAATTGACATGTAGCCGGCGTATTTATTGCCTAGGTAGCTATCAAATCAATAGTAAATTTAGTGTTTGTAGCTATCGTCCTGCTTGTCCACCAGCCGCCGCATGGCATCAAAAACATCACGGCCTGCGCCAAATTTGGCATCAAACTGCAGGGAGTCGCGGGTGCATTTTGCGGCGATGGGTTCTGCAACGGGAATCGCTGCACCCATGCTCAGCGTCGCTAGCTGGATTTCGCAGGCGCGTTGCAGCGTCCACAGCGTTACAAAGGTTTGCGGCAGCGTTTGCCCCCAAGCCAACAAACCATGGTTGCGCAAAATGACCGCTGGTTTATTGCCAATGTTTTTCAATAGACGAGGCGCTTCGTCGGCATGGATGGTGATGCCCTCAAAGTCATGGTAGGCCACCATGTCATGCAGTTGGGCGGAATAAAAGTTGTTTTGTGCCAAACCCGCTGCAGAACAAGCCACAGCTACGCCCGCTGTGGTGTGCGTATGCATGATGCAGTGCGCGTCGGGCAAGTTGTCGTGAATCGCAGCATGGACGGTAAAGCCAGCTGGGTTCACGGGGTAAATCGAATCATCCAAAATTTTGCCCTGAATGTCGATTTTGACTAAATTGCTCGAAGTCACTTCACTGTAATGCAGGCCAAACGGGTTGATAAGAAACTGCTTTTGTCCCTTAGTGACTGAATCAGGCAGGCGCAGGGTGATGTGGTTGTAAATCATCTCGGTCCAGCCGAGCATGTTAAAGACGCGATACGCAGCAGCCAGCTCAATACGGGCTTGCCATTCGTCAGGGTGCATGGAGGGTTTCATAGTAAAGATCAGTAATTTGATGTGTTAAACAAAACGGAAGGCAATAGCGCCTAATGAGCCATAGTCGGCATGGAAGGTGTCGCCAGGTAAAGCAGTCGTGGGTCGGGTGAAAGAACCGCCCAGCACCACTTCACCAGCTTCCAAAAACTCGCCCCAAGGCGCGAGTTTGTTCGCCAACCAAGCCACCCCATTTGCGGGGTGGTTCAATACGGCAGCGGCGACACCACTTTCTTCAATCACACCGTTTTTATAGAGCAAGGCGCTAACCCAGCGCAGGTCAACAGCATCCGGCTTAATAGGGCGACCACCCAAAATGATGCCCGCATTGGCGGCGTTGTCCGAAATGGTGTCAAACACCTTACGCGGGGTTTTCGTGTGGCGGTCGAATTGCTCGATGCGGGCGTCGATGATTTCTATGGCGGGCACGACGTAATCGGTCGCGGCCAGTACGTCAAAAATGGTGACATTCGGCCCTTGTAGGCGTTTGCCCAAGACAAAAGCCAGTTCTACTTCCACGCGTGGCGCGATGAAGCGGTTGAAGGGGATGTCGCTGCCTTCAGGAAAAAACATATCATCCAGTAGCGTACCGTAGTCTGGCTCGCTGATCTGGCTGCTTTGTTGCATGGCGCGGGATGTCAGACCGATTTTGTGGCCTTTGGCAACGCGGCCTTCTTTGATTTTGAGCGCTACCCACGCTTTGGATATGGCGTAGCCGTCTTCAATCGTCATGCCTGGGTAGCGTTTGGAAAAGTGCTCAACTTGGGTGCGGGTCTTTTCGGCTTGGTTTAATTCAGCGGCAAGTTGGGCGATAAGTGTTTCAGAAAACATGGTTGTTTCTTTCAATCTTTGTAGATTTAACTTTTACTAAATAAGGGGTGCAAGTTACTGTGCTTGCCATCAAACACTTCTTTGCCTTCGTCAATTTGCAGAGTGATGCCGATGTGGCGTTGCGAGAAAATCGGTTGGAAATGTGCTTTCGTTGAAGCTAGTAAAGCGTCGCCAGCGCGTTGTTGTGTTGCTTCCGAGCGACCTTTGCCCATGCGCAGGTTGAGGTACACAAAAGCATAGTCCGCCTTGCCATCTGCCACCGCGTAATGCGGTGCGGGGTAGGCGAGCACGCGGGTGCCACCTGTTGGGTAGATCTGCGCACCGCTGTCGTCCTTTACGTCCAGCATGGTATCGGCCAAGCTGCGGCATAGCACGGTCATTTCCGTCTCTTTGTCTAGGTTGGCGGTGTAGAGAATCACGAGATGTGGCATGTCAAACCTTTAAAGCACATTAGCGCGGTGTGATTGGAACGACTGGAAAAATCGCATTGATCTGCCCCGTGCCGCTAGAGCCAAAATAGGGCGTGATGACTTCAACTTTTTCGCTGTAGCTGCGTCCGCCCAAGACGCCATACAACATGGCCGTGTCATGCATGTCACCCTCTCCCCAGCACTTCTCGGCGTACATGGGCAGCATGTCGATGACGGTCGCATGTTCGCCGCGCTCCCAAAGCTCAACGACGCGCAGATCAATTTGCTCCAAAAAGGGGTCATACACTTTGAACGCATATTCAGGTGCTTTGCCATTGTCTGCAAAATGGTGTGACAGCGAGCCACTGGCAAACACCGCCACGGTGCCATCGTACTTTTCTTCAATAGCGCGGCGCACGGCCAGACCGAAACGTTGACTTTCTTCCAAATCATGCCAATCGCACCAGCCGCTCACACAGATCACCTTGTAATGCTGGTCGCTGTTCATGTAGCGCATGGGCACGAGTGTGCCGTATTCCAGGTCCAGTGTGGTGTCTGAATGGGCGCGACTTTTCACGCCCATCTCGTTGGCGACATCGGCAATCATGTGCCCCAACTCAGGGTTGCCCGGGTAGGCATAAGGCATGTTTTTGATGAAATGCGGCAGCTCGTTGCTCGTGTAAACGCCTTCAAACTTGGGTGCACAGTTGAGGTGGTATTCGCTGTTGACCTGCCAATGCACGTCGAATACCAAGATGGTGTCAACGCCCAAAGCACGGCAACGGCGATCAATTTCTTTGTGGCCTGCGATGGCGGCATCACGTTTGCCGAAATTGGGTCCAGGAAACTCACACAGGTACATGCTGGGCACGTGGGTGATTTTTGCTGCTAATGCTAATTGTCCCATGTCAAATACCTCATCAACGTTGTTTCAACTTTGCAAATATCATCGTGTCAAGAGAGCAAAGCCCCAGATGGTCCATAACGCAATCAGCGTGAAGACGCTAGCAGCAAAGCATCTAAAGCGCCACATCACTTTGTTACTGCCGCAATGCACCCAGCTGTGGGCATAGCGTGTCAGCACATAAAGCCAAGCCAAAACAACCGCTGCGAGGCTCACAGTTTGGGAGACATACAAACCCAAACAAACCACATAAAACATGACCGGTGTTTCAAACAAGTTTTGGAAGTTGTCAGAGCAGCGGGTTTCTTGCATAACAGCGGCAAACTCTTTGCGGGTAGGCGCTTTTTGCGGATGCAGCCGCATGGCTTTGTATTGCCGCACGCGTTCGCGAAACGTCAAACCTGCAACAATGGCAACCAAGAGTGCCATTGCAAAGAATGGACCGAAAATAGACAAATTGTTCATGAAATCCCCCAGTGTGGAATGTGATGAGAGCCGTAGGACACGGCCACATTTTTAGGTTCTAAGAATACCTCGTAGCTCCAGGTGCCGCCTTCGCGCCCAGTGCCACTGGCTTTTGTCCCGCCAAAGGGTTGGCGCAAATCGCGCACATTTTGACTATTCACAAAGCACATGCCCGCCTCAATGGCGGCTGCAACGCGGTGTGCTTTCCCCAAATTTTCCGTCCAAACATAGCTGGACAGGCCGTAGCTGATGTCATTGGACAGTTTGATAGCCTCGGCTTCGTCTTTAAACGGAATCAGGCAGGCGACCGGGCCAAAGATTTCCTCCTGCGCAATCCGCATGTGGTTGTCCACATCAGCAAATACCGTTGGCAGAACAAAATTACCTCGCTTCACATGGTCAGGTAAATCAGGTGTGTTGAGTCCGCCACACAACATAGTTGCACCTTCTTTGTGGCCGAGTTCAATATAGCTGCGTACCTTCGCCAGATGCGCTTGGCTGATCATAGGGCCAACGATGGTTTTCTGATCCAGCGGGTCACCCACAGTAATGCGTTTGGCGCGTTCGGCAAACTTTTGTGCAAAGTCGGCATAAATGCTTTGTTGCACCAAAATGCGGCTGCCTGCTGTGCAACGTTCACCGTTGTTGCTGAAGATCATGAAAATCGCTGCATTCAGCGCACGGTCTAAATCTGCATCCGCAAAAATCACAAAGGGTGACTTGCCGCCCAGCTCCATGCTGAACTTTTTGAGCCCTGCAGATTGCACAATTCGGTTGCCCGTTGCCGTAGAACCCGTAAATGAAATCGCCCGCACATCGGGGTGGCGGCACAGTGGCTCGCCCGCTTCTTTGCCGTAGCCATGCACGACGTTGAGCACGCCTGCCGGGATGCCCGCTTCCAACGCCAGCTCGCCCAAGCGCGCAGCGGTCATGGGCGAGAGTTCGCTCATTTTTAACACGGCGGTGTTGCCAAATGCTAAGCACGGCGCGACTTTCCAGGTCGCGGTCATGAAGGGCACGTTCCACGGGCTGATCAGCGCACACACGCCGACCGGGTGGAACAGCGTGTAGTTCAGGTGCGTCTCGGTCGGATAGGTGTGGCCATCGACGCGGGTGCACATTTCGGCAAAGTAGGTGAAGTTGTCGGCCGCGCGCGGGATCAGTTGTTTGCCGGTTTGCGAGATGGTCTGGCCGCAGTCATTAGTCTCCAACTGCGCAATCTCGGGCACGTGCCCCGCTATCAGTTCGCCCAGTTTGCGCATCAGCCGGGCGCGTTGCGGTGCCGGTGTGGCCGCCCAGCCGGGGAAGGCGGCTTTAGCAGCGGCGACAGCGGCGTTGACTTCGGCTTCGCCACCCGAAGCAACCTCGGCCAGCACCTCTTGCGTGGCGGGGTTGATGGTTTCGAAGTAGTTGGCGCTGGCCATTGATTTGCCGTTGATGAGATGGTTGATTTGCATGTTATTTTTCTGCATTGGGTTTTGTATTTGTAATCGTGTTGATCAAAGCGCCGACGCCTTCAATCTCGGTGACGATGACATCCCCCGGCTGGCAATCCACCACCCCATCGGGCGTACCGGTCAAAATCAAATCACCCGGTTGCAGGGTCATGAAACTGCTGAAGTATTCGATCAAAAACGGTACATCAAAAATCATGTCCCGCGTGTTGCCGCTTTGCGTGACTTTGCCATTGACCGTGGTTTGCAAAGCGAGATTCATGGGGTTGGAAATGTCAGTAGCATCCACCAGCCACGGCCCCAGCGGGGTGCAGGTGTCGCGGTTTTTGACTCGCAGGTTCGGGCGATACCAGTTCTCTAAATAATCCCGAATCGCGTAATCATTCGCTACCGTGTAGCCCTGCACAAAGTCATAGGCGTCATCGCGCTTAATTTTCTTGGCGGTTTTGCCGATCACCACAGCCAACTCACACTCGTAGTGCATATATTTAACGTCTAGCGGGCGGTAGGTCAAAGTGCGATGACCTATCAAACTAGCTTCGCCTTTGATAAAAACCAGCGGCTCT
This sequence comes from Polaromonas sp., assembly GCA_013298815.1. Taxonomy (GTDB): domain Bacteria; phylum Pseudomonadota; class Gammaproteobacteria; order Burkholderiales; family Burkholderiaceae_C; genus Aalborgiella. The sequence goes on along the minus strand of JAAFJF010000039.1, from coordinate 1,997 downwards.
TCAGGCGCTTTGAATTCCAGCTCTTTGGCGTGGTCAGCATAATTCAAACCCAGCGCCAGAATGGTTCGTGGGCGTGGGGTCGTACTTAAAGGCGGCAGCCAATGCACAACGTCAAAATCTACCAATCGGTTGATTTGTCCCAATGCGCCATCGGTCAACAAAAGCTGTCCATTTTGTTCAACCGCGTTGTAGCGTTCGCCTTCATAGTTAACAACTGCGTGTTTCATGCAGCCTCCTCAATCAAAGCGACCAAAGTGTTGCTCAATGTGCCCAGTGCAGAGTGGTTGGGAGAGCTGATTGTGATTACATCGCCTACTTTAGCCAGCGGTCTCTTACCGCTGGAGAGGCAGTCACAGCCCATCATCAGCACATCTCCGTCATGTAGCGTCATGAACTCCGAGACATCAGCAAGCAGTTGACTCGCAGGTCTTACCAGTTGCGAAAAATCTAAACTTTGCACCAGATCGCCATTCACGCGAACTTCTAATTTGAAATCTTGCGGCCTGTCCGTTTCAATCGTTTGCGAGCCAATGCCCAAAAATCCATCTAAACATTTGAACTTCACTGGTGGCCTGAAAAAACTATTATGAGGAATAGAAAAATCATTCATCAAAACAAAGCGAATTGGACTATTCAACCCGTTAGACACCACCATTGCGATGGTTGCACCTATTTCCACATCGGGTACTCGTGTTGGAACGACGATGTCCGCACCATTCGCACTCCAGGTATTGGCGGGTTTGACATGCAACACGGGCGCTTGGGGTGGCGCTTTGTAGGGCGGCTGGTTCATTTGCGGCTGCAGTGCCGCCAGTTCTGCTTTGAAATTCAGCAGCGTGCCATATACCGTGCCCGTGGGCATGAAAGTCTGCGCTGTGGTCGCTATCGTCATAGTCATGTCTGCTCCAGTTCAATCACGCTGTCTAGCAGTGCATAAAGCTGTGTCAATTTGTCTTTGCCCAAGGCGTCCTCCATCCATTGGTAATGAGCTTCTATAGTGGCTGAGAGTGTGTTGACCAAAGCCAGACCGCGTTCGGTGGCCATCACCACGGTGCGGCGCTGGTCGGCGGGGTCGCGGACGCGGGTAATCAGGCCATCGCGTTCCATGCGGCTCAGTACCCCCGTCAGGCTGGGGCCGAGGATGAAGGCCTCACGCGCAACGCGACCGGTTTCTACCGTCCCGTTTTCGCCCAGCACCCGCAGCACCCGCCATTGCTGGTCGCTCAGCGCATGCTCGCGCAGTGACGGCCGCGTGTGCGCCATGACCGCTTCGCGCGCTTGCAGCAGCAGGCGTGGTAGGTTGCGATGCTGAAAGGGCGTGGTTTTATTGGCAGTAGCTGATACGGTCATATTATTTAATATATTAAATGATTTTTGCCAAACTTGATAGCTGTTTGCATATACAGTATCATGTAGCATGGCTAAAGAAAAAACAATTTACGTTTGTACCGAGTGCGGTGGCACAGCACCCAAGTGGCTGGGCAAATGCCCCAGTTGCAACGCTTGGAACACCTTGGTCGAGTCCGTCGCCGAGAGCGCACAACCCACCAAAAATCGCTTTGCGTCCCTCGCTAAAACTGCGGAAGTAGCCACTTTGGGTGATATTGACGCTGTCGATATGCAGCGCACACCTACCGGTCACGACGAGTTAGATCGTGTGTTAGGTGGTGGCATCGTCGAAGGCGGCGTGGTGTTGATAGGCGGCGACCCTGGTATCGGTAAATCGACCTTGTTGTTGCAGGCTTTGGACTCGTTACAGCGCAGCGGACAAAGAACCTTGTATGTAACTGGTGAAGAAAGCGGCGCGCAGGTTGCGCTGCGTTCGCGCCGCTTGGGGCTGCTGAATTCGCAAGTCAAGGTCATGGCTGAAATTGGCCTTGAAAAAATCCTCGCCACGCTGGAGAAAGAGCAACCGCAAATCGCAGTGATCGACTCGATCCAAACCGTCTATTCCGACGAATTGACTTCAGCGCCCGGCTCGGTGGCGCAGGTGCGCG
>JAAFJF010000038.1 GCA_013298815.1 Polaromonas sp. | reverse complement strand
GCGTATTTATTGCCTGAATAGCTATATTATTTATAGCGATTTTGTTTCCATTTACTTTGCTTCTATCCAGCACATAAATGCCCGAACCGGTGCGTACTTCGACCCAACCTTCCACCTCCAAAGCGATCAAAGCTTCGCGCACCGATGAGCGGCTGACGCTGAGCTGCTTGGCCAAATCGCGCTCTGTCGGCAGCCTGCTTCCCACGGCAAATTCGCCCGACAGCATGCCTGCGCGTAGTTGCTCGGCTATTTGGCGGTACAGGCGTTGGGGTTCGACGGCAATTAAAGGCATGTGCAGATTTTACGCGAACTGGCCGAGTGGTCAGACCAATTTAGCTTAGAATCTCAACAATCACATTTATTTCTATGATTGGAAGTTTCCATGCGCCTGAGTAACAAAACCGCCCTCGTCACCGCCGCTGGCCAAGGTATTGGCCGCGCCAGCGCTATTGCCATGGCGCGCGAAGGTGCACAAGTATTGGCCACCGATTTGAACCCCACCTTGCTGGAATCGCTCAAAGGCATACCCAACATCACCACCCACGTGCTCGACGTGATGGACAAAGCCGCGATCCAGGCCGCTGTCGCCTCACTGCCCAAGCTCAATGTACTGTTCAATTGCGCGGGTTTTGTGCACCACGGCGCGATTGATGTCGCGCAGGACAAAGATTGGGATTTCGCCTTCGATTTGAACGTGCGCTCGCAATTTTGGGCGATTCAGGCGGCGCTGCCCGTCATGCTGCAAAACGGCGGCGGCTCCATCATCAACATGGCCAGCATTGTCAGCGTGCGCGGGCTGCCAAACCGCTTTATCTACGGCGCGTCCAAAGCGGCGGTGATTGGTTTGACCAAGAGCGTGGCGATTGACTACGTCAAACAAAACATACGCTGCAACTGCCTCTGTCCCGGCACGGTGGACACGCCTTCACTCGGTGACCGCATCAACGCGTTTGAAGACCCGATTGCAGCACGTCAAAACTTCATAGCCCGCCAACCCATGGGGCGATTGGCCTCTGCCGAAGAAATTGCGCCTACCGTGGTGTTTTTAGCCAGTGATGAGTCGTCCTTCTACTCAGGCGAAGCCTTGCACGTCAACGGCGGCATGACCATCTAAAAAGCGATTTAAAGAGCTACAACAAATGAACCAACTCGATTTAAAAGGTCGCCACGCCATCATCACCGGCGGCGCGTCCGGTTTGGGCTACGCCATTTCAGAGCGCATGTTGGCCTCTGGCGCGACAGTGACTTGGTGGGATGTGAACGCCGATGTGATGGCGAATGCTGCCAAAGCGATTGGCTCTGATGTGCATTGCGAAAAAGTTGACGTGACGCAGCACACCAGCGTCGTTGCGGCCTTAGCCCGAACCGTGCAAAAACGCGGCAAGGTGGACATTTTGGTCAACTCCGCCGGCATCACCGGACCGAATGTGAAGCTGGCAGAGTATCCACCTGACGCTTGGGCGCAAGTTGTCAATGTCAACTTGAACGGTACCTTCCACTGCTGCCGCGAGCTGGCCACGCACATGCAAGGCAACAACTATGGCCGCATTGTCAACATCGCCTCCGTCGCCGGCAAAGAAGGCAACCCCAACGCCAGCGCCTACAGCGCCAGCAAAGCTGCCGTCATCGCCCTCACCAAATCCCTCGGCAAAGAGCTGGCGAACAGTGGCGTGTTGGTCAACTGCGTGACGCCAGCCGCCGTCAAAACCGCCATGTTTGACCAGATGACGCCTGAGCACATCGCCTTCATGTTGTCCAAAATCCCGATGGGGCGTTTTGGCAAAACAGACGAAGTGGCCGCCATGGTCAGTTGGCTGTGCACGGAAGATTGCTCGTTCTCCACCGGCGCGGTGTTTGACCTGTCGGGTGGACGCTCCACCTACTGATTTTTTACAAAGGAAAACCATGAAACTCGTTCGCTATGGCAACCCCGGCAAAGAAAAACCCGGCCTGATTGACTCGAGTGGCAAACTGCGCGACTTAAGCGCTGTTGTCAAAGACATTGGCGCGGATCAACTCAGCCCCGCCGCGCTAGCCAAAATCAGCAAAGTTAAAACCGACAAACTGCCCCTCGTCAAAGGCAAACCCCGCTTTGGCAGCCCTGTGGCCAACGTTGGTAAATTCATCGCCATTGGCCTGAACTACACCGACCACGCTGAAGAATCCGGCATGCCGATTCCGGCTGAGCCCGTGGTTTTCATGAAAGCCAACAGCTGCGTGGTGGGCCCTAACGACGACATCATGCTGCCCAAAGGCTCGGTCAAAGCCGACTGGGAAGTGGAACTGGGCATCGTCATCGGCACGAAAGCACGCTATGTGTCGCAAAAAGAGGCGTTGAACTTCGTGGCGGGTTATTGCACCATCAACGACGTGTCGGAACGCGAATACCAGCTGGAGCGCGGCCCGCAGTGGGACAAGGGCAAGGGTTGTGACACCTTCGGCCCGATTGGCCCCTGGCTGGTGACGACTGACGAAATCACCAACCCGCAAAAACTGGGCATGTGGTTGGACGTGAACGGCAAGCGCTTCCAAACCGGCAACACCAAAACCATGATTTTCAGCTGCGCGAAAATTGTGAGCTATTTGAGCCAGTTCATGACGCTGATGCCAGGAGACGTCATCACCACCGGCACCCCGCCGGGCGTGGGTTTGGGCATCAAGAAAGATGGCAAGCCAGCGCCTGTGTTCTTGAAAAAGGACGATGTGGTGACTCTGGGCATCGAAGGTTTGGGCGAGCAGCGTCAGCTGGTGGTACCGTTTAAGTTATAAAAGCCGCCACAGCTTGAACGCGAGCTGCATGAATCAGCTCGCCAATCTGCTTGCCAGACGGTGCTTTTGCCTCTAAAACCTCATTTTTAGAGGCATTTTCGTTTCTAGCCGGCGTATTTATTGGCTGAACAGCTATATTATTAATAGCACTCTTCATCACAAGATCAGCTGTCACGGTTTGCGCAGCCTGCAGGCTTTGCAGCAAACGCTGGCGCTGCGGGTAGGCGGCGTCTTCAAAACCCAGCCTGCCGCGAGCGTCGCATTCGCAAGCCAGTAGTACCTCGGCAAAGCGAGCGGGTTTGCGGAAGGCGTCGCAGCGTTCCAGCAATCTGACGATAGCGGCGGCGCTGAAATCGCCACTTCGGTGGATGTTGCCATGCTCACGCGCCACCACCTCGGCCAACTCTTTGCAGTCTGTCGGCACGCGTAAGCGTGTACTCACTTCTCGTAAAAGCTTGACACTACGGTCTTCATGACCGATGTGACGCGGCAGCACGTCGGCGGGCGTGGTGCCCTTGCCAAAGTCGTGGCACAGGCAGGCGTAGCGAATCGCCAAGTTGGCCTCTAGCTTGGCGCTCATGTCCAGCACCATCATGGCGTGCACGCCGGTGTCGATTTCGGGGTGGTATTCGGCACGCTGGGGCACGCCCCACAATCTGTCCAATTCGGGTAAAAGTCGTTTTAAAGCGCCACATTCGCGCAGCACCTCAAACATGCGGGAAGGTTTGGTGTACATCAGCCCCGTGGCGATTTCTTGCCAGACGCGCTCGGAAACCAAGGCATCGACCTCGCCGTTTTGAACCATCTGCCGCATCAACGCCATGGTTTCGGGGGCGACGCTAAAGTCACTGAACCGCGCCGCAAAACGCGCCAAACGCAGTATCCGCACCGGGTCTTCGGCAAAGGCGGGGGAGACGTGACGCAGAATTTTGTCTTCTAGATCGCTCAAGCCGCCGTAGGGATCGATCAGCTGCTCGCGGTGCAGTGAAATCGGTGTATTTGCTGTAAAAACATGCTCATATTGGCATGTATCCTGCGTATTTAATGCCTGAACAGCTATGGAATTAATAGTAAGATCACGCCGAAATAAGTCTTGCTCCAGCGTTACATCAGGCGCTGCATGGAAAGCAAAACCGTGGTAACCGGGCGCTGTTTTACGCTCTTGACGAGCTAGGGCGACTTCGTCTTTGGTGACGGGATGCAAGAAAACGGGGAAATCTTTACCAACGGGCAAGTAACCCAAATCGACCAGTTGCTGCGGCGTTGCACCCACAGCCACCCAGTCCCTGTCCTTCACTGGCAGCCCCAGCAAAGCGTCCCGCACCGCACCACCCACCATGTAAATTTGCATGGGGGTAGTTTAGCGGGAACGATTACTTCAAAATGTCGAAATCAAGAAGTTTTGACAGCTGTGCCGCTCCAAACAATTGTGCATGCACCGGTTGCAGTCAATTTGGCAGAGTAAGCATTACCACCACCTGAGCGCATGGCCACTGTAATAAGAACGCCGCTTTGAGAAGTGGTCACAGTAAATCCGCCGTTGTCTGCATCAACCGTGCCAGGATAGCTGCCGCCAGCTTCAATCCATGTAAGATTACGCCCGTTTTGTGTCACACCTACTTGACCGCCAGCAATATTTGCAACTGAGGTACCGCATGTATTTGAGCTAACAACAGCTGTACTGAGTTGATACGTACCCGCAAAATTTGGCGTGGAATCGCCACTATCTCCACCACCGCAGGCCGCCAAAACAGCCGTGATACAAACCAACAACAAAACGCGCATTTTGTGCAACATAAGAACTCCAAAGTTAAAACAATTTAATCGACACAATATCGATGATTAATTATCGTTAACTTTTGTCGATTTTTGTTGCTTTCTCACCACATCTATGAAGCTTTAACGCGATACGGCTCATCCATCACGACAAAGTCTTTTTCCCGCAAAGCTTCTTGAATCCACTTTTGCACACTTGGCAAAGCCGTCACCCTAGCCACATAGCCAGCGATATGGGCGGGTAGCGGCAATTGATAGGTGTTGAAGCGCATACAAACAGGGGCGAAGTAGGCGTCTGCGGCTGAAAAATCGCCGAAAAGCATGGGGCCGCCATGTTTTTCAAGCAAACCGCTCCACAGCTCGACGATGCGCTGCACATCGGCTTGCACCGCTGGTTTATCGCGCCAAACGAGCTGGCCAATTTCAGGTAGGGACGCTTCGATGTTCATGGGGCAATTGCCGCGGCAATTGCCGCGCAAACCTGTGAAGCCGGCGTGCATTTCAGCGCAAACGGAGCGGGCGATGGCGCGAGCGGCTTTGTCTTTGGGCCAGAGGTTTTTGTCTGGAAACTGCTCGGCGGCGTATTCGGCAATGGCCAAAGTGTCCCAAATTTTCAAATCGCCATCCACCGACCCATCAACCAAGGCCGGCACTTTGCCTGTAGGGCTGACACTAGCCATGGTTTTTTTGAATTGCGAATGCGCATCAAACGAGTCAAAGCGCACCATCACCTCTTCAAACGGAATGCCTGCTTGGGTGAGTAACACCCACGGGCGCATGGACCAAGAGGAGTAGTTTTTATTGCCAATGTAAAGCTTCAACACGTTTTCTTCCTTTTGTTTTTTTTAAAACCGACCTGCCGTTTTGCGCAAAGCTAACTGCTGCCGCAACACGCTGCGGTTGCCCAAATAGGTAGGAACGATGGCCGCTAGTGCGCTGGGGTTGACGCCTAAGGCTTGCAAACCGGGCAGCTTGCCACTGGCGACGTTATCGACCTTCATGGAGTCCAAATTATCTTGGCTGATCAAAGGCTCCCCAGGCAGCAGGCGCATCGCCATGGCTTGCAGTTTGCCTAAAAACGGCGGCAAAGCCAAAACTGGGCGGCCACGGCCACGGTTGATACCAGCAGCGATGGCGGAGAGTTGCACCAGTTCTTTCAAGGTCAAAACATCAGGGCCGCAAGCCTCGATCACTGCGTTTGCAGATGGTGCTTGTTGGGTCAAACTAGTCACCACGGCTTGCGCCACGTCTTCCACCCACACCGGTTGAAACTTGGTGGCTGCGCCCGCCAATGGCATGACAGGAAACACGCTTTGCAGTTTGGCGAACAGGTTCAAAAACTTGTCGTCAGCCCCAAAAATGACGCTGGGGCGCAGAATGGTGAGTTCTAAGTCCGCAGCTTGCAAGGCAGCTTCACCCCGCGCTTTGCTGCGTTGGTACATGGACGGCGCATCTAAGCTCGCACCCAAAGCGCTGACGTGAACGAGGCGTTTGACACCTGCTTGCTGGCAAGCAGCGGCCAGCTTTTTGGGAAACTCAACATGAGCACGTTCAAAAGCAGCCTCGTCGCCATGCAAAATGGCAATCAAATTGACCACCGCATCATGCCCAGCGACCAAAGCGGCGAGTGCTGCGGGGTCGTGAATATTGACCTCCAACACATCCAGCATGGGTAGAGATTGAATATGTTGTGCATTGCTGCGCCTGCGGGTGGGCACGGTGACGTGGATGTTTTGACGGGTCAATTTTTCACAAACGTGGCGACCCACAAAGCCTGTGCCGCCTAGTACGAGAACTTTCCCGAGGACTTTTTCTAATGTTATTTTCATTGTATTCATACGTTCAAGGGTATCACGGCAAATCGGTGTTCACGGCGGGTGCATCCACACCAAGTGGACCCACCATGCCAAGGCGATTTTTGAGCGATTGCGGTTGCCCGGTCAAAATCGCGGCGTAATTAGTTGTATTGCTCAGCACCTTCTTCACGTAATCGCGCGTTTCGGCAAAGGGCACGTTTTCGGCCCAAATCGCTGTTTCCACCACAGCGCCGTTGCGCCAAGCGCGGGGGCGACCTGGGCCAGCGTTGTAAGCAGCAGCGGCTAAAGGCATGGAGCCTGCAAAATCGTCCAACACCAACTTCAAATAACCCGTGCCGATGGCGATGTTGGTTTCGCGGTCGTTGATTTGGTCTGCCGTGAAATTGGTCAAACCGATTTTCTTGGCCGTCCAACGTGCTGTAGCGGGCATGACTTGCATCAGCCCCGAAGCACCCACGCCAGAGCGGGCGTCCATGATGAAGCGGCTTTCTTGGCGAATCAAGCCGTAGACGTAAGCGGGGTCTAAGCCAATGTCACCCGCGCGTTTGACTACAGAATTACGGAAAGGCATAGGAAAGCGCTGGTCAAAATCAATCACTGTTTTGGTGCGTTCGCTGGTGTTGATGCAGCGGTCCCAGACCTCACGCTCGCAAGCGTACTGGGCAGCGGCAAGCAATTCTCTGTCGTTCATGCCACCGACTTGTCCGGCTGAATTGATCAAATTGGTGCTGTAATTCCACTCGCGAACACCTTCAGACCGCAGGCCGATGCTGATGGCTTTTAAGGCGCGGTTCAAACCGGCGTTTTGGCGGGCAGCGGATTTTTCTAACGGTGTAATTTCTGCTGGGCGTTCAGGTACGGTGATTTTTCGACCCAGCTCTTCCAAGGCCAGTTGCTCATAAAAGCCGCGCACACTGGCGATGCGTTCGAACAGGGCATTGGCTTCTGGCAGTTGGTTTTTAGTTTTAAGAGCCCGCGCTTTCCAATAGGTCCAAATCGCGTCTTTTTGGGCAGTTTCGCTCATGGCGTTGATGGCATGCAGCACGGCTGTCCAGTTCGGTTTGCTGCTGACACGCAGCGTGGCGCGGACTTTCCAGCCCAAGGTGTCGTCGTTCAAGTCACTGTCGCGGTTGACATTGGCAAAGTAGCTGGCGGCGTTGCTGTTTTGGCTCAAAGCGGCTTGTTTGCCAATGGCACCCCAGGCCCAGTTGGTTTGCTCAGTGTTGAACTGAGCCGCTTTTCGGCGCAGCTCCTCTGCGGCGCTGTCGGCGTTGCCCGCCGCTGTGCGCAGGATGTCGAGTAGCGATTCTTCACTGCGCGAACTTTTAGAACCCATCACAATTTGCAAGGCGTTTTTGGCTGCGCGGGCGCGGTTGACCTCGGTCGCCATGCGGGCTTTGATGAAAGCGTCTTGCGCGGTCATGCCTGTTTGCGATGAGTTGGGATCTTTAATCAAGCGGTCAGCAGCCAAATTACAACCATCGTCCGTATCTTTGAGCGACCACCACAGTTTGCGCACTTCAGAGGCGCGCTCGGCTGGTAATGTGCCTGTCAATGTGCCAACCGCTTGCGGCGTTTGCAAATGGTCAACCAAGATGGCGTAACAGCGCACCTCTTTGTCATCACGCATGCGGTACTGTGGGTATTGCGCCGCAAAATTACCCCAATCGCGGCGCTGACCCAACAACATCAGCCAGTCATTTCTCAATCGATCTTCTTGGTAAGTACCCACATATTTGGCTAAAAACCGCTGTACTTCGGCGTCTGTTGCGTCTTCTAAGCGCGCTTTGAGCTCCCAATACGCTGCCCAAGGCTCTAAGTTGTGGCCTGTGGCTTGGGGTAGCAGCTCGGTCAGGCGTTTTTTATCAAGCTTTTTGAAAGCGGCAGCCATGTCGACGAGCACATTGTCTGCCCTAGCCTGCGCTCTAGCATCGATACTGGTTTGCGCAAAACCAGGAACTGTGCCAAGCTGCAAAAGTGATGTCAAAATCAGGGTTCTAGCGAAAATCTTAGGAAAATTGTTTTCTAATTTCGGAAATGTCATAGAAGGTAAGAATAATGGATAAAGCTGCGGTGCGCAAAGCCCTGATAGAACAACGCTTGAATTTACCCGATAGAGGACAACGCGCTGACTTGTTACAACGCGTGATGCGTATTTGGTTGTTTAACCGCCCAGACACCGTGATTGGTGCGTATTGGCCCATCAAAGGCGAATTTGACCCATTACCAGCGCTTTATCGCTGGCAAGAGGACGCCGCACTGACCGCATCGCACCAAGCAAATGAGCCAGCAGCCGAAATATATGCTAACAATGTAGCTACAGAAACAGTAGCAAATAGATCGCCCTGCAAAATTGGTCTGCCCGTGATCGATAAAGTCCACAAAACCCTGACGTTTCACACCTGGTACCCCGGCTGCCCGATGGAGGAAGACGCATACGGGATTCCCAAACCCAAAGACACTGGCGTGGTCGTGCCGACGCTGTTGTTTGTGCCCTGCGTGGGTTTTGGGCCTGGTGGTTACCGTTTGGGCTACGGTGGCGGCTTTTATGACCGCACGTTGGCGACGCTGCAACCGCAGCCGACGACAGTCGGTTTAGGCTACAGCAACGGCTGGCAGGAAGATTTCACCCCAGAAGCGCACGATGTACCGCTGGATGCGATTTTGAGTGATACGGGTGTTTTGTGGCAGAAATAGTCGAAAAATAAGCATAAATAATGCTCTAGCCGGCGTATTTACTGCCTAAGAAGCTATCATTTATATAGCTATATTAATCCTTAATTGAACATTGAATTAAACACTCAATTTTTTCAGCAAACCCTGCGTAGACCCATCCAGCCCCGTCATGTCGCCAGAAGACATGCGTTTCTCGATATCCACCGCCAGCACCTTGCCCAGCTCGACACCCCATTGGTCAAAGCTGTTGATGCCCCACACACTGCCTGCCACGAAGACGCGGTGCTCGTACAGCGCGATCAACGCGCCAAAACTGGCAGGCGTTAAATCTTCCAACAGCAATGTTGTGCTGGGACGGTTGCCAGGGAAATTTTTATGACCGCCCGCATCTGCCTTGCCCATCATCAGCGCCTGCGCCTGCGCCACGGCATTGGCCAGCAAGCGCTGCTGATGACCCGGCAAGCTGTGGCGCGCGTTTTTAACGGCGATGAATTCGACGGGAACGACGTCTGTGCCTTGGTGCAGCATTTGGAAAAACGCATGCTGACCATTGGTGCCGGGCTCGCCCCATACGACGGCAGAGGTCGAAAAAGGCAACAACTGCCCGTTCGCATCAACCTGTTTGCCATTGCTTTCCATCTCTAGCTGCTGCAAATACGCGGGTAAACGCTTCAAAGCGCTGTGATAAGGAGCCACGCAACGGCTGGTGAAACCGTGGAAGTTGCGATACCAAACGTCAAGCAAGCCGAGTTTGACGGGCAAATTAGCCTCTAGCGGTGCGGTGCGGAAGTGCTCGTCCATCGCACTCGCGCCTGCCAACATGTCTTTAAAGCCTTGTGCGCCAATGGCAATCGCAATCGGCAAACCGATGGCGGACCACAAAGAATAGCGTCCACCCACCCAGTCCCAAAAGCCGAAGGTGGTGCTGATGCCGAATGCATTGGCAGCGGCAACATTGGTGGTTAACGCTGCAAAATGACGCGAAATGCCTTTATTTGTCGTTAAAAGATTCGTTTTATCACCATAATTCGCCTCAAACCATGCTTTAGCAGACTGCGCATTGGTCATGGTTTCTATGGTGGTGAAGGTTTTTGAGGCGATAAGAAACAGCGTGTTCTCGGCTTTTAATTGCTTCAACACCGCCGCCAGCTCGTGGCCGTCCACGTTGGAGACGAAGTGCAAACGCTTGCCAGTGTTTGCAAAGCTGTCCAAAGCCAGCACAGCCATCAGCGGGCCGAGATCTGAGCCACCAATGCCAATGTTGACGATGTCGGTGATCTGCACGTCTGCACGGATTTGCTCAGCATAGGCGAGCATAGGCGTCAAGGTTTGATGCACCAATAGCAACTCAGTATCAATATTTGCTGCGTTATTTATAGCTGCTGAGGCAGTAAACACAGCGGCTAGAGGCATATTTGGGGTGTTTTTTCCAATATTTTCGCTATTTTCTGCCGTTCTAAGCAGCCAATGCATCACCGCGCGGTCTTCAGCGTTGTTGATCTTTTCGCCTGCAAACATCGCGTCGCGGTGCGCTTCAACACCACTTTGACGTGCTAAATCCATCAACAGCGCTTGCGTGACCTCGTCCAGTCGGTTTTTCGACAAATCAGCAAAGACGTAGGGCGCTTGCTGGCTGAGCGTCTCAAAACGCTTGTTGCCGTTTTTCAGGTCACTGGCAAATGCCTCTCTGGCATCGAAGTTTTTACCCGATGTGTCGAAATGCTGTTGCAAAGCCGCCCAAGCAGCGGTTTGGTCGCCACGGGTACGCTGGTTGGGGAGTTTTGTCATGGTTTTATTTCGTTTTTTGGCTGAGTGGCTGAGGCTTGATTTAACGTGCTGCCAATATCAATTTTTCTAGTTTGACAGTGTCCGCGCAAAAAGCACGAATGCCTTCGGACAGCTTTTCAGTCGCCATAGCGTCCTCGTTCAGCGCCAAGCGGAAGCTGGCTTCGTTGTAGTTGATGGCGGGAATATCTAGCGTTTGAGCGCTTTCAGCTGAGATGGCGCGGGTCAATGGCGTCTCGGTGGCAGCCAATTGGGCGAGCAGTTCAGGGCTGATGGTCAGCAAATCGCAACCCGCCAAAGCGGTGATTTGCCCGACGTTGCGAAAACTCGCACCCATGACTTCGGTTTTGATGCCGTGCTTTTTATAAAAGTTGTAAATAGCTGTGACGGATTGCACACCAGGATCGTTTGCCAACGCTTTGTCTGCCTCAACCCAAGCTGCACCCGCAGACTTTTTGTACCAGTCGTAAATACGACCGACGAAGGGTGAAATCAACTGCACTTGGGCTTGGCCGCAAGCGACCGCTTGGCAAAAGGAGAACAACAAGGTCAAGTTGGTGTGGATGCCAGCACGCTCTAGCTCGGCAGCGGCTTGAATGCCTTCCCACGTAGCAGCGACTTTGATGAGCACGCGCTCGGAATCAATACCGTTGTCGCGGTACAAAGCGATGGTCTTGAGAGCCCGCGCGACCATGGCAGGCGCATCAAAGCTCAAACGCGCATCAATTTCTGTGGAGACGCGGCCTGGCACGATGTTTAAAATTTTGACGCCGAAGCTGACCAGCAAATGGTCCACCACATCGTCTAGCGATTTACCTTGGCAAGCTGCAACCGACGCCGCCAATAGCGGTGCATATTCAGGCTTTTGAACGGCTTTGAGAATCAACGACGGGTTGGTTGTGGCATCACGCGGCTTGGAGGCGCTGATTTGCAAGAAGTCGCCTGTGTCCGCAACGACGGTGGTGAATTGTTTGAGCTGATCGAGCTGGTTCATGGTCTTTTCTCGGAGTTAATAGCGTGATTGAATTTAATTCGCCCTTGATTATCGCAAATTTGCATTCGCCGTGAAACTAAGTTACATTAAACACTCTGATTTTCTGTTTTTTAGTTACATCATATTTCAGGTGCATCATGAGTTTTGACTTAGTTATTTTTGGCGGTACAGGTGATTTAGCATGGCGCAAACTGTTGCCTGCACTGTTTCAGGCATTTCGACATGGTAGCCTGCCCGAGGGTGGTCGCATCATAGGTGTCGGGCGCGATGATATGACTGATGAGGCTTACCGAACAATCATCAAGTCAAGGTTCGACGCGGTTGACCCCTCGAAACGCCCCAATACAGAAGAATTTGACCGTTTTGCAGCCACGCTTTTCTACTTGCGTATGGATTTGTCAAAGCCTGAGTATTACCTTGCTTTGGCTGAGAAATTAAACGCTAGAAATGCAGACACCGTGGTGATGTACGTTGCCACCGCGCCTGCACTGTTCACCACCGTCTGCGAGCAAATTGCCGCAGCGGGTTTGAATGGTCCTAAAACGCGTGTGGTGCTTGAGAAGCCGCTGGGGCATGATTTGGCGTCCAACCGCGTCATCAACGAAACTGTGCGCCGAGTGCTGACTGAAAACCAGGTGTTCCGCATTGACCATTATCTTGGCAAGCCCTCGGTACAAAACCTGTTTGCATTGCGTTTTGGCAATTCGCTGTTTGAGCCGTTGTGGCGCAGAGAGCATATCGCCAACATTCAAATCACCATCGCGGAAGATTTGGGTGTTGAGTCGCGCGGCGCGTTTTACGAAAATACGGGTGCGCTGCGTGACATGGTGCAAAACCATGCATTGCAGTTGCTCTGCGCTATTGGTATGGAGCCGCCTATCAATGCGCACGCCGATGCAATTCGTGACGAAAAGCTCAAAGTTTTGCGCGCTTTAAAGCCGTGGACGGCAGAGACCCTGAGCCAGCACGTTGTGCGGGGTCAATACACGGCTGGCACTATCAGCGGGCAAGCCGTCCCAGGTTACAAACAAGAAGCTGGCGTGAGCGCTGAAAGTCAAACAGAAACGTTTGTTGCGCTGCGCTGTGAAATCGCCAACTGGCGCTGGGCAGGCGTGCCGTTTTACATTCGCACAGGAAAGCGCTTGGGCGCACGAGATGCTTCTATCGTTATCAACTTTAGACCCGCGCCACATGCCATTTACCAATCGCCCTCAGGTGCTGCCAACCGTTTGGTGATTAATTTGCAGCCCAAAGACGGCTTGGAATTGCATTTGTACTCGCAAGGCGCCAACCAACGTGCCCCTGCAGGCAGTAAGAGCACGCAAACTTTGGCACCCGTGCAGTTGGATCTTGATTTTGACAAACGATTTGGCTCTGAGCGCGTGGGTGCGTATGAGCGTTTGCTGTTGGACGTGCTGGCAGGGCGCTTGAACCTCTTTGTGCGCAGCGATGAGCAAGAATGCGCTTGGCGCTGGGTTGAACCTATTTTAGATGCTTGGAAAGCTGATACCCAAGGCCCACGACCTTACGCAGCCGGAAGCTGGGGGCCTAGCGCAGCTAGCGCGATGATTGCCAAAGACAACTTTTGCTGGGCTGAAGAATGTTGACCCCCACGCTTGTCACTTTGTGTACTGCGCCGCTGCATTTATCCATAAGGCAGCTATGCTAGAACGCGTCAAAGCCTCGCTGCCATCACTCGCACCTGCTGAACAGCGCGTTGGTAAGCTCGTGCTGGGCGACCCACGCGCTTTCGCCAACTTGCCCATCAGCGTGCTGGCTGACCGCGCACATGTGAGCAAACCCACTGTCGTGCGGTTTTGCCGCAGCATGGGCTATGACGGATTGTCGGATTTCAAGCTCAAGTTGGCTGGCAGTGTGAACGAAGGCGTGCCTTTTATTCATCGCAGCGTGGATGCAGATGACAAAACCGGCGATGTGATGGTGAAAGTGATAGACAACACCGTTGCAGCATTTTTGAAGTACCGCAATGACGCCATCACCGGCGCCATTGAAAAAGCCGTTATCACTTTGGCAGAAACGCACACAACGGGCAGACGTATCGAGTTTTACGGTGCGGGAAACTCAGGCATTGTGGCGCAGGACGCACAGCATAAATTTTTCAGACTGGGCTTAAACACCATTGCCTACAGCGACGGCCACATGCAAGTGATGAGCGCATCTATGCTGGGAGCGGGCGATTGCGTGGTGATTATTTCAAACTCAGGCAGAACCCGTGATTTGATGGATGCTTGCGACATTGCACGCAAAAACGGTGTCACCACGATTGTCATTACCACCAGCGGATCGCCCTTGGCATCAGCAGGGAATATCCACCTAGCAGCCGATCACCCCGAAGGCTTTGACAAGTACAGCCCCATGGTGTCGCGCTTGATGCATTTGATGATTATTGACATACTGGCAACCTGCGTGGCACTGCGCATTGGGGGTAGCAAATTGCAGCCTATGTTGCAAGGTATGAAAAATAATTTACGCAGCAAGCGTTACGCTTAAAAAGGTTCAGCTTAGTTCTTATTTTTTCACAAAGTTTACACCGCCATATGCGGCTGAAATCTGTGTCTTGGTGTTATCACTGTCGGTCATAACCGCTACGCTTAACAGCTTGCCGGGTGCTTCGCCAAACGCTTTTTCAAAATCGCTGTGAATTTTGCGCTTGTAGTCACGCCATTGGCGTAGATTTTTTTTGCCAGACTCGACAACGATACTGCGTATTCTGTCCGTCCTAGGATTCACGACCACGCTGCCAGAGGGTCGCTTGTTACACCACACATACATCAACGTGGCATACGGCAAAGGTTCACCTGTCAAAACCTGAGCCAGCTCAGACAACATGGCATTTTTCGCTGAAAACTTCTTCTTATCACCCTCGAACACCAGTACCACACGTACAGGCGAATCGTCCGCATCGCGTTCTGCCAAATCAGCTGTTTCTATGAGTTGAGGCACTTGCCAAGAAAAACTAACTTCATCAAGCTGAAATGCAGGAATATTCACATCGGATCGCATCATGCTGGCAGAAGTGCCTGCTTTCGCCATCAAAGCAGCGCGGCCGTCCAGACGGTCTAGCGTGTACAGCGTCGCCGCTTTACCTGGCAAGACATAGTGCCGCCAGCCAACAAAAAAGTCGTTCTGCTCCGACTTTGGAGCATCTGCTTGATCTGGCAGAGCATCTTTAGTTACATGGGAACATGCACCTAAAAGCATAGCTAGCGCGACCACTGCAATAGTTTTGCTTGCCAGTTTCAATGACATGTTTTTTGTCTCTCAAATCTCGATGATTGATTATTGCTAAATTTATAAGCATGTAGCTTCTCTAAAATGCAAAAACCCGCTGCACCGAGGTGCAACGGGTTTTATCTTTTTAATCTTTAATTAGCTTGCGCTAATTAATTTTTAACAAACTAGCTTACGCTAGTTTGGGATTTAGAAAGAGTGACCGACCAAAACGCGGAAGCTAGTGTCAGATGACGCGCCAGCTGTTTTCCAAGTTGCGTAGCCTGCGCTCACGTTTGTACGCTTGCTCAAGTTGTACTGTGCACCAACGGTGAAGCCAGATTTCTTAGCTGCGCCAGTTGTTTTCAACTCTTCGTACACTGCACCAACTGTAGTTGCGCCGAAACCAGCAGAAACGCCAGCTTCCAATTGAGTTGTCTTAGTACCAGTTGTACGCTTCAACTGAGCGTAGCCCAAACCAACTTTAGCCATGCCGAGGTCATAGTTACCAGAAACGCGGAAACGGTTCTTGTTGGTGTTTGAAGTCACGTCAGCAGCGCTTTGGCGAGTCCATGAAGTCACGTCAAAACGTGCAGAGATAGGGCCAGCGCCGTATGTCAAGTTACCAGTCAATGATGGCTGAGCTGAAGCTGCACCAGTTGTACCAGCTGCTAGGCCAGTTCCAACAGTTGTACCGCGGTCAACGTATGACACACCAGCTGTCAAGCCTGGAGCCAATTGTGGAGATGTGTAGCCAATGACGTCGATGTTTGTGTTGCCACCGTGAACTTTGCCGTCCAAACCGATAACTGGAGCACCTGCGTAAGCACGTGACAAGCCGTCATCAGATTCGATAGAACCCATAGTCAATGTACCGAAACCGCCAGACAATGACAAAGAAGCATCTTCGCCTGTACCAGCGCCGTCACGCATCATGCCACCGAGTGACACTTTAGCAGTAGCTTTCAAGCCGCCGCCGAGGTCTTCTGTAGCAACCAATGCGATAGCAGCTGTATCTGTACCGATACCAGCAGTAGTCACGCCGCCAACTTTAGTTGACTGGTAACCGAAAACGTATGAACCGCTCAAAGTTGCGGATTGTGCGAATGCTGCGCCAGAAGCTGCAACAACTGCGAGTGCCAATAGTGTCTTTTTCATTTAAAAATTCTCCAAGGTTAAACAAAGGGCTCCGGTCCGTTGTGTGACATTTATCACACAAGTGTGATTTGGTTCACGCCGCCAGAAGCCCGGGCCAACCTCCTGTTCGGAAGCTGACTCTATTGAACCAAAGCTACCGTTACGTTGCAAACTCTTTAGGTGAAATAGGGCTATTTATTTGATATTTGTTGTTCAGTTGCAACAAATCACCACATCGCGTTAATATCGGCATCATGAACAGTTTGATTCCTACCCTCGATACTGCACTTCGCACACTTTTTGCCCCACCGCGTGCTTCACGCGCTTTTACGCAACCTACTACACTGGACGAACACCCAGCAGAGTTGAGCGATATTGATAAAACCCAAGCAGGCGCCTTGATGCGGGTTAACCATGTGGGTGAGATTTGTGCCCAAGCCCTCTACTCAGCCGGCGCGTTGGCCACAAACAACCTTGCAACCAAAAAACATTTTTTGGCGGCGGCCAAAGAAGAAACAGACCACTTGGCGTGGACACAAACCCGTTTACAAGAATTAGGCGCACGCCCCAGCCTGCTAAACCCGCTGTGGTACGCCGGTGCTTTTGGACTGGGTTTGATTGCTGGCAAACTGGGCGATGCTGTGAGTTTTGGTTTTGTTTCTGAAACCGAAGCGCAAGTAGAGTCCCATTTAGGCAACCATTTGGACTTGCTGCCAGCTGGCGACCACATTTCGCGTGCTATTGTGACGGAAATGAAAGCGGACGAGGCGCGCCACGGTCAAGAGGCGAGACAAAAGATGCGTGAATTGGGCGCTACAGATTTACCAGCTCCTGTCAAAGCGATGATGGCCGCCGCCTCTAAAGTAATGACAACAGTGGCGCATCGGATTTAATATACTTTTTGCTATTAAAAGTATAGCCTTTTAGGCAGTAAATACGCTGGCTATAGATGCGTATTTTATAGGTGCGTATTTTATAGGTGCGTATTTATATGAGTTCAAGCTTCTTTTTGCTCAAAACTCGTCGTGATATGCGCTGTTTTGCCCAACATGATGCTGGCAGAGCAATATTTGTCATGGCTCATTTTGATGGCGCGTTCAATCGCGCTAGCAGGAATGTCTTTACCCGTCACCGTGAAATGCATGTTGATGGTTGTGAACACTTTGGGGTCAGTCTCTGCCCGCTCTGAGGTGATTTTGACACTGCACCCACGCACATCCAAACGGCCGCGCTTCAAAATCAACACCACGTCGTAAGCCGTGCAGCCGCCCGTGCCAGCAAGCAATAACTCCATTGGCCGTGCTGCCAAGTTTTGACCGCCGTTTTCTGGCTTGGCTGCGTCTGGCGCGCCATCCATATTCAAAATATGACCACTGCCTGTTTCGGCAACAAAGCCCATGCCTGATCGCGCGCCGGTATTGCCGGTCCAACTAACGGTGCATTCCATGCTGTTTTCCTTTGGTATTTAAAATTTTGTTAAAACTTTGAAATTAAAAATTGTTACGACATCATCTCAAATCACGCCGACTTGTTGTGAAATTGCCGAATTACGGTAATTTGTCTCATATAAGCACACAAAATTGAGGGTTTACTCTAAGTTATTTTGTACAAAACGCGCTTTTTTCGGTAAACTTACATCAAGCCAACAATTAATAGTTACCTATTTTATTGAAAGCACTGATTGTCTCCTCCATCCTCTGAAAAGATGGATTAAGCCCCAAGCTGCATTTATTTGCGACTCGGGGCTTTTTTTTGACCTTTTTGCTACGTTTATCATTGCGGCATGAGCAAAACACTTACATCCGGGTTAACACCCCAAGATTACCTGCAAAAAACCCTCAACGCCCGTGTCTACGATGTGGCGATTATCTCCCCGTTGCAAATCGCCAAAAACCTGAGTCAGCGCTTGGGCAACACTGTGCTTTTCAAGCGAGAAGACCAGCAGGAAGTGCACAGTTTCAAATTGCGCGGTGCATACAACAAAATGGCGAACTTGACGCCGGCGCAACTCAAGAAAGGTGTGATTTGCGCATCGGCAGGCAACCATGCGCAAGGCGTGGCCCTGTCCGCATCAAAAATGGGTATTCGCGCGGTGATTGTGATGCCAACGACGACGCCACAGCTCAAAGTCGATGCCGTCAAAGGCTTTGGCGGTGAAGTCGTGTTGTTTGGTGACAGTTATTCCGATGCTTATACCCACGCTGTTGCACTTGAGAAAAAGCAAGGTTTGACCTTCGTTCACCCGTTTGACGATGCTGACGTGATTGCCGGCCAGGGCACGGTGGCGATGGAGATGCTGCAGCAGCTACAGACACAGAATTTGAACGATTTGGACGCTGTTTTTGTCGCTATAGGCGGCGGTGGACTTATTTCAGGCGTGGCCAACTACATTAAGGCGGTCAACCCCACTATCAAGGTCATCGGCGTGCAGATGAACGACTCGAATGCGATGATTCAGTCCGTCAAAGCGAAAAAGCGCGTCACTTTACCCGATGTGGGCTTGTTTTCAGACGGTACGGCAGTGAAATTGGTGGGGGAAGAGACCTTTCGCGTCGTTCACTCTGGCTTGGTGGATGATTACATCGAGGTAAACACTGATGCGGTATGCGCCGCCATCAAAGACGTGTTTACCGACACCCGCAGCATAGTCGAACCCGCTGGCGCACTGGCTGTAGCTGCCATCAAACAATACGTGTCGAAACACAAGGTCAAAGGCAAGACTTTTGCAGCGATTTTGTGTGGTGCCAATATGAACTTTGACCGCCTGCGCTTCGTCGCTGAACGGGCAGAGGTGGGCGAGGAGCGCGAAGCGCTGTTTGCGGTGACCATTCCCGAAGAGCGCGGCAGCTTCAAGCGCTTTTGTGAGTTGCTAGGAACCTTGCCAAAGGGGGGCAGCTTACCAGCGGGAGGCAAACTGAAAGCGGTGGGCCATTCGCCGTCAGGCGGCGAATCACCCAAAAACGCTCCTAAAAACATAGCTGCTCAGGCAGCAAATACATTGGCTAAAGCCACAAATACCTCTAAAACAGAAGATTTAGCACCCCTTGCACAACGCAACATCACCGAATTTACCTACCGCATCAGCGACGCTCACAAAGCGCACGTATTTGTGGGTTTAACAACGACGGTAAAGGGCGAGAGCGTCAAAGTCGCGCAGACCTTGACTAAAAGCGGCTTCAAAGCGCTGGATTTGACCCATGATGACCTAGCGCGTGACCACATCCGCCACATGGTTGGCGGGCACTCTTTGCTAGCCAAAGACGAGCGGTTGCTGCGATTTGAGTTCCCTGAGCGGCCAGGTGCGCTGATGAAGTTTTTGAGCGCCATGCGACCTGATTGGAACATCAGCCTGTTTCATTACCGCAACCAAGGCGCTGACTACGGGCGGATTTTGGTGGGCTTGCAAGTGAATACTAAAGACAACAAAGCTTTTGATACTTTTTTAAAAACATTGGGTTATCCCCACGTTGAAGAGACAAATAATCCCGTTTATCGGATGTTTTTGAAGAGTTGATGCTGTGCGAGCGTTCTTTTGATGAATAAGCGTTAAGCAACATGATAAATTGTGTCTGCTTTGTAAAGTTTGTATTCATTTAAAGGAAACACATGAAAAACGTTTTGAAATTGAGTTTGGCGGTATTGGCTGCAGCGACTTTGGTTGCTTGCGGCGGCGGTGACGCCAGTGATGCAACAGATGTTTACGTGGGCACTTGGAAGTCAGTTTGTTACTCTACAGACTCAAGCAACGGAACTGTTTATACGAAACGCATCCGCACATTGACCAAATCCAGTAGTACGGTATTGATCGGCTCAACCGTTTTGGACTCTGTTTTCTCGGATGCTGCATGTAAAAATACGGCCGGTACGTGGAGCAGCAATGCCGCCTCCACTACAAATTATGCTCTAGGCTCAAAAGCTCAATTTTTGGGGGCAACCACAGATTCATATGTAGCTACGTTCTCGGACGGCACATCACTACCTGGCTACATGGTGGTTGATGGTGCACGCTTGTACATGGCAGACGGTGCAAACGTTTCAACGGCTACAGGCTGGGGCAAGTATTCTCCTTACACCAAACAGTAATTCCTATCGCTTACAAAAAAGCCCTGCATGCAGGGCTTTTTTACGTCTGTGATGAACAATTCTGATCGACTTAGCGCCCTTAGCCGCCCGATTCCAACCCAAACGACGCATTCTTATCCTGTCCCAGCGCTTCCACCATCTGAGGCAAAGCCAGCGCTAGGGCGGGTTTCAGGGTGAAGGGCGGGTTGATGATGAACATGCCGCTGGCCGGCAGGCCAGGGCGGACGGTCTCACCCTCTAAGTCAGTCGTTATCTTGCTGGATTTGACGGTTAGCGTAGCGTGCAGCCAGCTTTTACCCAATTTGGTCGCCAAGGTTTTGAGGCGTTTCGGCAAATCGTGCGCCTCTGGGCGTGGGATGATGGGGTACCAAACGGCGTAGGTGCCAGTGGCGAAGCGCACCATCGCGTCTTGCACCATGGCTAGCACGCGGGCATAGTCGTCTTTCATCTCATAACTAGGGTCGCACAACACCAGCGCACGACGTGCAGGCGGTGGCAGGAACTTTTTAACGCCTTCAAAGCCATCTTGCGCCAACACGGCGATTTTTCGGCCTGCGTTTAGTTGGGCAATGTTGTCGATGAGGGTGCGCGAGTCGGTGGGGTGCAGCTCAAACAGTTTGAGCTTGTCATGCTCACGCAAGAGCTGCTGAATGATGAAAGGCGAGCCTGGGTACACGCGGTGGCTACCGGTTTTGTTGAACTCTGCAACTGCCGCAAGGTAATTTTGCAACAGCGGAGCAAGTGCTACAGGCATCGCAGATTTTGCTGCTTTTTTAGTAGCTACTGAGGCAGTAGATACAACAGCTACAGCCTCTTTTTTAGGCGTTTTTTTGTCTGCTAATTTAGTCTCATTTTGAATCTGTGATTGGCTCTGCAGCTGGCTTTGCACCAGCTTTTTATAACCTTCGAGCGATTCGCCGCTGGTTTCGGCATAGTCGCCGTCTAAGCGGTACAAACCTGCGCCGGCATGGGTGTCGACCACCATCAAGGCGGCGTCTTTTTCAAGCAAGTGGTTGAGAATGGCAATCAATGTGGCGTGCTTGAGCACATCCGCATGGTTGCCGGCATGGAAGGCGTGGCGGTAACTAAACATGGGTCAATCATAAACGCCACAGCCCGTGCCGTGCTCAAGCATGTTGCAGTTCTATATCTTTCGGTAGCTTGTAAGTTGCATATTGGCTGCCTATAATCTTTTAATAACATTAATCTACAAAGGTTTCTTCATGGATATCGTCGAACGCGCCAAAGCCATCACACTCAACCCAGCGGCCACTTGGCCCGTCATTGAGGCTGAGAAACACGATGCGAAATCGCTTTTTGTGCCTTATTTGTTGATTTTGGCGGCAATTCCTGCGATTTGCAGTTTTATTGGCTTGTCGGTGGTGGGAATCGGTGGTTTTGGATTTAACTTCCGCATTCCGTTTGCCAGTGGCTTGGCGATGATGATTACCACCTATGTTTTGTCTGTGGTCATGACGTTCGGCATGGGCTGGCTGACCAGCGCCTTGGCCCCAACCTTTGGCGGCAAAAGTGATTTGGTACAGGGCTTGAAATTAGCCGTGTTTGGCGGCACACCCATGATGCTGGCGGGCATCTTTAATATATTGCCAGCTTTGAGCATCATCGGCCTGCTCGTGGCGCTGTATTCACTTTACGTGATGTACCTTGGCTTGCCTGTGTTGATGAAAAACCCAAAAGAAAAAACGATTGTTTACATGGTGGTGCTCATCATTGCGAGCATCATCTCTAGCGTGGTGCTGGGTGCTGTCAGCCGGGCGTTTACGCCTTCTATGGGCGGTATAGGTATGGGTATGGGTGGTAGCGATGCGACCATCAGTACCCCGATGGGCGAGATCAAGGTCAACTCCAAAGCAGGCAGCTCTGCAAAAGACGCACCAGCTGAAATGACGATCAGTACACCCAAGGGCAATGCCACTATCACCACCACGCCGGCTGCTGCAGGCGGTACTGATGCGGCGGCTATTACCATCAAAACACCCGAAGGTGAAGTGAAGTTTGATGCTCAAAAAATGGAAGCTTTTGCCAAACAGATGGAGGAGATGGCAAAAAAAATGGAACAAGCTAAAAAATAAGCGGATGCAACTAGAGCTAAGCTCGGCTTCCAAAAATAGCCGAGCCTACACGCACCATAGTGCTACCCGATTGAATCGCGGGCTCCAAATCGGCACTCATACCGATAGACAGCGTATCGATATCATAATTCAGCGCATTTAGGTGTTCAAATAGGACTCTAGCCGGCGTATATACTGCCTCAATAGCTATATTATTCATAGCAAAATTACCTTGTGTGCTGATTGGTATATCAGGTATAGCCATGATTCCACGCAGCTGCAAGCGCGGTAGTTTGGCTATCTCTTGTGCCAAAGCCAACACCTCATCCGGCGCAACACCAGACTTGCTGGGGCTGTTGTCGATGTTGACCTGAATACACACTTGCAGACGTTTGGCATCCGCAGGGCGCTGTTCATTCAAGCGCTCGGCAATTTTTAAGCGGTCTACTGTGTGTACCCAGTCAAAATGCTGCGCGACCAAACGGGTTTTGTTACTTTGCACGGGGCCAATGCAGTGCCACTGCAAGTTATGTTGCGCTGTTTCTGCAGCCAAAGTGATGATTTTTTCAACCCCCTCAGCAATGTAGTTTTCGCCAAAATCGCGCTGCCCTGCGGCTACAGCTAGCTTGATGTTTTCAGCAGATACGGTTTTGCTAACCGCTAAAAGCGTCACATCGTCACTATTTCTGTCTGCTTTGTGGCAACTTAGTTGAATCCGCTCGCGTACTGTGGCTATATTTTGCTGAATGTTGGTCATAATTAACTATAAATGCAAACTGCAATCACTAACATCTAGAAAACAGTCTAGGGAACAATTCAACCATGGATATCACACAACTTTTAGCTTTCAGCGTAAAAAACAAGGCTTCGGACTTGCACTTATCCGCTGGACTGCCGCCTATGATTCGCGTGCACGGAGATGTGCGACGCATCAATGTCGAGGCGCTGGACCACAAACAAGTCTACGCCATGGTCTATGACATCATGAACGACGGCCAACGCAAACTTTATGAAGAATTTTTAGAAATTGATTTTTCGTTTGAAATTGAAGGGTTAGCTCGTTTTCGTGTGAACGCGTTTAACCAAAACCGAGGCGCGGGAGCGGTGTTTCGAACCATCCCGTCCACAATCTTAACGCTAGAGCAACTCAATGCGCCTAAGATTTTTGCCGAATTGGCCATGAAGCCGCGTGGTTTGGTTCTGGTGACTGGGCCCACAGGCTCTGGCAAATCAACCACATTGGCCGCCATGGTGGACTACCTCAATGAAAACGAATACGGTCACATTTTGACGGTGGAAGACCCGATTGAGTTTGTGCACAACTCTAAGAAATGTTTGGTCAATCAGCGCGAAGTAGGACCGCACACCCAAAGCTTTGCAGCAGCTTTAAAGTCAGCCCTGCGTGAAGACCCAGATGCAATTTTGGTGGGTGAGATGCGCGATCTGGAGACGATTCGCCTGGCGATGACAGCGGCGGAAACGGGGCATTTGGTCTTTGGCACCTTGCATACATCAAGCGCGGCCAAAACGATTGACCGTATCATTGATGTCTTCCCCGCCGAAGAGAAAGAAATGGTGCGCGCCATGCTGTCAGAGTCCTTGCAAGCGGTGATTGCACAAACACTGTGCAAAACCAAAGACGGCTCGGGTCGCGTGGCGGCTCATGAAATCATGATTGGCACCAGCGCGATTCGCAATTTGATTCGCGAAGGCAAGGTTGCGCAAATGTACTCCTCGATCCAAACTGGTAACAGCGTAGGCATGCAAACACTGGATCAAAACTTGACTGAAATGGTCAAACGTAATTTGATTACCAGTGCTGAAGCCCGTGGCAAAGCCAAAACACCAGAGAATTTCCCTGGTTAATCACGGCTAAACGAATCCACTTTATTAGGAAAAAATCATGGAACGCGAACAAGCCAGTAAATTCATCAACGACCTTCTGCGGTTGATGGTGTCTCGCAACAGCAGCGATTTGTTCATCACTTGCGACTTTCCGCCAGCCATCAAGGTCGATGGCATGGTGACCAAGGTGTCCACGCATTCTTTGTCTGCTAAACACACCTTGGCGTTAACCCGCGCCATCATGAATGACAAACAAATTGCAGAATTTGAACGCACCAAAGAATGTAATTTCGCGATTTCACCGACTGGAATTGGCCGTTTTCGTGTCAGCGCCTTCATGCAGCAAGGGCATGTGGGCATGGTGTTGCGGACCATTCCTGCCGTTATTCCCACAATCGATAGTTTGGGAGCGCCCCAAGTTCTCAAAGAAGTAGCTATGGCAAAGCGCGGTTTGTGTATTTTAGTGGGTGCCACGGGTTCTGGAAAATCAACCACCATGGCGGCGATGATTGACTGGCGCAATGAGCACAGCCATGGTCATATCGTCAGTATTGAAGACCCTATCGAATTTGTACATCCGCATAAAAATTGCGTGATTACGCAGCGCGAAGTCGGTATTGACACTGAAAGTTGGGGTGCAGCGTTGAAAAACTCACTACGACAAGCACCTGATGTCATTTTGATGGGTGAGATTCGTGACCGCGAAACCATGGAACACGCCATCGCTTTTGCTGAAACGGGTCATTTGTGTCTAGCCACTTTACACGCCAACAGTGCTAATCAGGCGCTTGACCGGATTATCAACTTCTTCCCAGAGGAGCGCCGCGCGCAATTGCTGATGGACTTGTCACTCAACCTACGCGCTTTTGTATCGCAACGTTTGGTCGCCAAAGAAGACGGCAAAGGTCGTACAGCCGCTATCGAGATTATGCTGAATACGCCTTTGATCTCTGACTTGATTTTTAAAGGCGAGGTCACTGAAATCAAAGAAATCATGAAGAAAAGCCGCAACCTAGGCATGCAGACTTTTGACCAAGCGTTGTTTGACGCTTACGAGTCGTTCACGATTTCATACGAAGATGCGTTGCGCAATGCCGATTCCGTGAACGATTTGCGATTGCAAATCAAACTATCCAGTGAGCGCGGCAAAAATAAGAATTTAGCTGAAGGTACCGAGCACTTTATGGTGCTCTAAAGCTGCCGTTGCTTATTGCGTAGCTCAGCACCTAAATTCGAGGCCTTACTTTTGTTTGGCCTCTTCTTCGCTGATGATCTCAAAACTACGCACCACTTTAACAACACCAGAAACGCCACGCGCAATCTCAGTGGCAGCATCAGCCTCACGTTGAGAAACTCGGCCCATCAAATAAACCACACCGCGTTCTGAAACGACTTTGAAAGCATTGAACGGCAGCTCTTTTGATTCGACCAAGCCTGATTTGACCCGAGTTGTGAGCAATGTATCGTTGGAGCGCTCTTTTAAAGTCGACGTACTACCCGCGATCGTCAGCTCGTTCACCACGAGTTTGACATTTTCAACTTGAAAAACCAGCTGTTCAGCGGCAAGTTTATCGCTACTTCCAGCAACTTCACCGGTCAGTAGTACACGGCCGTTGTAACTGGTGACATTGAAATTGCCGCGTTCACCAAATTTTTCTTTTAAACGATTGACTGATCGAATTTCTATGCCTTCGTCGTTCAACTGTGCGCCTGAGGAGCGACGGTCAGTGGCTACCATGACGGTGCCAGCCACAACACCGCCCACAACCAAGGCGGCGCAACCACCTAAACTGCTCAGCACACTGGTAAGAACAAGCGTCTTAACCATGGTTGATGACGATTTTTGTAATTTATCAAACATAGTCATACAGACTCCTTTTCACCTAATAATTGTTGATCCACACCATCGCACAAGCAGTGCAAGGCCAAAAGATGCACCTCTTGAATGCGAGCGGTTCTGTCGTGCGGCACGCAAATGTGCACATCGGTTTCACGCAATGCGGCAACCATCTTGCCGCCACCCTTGCCTGTCAGCGCAATGACCGTCATATCCCGTTCATGCGCAGCTTCTATGGCTTTTAAGACATTGTCCGAATTACCGCTGGTGGTGATGGCGATCAACACATCACCTGCCTGTCCGAGTGCACGCACCTGCTTGGCGTAAATCACGCTGAAATCGTAGTCATTGGCTATGGCGGTGATGATGGAGCTGTCCGTTGTCAACGCTAACGCAGCTAATTCAGGGCGTTCGCGCTCGTAGCGCCCTACAAATTCCGCCGCAAAATGTTGGGCGTCGGCGGCTGAACCACCGTTACCGCAGGCTAACACCTTGCCGCCACTGGTGACACAGGACAGCAAGGCTTGCACAGCCTCTGCGATGGGTTTACTTAATACTTGTGCAGACTGGTACTTCAAGTCTGCGCTATCTATGAAATTTTGTTCTATGCGTTGCTCTAACATGTGGTCAATGATAACCCGTGTTACAAATACCTATGTGTCTGGTTCTTCAATTAATGTTACGGGGTGTCACGCT
Source organism: Polaromonas sp. (assembly GCA_013298815.1). Taxonomy (GTDB): domain Bacteria; phylum Pseudomonadota; class Gammaproteobacteria; order Burkholderiales; family Burkholderiaceae_C; genus Aalborgiella. The sequence continues at coordinate 6,438 of JAAFJF010000038.1, read as the reverse complement.
GCTTCGAAAGCGGCTTTGAGCCACGTGATGTTGTTTTCGACCAATACAACATCAAATCGGCACGCAGGAACGCGGGTAAGCTTCATCAAATAGTACTTTGCAGCAAAAATGATGCGATTACGTTTGGTGGCACTGATACTGGCTGCTGCGCCGCCAAACAGTGCACCAGCACGCTGTCGTACTTCGACAAATACCAAAGTACCATCCGTATCTCGCATAATCAAATCGATTTCACCGCCACCGCGACCAGGTGTTCGATAATTACGCTGGAATAGCTTCAAACCTGCAGACTGCAAATGCAACAAAGCGGCATCTTCTGCGGCATCGCCTTTAGATTTGGTCGTGGCAGATGTTGAAACTTTCATGACAAAGCAAAGAACACAAGATTAAATACATTGATGGATACATCACAAACTTTAACACTGAACGCCCAATGGAGCAGCTGCTTAACAACGGCTCAAGATGCTGCAGGTAAGCAAAACTATCCCATAGCAACTTTGTACGTCGTTGCAACACCTATTGGTAATTTGGCAGATATTTCTTTACGCGCGTTGCATGTACTCAATCTGGTCGACGCAATTGCATGTGAAGACACCCGCCACACACAACCGCTGCTGCGAACCTACGGCATCAACGTGGGTAGCGGCAAGCCTATGCTTGCGGTGCATCAGCACAATGAGCTTGAGGCTACCGAGCAAATCATCAGCCGTTTACAACGCGGCGAGCGTATAGCTTTTGTCAGCGATGCGGGTACACCCGGCGTAAGTGATCCAGGCTCTAAACTCGTCGCTGGGGTACGTGCCGCTGGCTACCGCGTCGTGCCCTTGCCGGGTGCAAGCAGCGTGACCACCCTGCTAAGTGTCGCAGGCATCACGCAAAGCGACCAGTTCACGTTTATGGGTTTTTTGCCCACGAAAGCCATGGAACGCGATGCAGCAATTTTGGAACTTCAAGCAATCACGTGTTCAATCGTGCTTTTAGAAGCGCCGCACCGCATCGAAGCGGTATCAAAAGCGCTGAACGTTTTAGGTGATCGACGCATCACCATTGGCCGTGAACTGACCAAACAATTTGAAGACATTGCAACATTTGCAGCGCGTGAGTTTACCAACTGGCTGCAACAAGACAGCAACCGTCTACGTGGAGAATTTGTGCTGGTGTTGCATCCGCTAACTGCCGTCACTGAAAATGAGGATACACCACGCATATTGAAACTGCTTCTAGCTGAATTGCCTTTGAAAACCGCCGTCAAACTTGCATCAGATATTACCGGTGCCCCGCGCAACGCGCTTTACGATGCCGCATTGCGTTTAAAAGAAAAGCCGCTCTGAAATTTGATTTCAGAGCGGCTTACCTCAACGTAGGTTAGCGGTTATTCTGCAATAGCGTTTAAAGCAGTTGTTGTTAAACGACGACCCGTGGCTGCCGTAGGGTGGAACGGATCCCAGTACTGGTATGTGTCTGGCGCAGCACAAATTTCAAATGTCGTTGGGTTTAAGCATGGTGCAGTGGTGTTTGTTAAGCCCGCTGCGCTTGTACCATTGAAATCCGCAATCGCCACTTTGGCTGCACCGTTGGTGGCTTTGAAGCCATTCATGGCGCTGGTCAAACCTGCATTAAACCCACTGGACAAAGCTGTTGCGCCAGCAGATGCTTGCGCACCCAGGCTTTTGACGTATGGCGTTGCACCTACGTCTGGGGCATTGGTCACCAAGAAACGTCTTGCGCCAGCATTGTATAGCTGCTGCATCATAGCGGCGGTATCAGCAGGAGCCACCGCTGTGACTGCTGAGTTAGGAATCGCACCATTTGAACCCAACACTGCCAACATGTTGTTACCTACACTGGCTGCATCAATCACGTAAAGTGCTTCGCTGTCTGCTTTACCGCCCGTTGCGCCCAAGAAGAGCGCTACTTGGGTACACATATCTGGCACTGAAGAAGTGACGCCAGTAATTGTGCAGGTTTTCGCACCGCCGTATGCGAAATTCGTACCGCCAGCAGACGAACGCGTGACAGTTTTGCCAACTTCCGCTGCAACGTTTTCAATCCACAACGGGCCGTTTGACCAACGTCCACCATAGTAATAGGGCGCAGGGCCAGGTGTTTTGCCGCCTGTGGCAGCGAATACATTACCCGTATCAGACAAACTAGCGCCAAACACGACCACTTGGCTGTACTTGTAATACGTGGCCGTATCGCTACAACCAGCGATGAGTGCTGCGGCAGCTAGCGCCAGCCCCAAGCGAACATTGATTTTCTTAAATGATATTTGCATACCTATCCTTGTTTTAAATGAAGTTGAGAACCACGAAGAACATGGGTTCAACTGCCATCTTGCGCTGCTTTTCTAAAGCTCGCCATAGGCTTAACCCTAGAGGTGTCGCGAAGCAGACAGGATAGTTATCATTTAAACAACACAGTCACCAACCACAGGCTAATTGCGGGAAAGAAAAGCAACAACATGACGCGCAAGGCATCCCAAGCTAAAAAGGGGAATACACCTTTGTAAGTCTCACCCATGGGCACATCACGCGCAAGGTTGTTGACGACATAAACGTTAAGCCCCACGGGCGGCGCTATCAAGCCAATACCAACGGTCATCAGCACCAAAATACCGAACCAAATCGCCTTCATGTCTTTCTCCAAACCCCAAAGCTCCAGCCCCATGATGGCTGGGAAAATCACCGGAATGGTCAACAGCAACATTGACAACTCATCCATCACACAACCCAGCACCACATACAAGACCAACACAGTGCTAACAACTAGGAGTGGTGAAATCGGCAAATGTGTGACCCAGTCTGCAATCCGGGCTGGCATCTCGGTGAGCGCTAGTGAGGCGTTCATCATGTCTGCTCCCAGAAAAATCATAAAAACCATGGCGCTCGTTTCGGCAGAAGCCACCAGTGCCCGCTTGATGCCCGCAGGGCCCAGTTCACGCCGCGCCAATCCGACAGCGAAGGTCAACAAAGCGCCAATAGCCGCACCCTCAGTTGGGGAGAAAATACCGCCGTAAATACCGCCAAACACGATCACAAAAATCCCCACGATGGGCCAAATCGCTACCAAAGCCTTGCCCCGATCTGCCCAAGCCACAGGTGCAGTTGGTGTAGCAAACTCTGGCCGAACACGGCAGTACAAAGCTACAACGACCAAATAACCCAGCATAGCCAAAATACCGGGCACCATAGCGGCAGCGAAAAGCTTGGCAATATTTTGCTCGGTCAAAATGGCATACACCACCAGCGGCACTGACGGCGGAATCAAAATACCCAACGTACCGCCAACGGCTAGCGTGGCGGTTGACAAACGACCATGGTAGCCATTGGCCTTCATCTCGGGGTAGGCCACTTGCGTGATGGTGGCAGATGTAGCCACCGATGAACCACACACCGCACCAAATGCTGCAGCACTCATGATGGCAGCCATGGCCAAACCACCGCGAATATGCCCGACAAAGGCGGCGGCTGCACGAAATAAATCACGGCTCAAACCACCTTGCGTGGCAAACTGCCCCATCAGCAAAAACAGCGGGATGACACTGAGCTCATAAACGGTCAAACGCGCCACTGCGCTGCCTTTGAGTAAGTTAAGCATCGCTACATCGCCGCTGATGGCCATGTAGCCCAGCGCACCGGGAATGAACATGGCCGCTGCAATCGGCACCCGCACGGCCATGAGCAATAACATGCCAGCAAACATCAAAAGGCCAATAAGTGTAGGCGTCATGATGGCTCCCCTTGGGCATCATTGTCAGCATCTACAAGCGCTTGGTTCGTCAAACGCATCCATGATTGCACCAAAGCCACCACACCTCCCAACGCCAAACCGGGTGCCAAGGACGCATACGCCCACCACATGGGCAGACCGAGAATCATGGAGCTTTCCTGCGCCTCGCGTACGGCCATAGCGCCCACGCCTGTGCGCCAAGCTAGTAGCAAGCACATTAACGCCACCAAAGCTGCGCCTATCGCGTCTAAAAAACCTTGCTTTTTGGTAGAAATATCTTGCGTGAAAAAGTCCACAATAATATTGGCACCGCGTAACTGACACCACGGTATGCACAAAGAAATGGACAGCGCAATACCCAACTGCGTCAGCTCAACATCGCCCTGAATAGGCGATTTAAAAAACGCCCGGCCCACCACACTGACGGTGGTCATCACACCGACTGCCAGTGCGATTGCCGAGCCGACCACCGCAAACCACCACGTCAGTGGTCTCAACACGTTAAACATAGAACAGATTATTTACGGTGCTTGACTAACAAATCACGCGCATCTTGCAGCATTTGTCTGCCTGGCAGTCCACGCTTGTCCATGTCTGCCACCCACTCGTCGTTCAAAGGAGCGGATGCTTTGATCCAGTTATCCGTCTCAGCCAAAGAGAGCGTCGTGATGGTATTGCCACGGTCAGCGGCTGCTTTGCGACCCACCGCTTGGCTTTCATCCCAGATTTTGCCGATTTGGCGGGACAAGCCAGCGCCGCTGTTGTTGTCGATGACTTTTTTCAGATCAGCTGGCAGCGCGTCGTATTTGGCTTGGTTCATGGCAAATACAAAGCCTGCGCTATAAAGTGAAGGGCGCGTAGGGTCGGTTTGTGTGTGAAACTTAGTCATTTGATGCAGCTTGAAGGCCGGAATGACTTCCCAAGGCAGTGCAAAACCGTCGATTGTGCCTTTTGACAAGGCATCAGCCACGCCTGTGACCGGCATACCCACTGGTGTAGCGCCCAATTTGGCCAAGAGTTTGTTGGTCTGGCGCGTTGGCGCACGCATTTTCAAGCCCTTGAAGTCGTCCAAGGTTTTGATCTGCTTGGCGCTGGTGTGGACGTAGCCTTCGTCATGCACCCAAGTTGCCAAAATTTTGGTGCCTGGAAATTCCTTGAGTCCGTGCTTTTGCAAGTATTCCCATGCGGCTGAACCACCGGCTTCGGCAGAGTTGGTCATAAAAGGCAACTCAAACACTTCCATCGCAGGGAAGCGGCCTGCTGTGTAGCCAGGCAGGGTGATGGTCAAATCATCCACGCCGTCTTTCACGCGGTCGACCAGCTGTGGCGGTGTGCCGCCACCCGACATGGCATGCAGCATTTGGCATTTGATGCGGTTGTTTGACTCTGCGGCCACTTTGTCGCACCAAGGCGCAATCACACGGGTAGGCGCCATCGCGGCTGCGGGCCAGATATGGTGGAATTTGAGGGTTACCTCTTGCGCCATGGCGGCACTTGCCATGATTGACAGTGTAGCAACTGAAACTGCTTTAGCTAAGGTATTAAATTTCATAATATTGTCTCCTAGGGTTGATAAAAGAAAGTGTAATTACGTTTGAAGTGCTGAATATTGGTGTTTACATCAATCTATACATCGATGTACTTAGTCCGCGCGGTAAGCCGAATCAAGCGTGATTCCCCCTACAACCCGCGATACACAGACACAAATTCGCTTGTTGCTGGCTTTTTCTTCATCGCTCAAAAATACATCGCGGTGATCGATTTCGCCCTCGACCGACAACACATCCATAGCGCACAAACCGCATTCCCCACGGCGGCAGTCGTACATGGCTTGAACGCCTGCCGTTTCTAGCTCGTCCAGTAAGCCGTTGTCTGCAGGGACGGTGATATCCAAATGGTGTCTGGGAATTTTCACCCTAAAGGCCTGTGGCGCAAAGCGGCCACTGCTGCCAAAAGTTTCGTAGCGCAAATCCGCCAACGGCCTGTCCGCCTTTGCCCACGCTTTGCGCGCTGCGTCTAGCATGGGTACGGGGCCGCAAATGTACATTTGGGCTTTGGGTGGCAATTGGGCGATTTCAGCTTCAAAATCAAGGTATTCACCTTTTTCAGCGATAGCTGTCTTTAAATCGGTTTTCAACACCGTTTTTAGAGTCTCTAAGTAAGCTAATTCCGCCTCTGACCTTGCGCCAAACAACATCTGCACCGTTGCTCCGCGCTGGGCGCATTGCTGGGCTAGCAATTGCGCCATACCCACCAAAGGCGTCACACCAATGCCACCGGCCACCAACAAATACGCGGACGCTGCCAAATCAAGCGGGAAATGGTTTTGCGGCTCGCTGATCTGCAACCTGTCACCCACAGCCAATTGCCACATAGCTTTGGAGCCACCGCGACCGTCGTCTAAACGCTTCACGGCAATGCGGTAAAACTCGCCATCGGGTTGACCAATCAGCGAATACGAACGCGTATGTGGTCGCACCGCCGCACCTTGATTGACCAAAACCTGCATCTGCAAATGGCCGCCTGCCTGATGCGGCAATGCGCCGTTTACTGGTTTGATCGTGATTTCGCGCACCGTTGTGAAGCGGCTCGCGATAAATTAGCGTTTTTTAACGTGATAAATGGCGAGTATTTGGGTTTCACTTTGCGCAATTAAATCTCAATTAGCGCAAGTCTACACGGTATGGGTTACGGTTGCTGCGATTA
>JAAFJF010000037.1 GCA_013298815.1 Polaromonas sp. | reverse complement strand
GCATTCCTGCGCGCGGTTTGATTGGTTTTACCAACGAATTCTTGAACTTGACGCGTGGTTCAGGCTTGATTTCTAATATTTTTGACAGCTACGAGCCGCACAAAGGCGACATTGGCGGTCGTAAAAATGGCGTGTTGATTTCTATGGATGCGGGTGAAATTTTCACTTATGCCTTGGGTAAGTTGGATGACCGTGGTCGTATGTTCGTTAAGGCGAACGATCCAGTCTATGAAGGCATGATTGTGGGTATCCACAACCGCGACAATGATTTGATCGTCAACGCCACACGTACAAAACAGCTGACCAACTTCCGCGTCAGCGGCAAGGAAGATGCTGTCAAAATCACACCGCCGATTGACTGTACTTTGGAGTACGGTGTGGAGTTTATTGAGGACGACGAAATGGTTGAAATCACACCAAAATCGATTCGTCTGCGTAAGCGCTATTTAACTGAAGGTGAACGTAAACGCGCTGGCCGTTCCTTCTAAATTGTTTAGAAACAGATAACGCAGCTACTAAAGGCGGTTTGCATATTTTGCTTACCGCCTTTTTTATTGAAACTACGTTTTTGAAAAAAATCTGCATACATATGAAATTGAGCCACAAACAAGCTGTCATGCTGATGATTGCCTGCACCATGATGTGGTCTATCGCGGGCGTGGTGACGCGCCATCTTGAGCAAGCCAAGAGTTTTGAAGTGACGTTTTGGCGTAGTTTTTTCACCTTGGTGTCGCTGCTCATCATCTTACCCTTGATTCACGGCAAAAGCTTGCTATCTAAATTTAAGCAAGGCGGCTGGTATTTGTGGGTGTCAGGCGTTTGCTGGAGCATCATGTTTACGGCATTCATGACAGCGCTGACGATGACCAGTGTTGCCAATGTCTTAATTACTTTGTCCTTGGGCCCCATGCTCACGGCTTTATTCGCACGGTTATTTATTGGGCATAAATTACCGCTTCGCACCATCGCCTCGATTGTGGTGGCGGGCTTGGGTATTGCTTATATGTATGCTGCGCAAATTGATCTGAGCGACATGAGGCAACTTGCAGGCATGTTGGTAGCCTTAGGCGTGCCGATTGCTGCTGCTGTGAATTGGACGTTGGTGCAACACTCGCAAGCGCAGGGGCATGATGTTGATTTGGTTCCGGCTGTCATGGTGGGTGCCTTTATTTCTAGCTTAATCACCTTGCCGCTGTCGATGCCTTTTCAAGCAACCGGGAACGATGTGGCTTGGCTCGCCATGCTGGGTTTGGTGCAATTAGCTATTCCTTGTGCGCTGGCTGTTGTCTGCGCCCGCTATCTCAAAGCACCAGAAGTGTCACTCTTGGCATTGCTTGAAATCATTTTTGGAATCGCTTTGGCTTGGGTTGGTGCCAACGAAAAGCCTGGCTTACCCGTTTTGTTGGGCGGCGGTTTGGTGCTGGGTGCTTTAGCATTCAATGAATGGCTGGGCATGCGCGAAAGGGCGCAGCATTAAATCCGATTTGCACTTAAAACATTGGCTATGATTGCCAGTATGAACAAACAATACGGTCGTGCAGACCTCGCTCGCATAGCAGTCAAAGCCATGGTAGACCGTGGCTTGGTGGCAGAGTTTTCAACAGCTTCGTTGAATCAAGCGGCAACGTTTGAGAAGCAGCATCAAGAATCAGCGCCAGATATTCGAGATTTACGCTCCTTGCTGTGGTGCTCCATCGATAACGAAGATTCGCGCGATTTAGACCAACTGTCGGCTTGTGAGCTTTTGCCAAACGGTGTGGTTAAAGTTTTGGTCGCTATTGCGGATGTGGATACCTTGGTCAAAAAAGGTTCGCCCATTGACGATGGTGCTCAACAAAATACAACCTCGGTCTACACCGCTGCGCGTATTTTTCCGATGTTGCCAGAGCTGCTTTCCACTGATTTAACATCTCTCAACCCCCAGGTTGACCGCTTGGCTATGGTCACGGAGTTGGTTTTTGATGCAGAAGCCAATATCGCTTCCTCCACCATCTATCGCGCCAAAGTACACAACCACTGTAAGCTGGCTTACGACGACGTGGCGGCGTGGCTAGATGGCAAGGACGATATTCCAAATGGCGTCAGAGCCGTTGCTGGCATGGACGAGCAGATCCGTGTCCAAGATGCCGTGTCGCAGAAACTTCGCAAGCGCCGTTTTGAGCAAGGTGCATTGGAATTTAGGACGATTCAATCACGTACCGTATTTTCGGGTGACCAAGTGGTTGATGTTGAGCAACAGCAGCCTAACCGCGCCCGCCAGTTGATTGAGGAATTGATGCTGGCAACCAATGGCGCGACAGCACGATTTTTGGCATTAAAAGGCTATTCCGCACTGTGCCGTGTGGTGCGTTCGCCAGAGCGCTGGCTCAAAATTGTTGAAGTTGCTAAAGATTACGGTGAAGTTTTGCCGGTAGAGCCTGGTTCAAAAGCGTTAGAAGCATTTTTAAGAAAACGTCGCGAAGCTGACCCATTGCGTTTTACCGATTTGTCTTTGGTTGTCATCAAGCTTATGGGAGCGGGCGAGTATGCCTTGCAATTGGCGGGTGCAACGCCCGTCGGCCACTTTGGTTTGGCCGTGCGCGCGTATTCACACTCTACAGCGCCAAACCGCCGCTTTGCCGATTTAGTGACTCAGCGCATCCTCAAAGCAGCCATTGTCGGTGCGTCTGCACCGTATTCGGACGCAGAACTTGACGCACTTGCAAAACATTGCAACGAGCAGGGTAGCGACGCTAACAAAGTCGAGCGCCAAGTACGCAAGTCGGAAGCTGCTTTGGTGCTGCAAGTACGATTAGGTGAGGTGTTTGACGGCATAGTGACCAGCGCATCTAACAAAGGCGTTTGGGTGCGGGTGTTTAACCCACCTGTAGATGGCCGCTTGTCTGGTCCTGGCGCAATGCCTCGCATGGGTCAAAAAGTCAAAGCAAGGCTGACTTTGGCCGATGTAGAACGTGGATTTATCGATTTTGAAGAAGTTAAGTAACAAAGTTAGATACGAAATGTATAGAAGTTAGATGACTATAAAGATGCAAATTCCGGAAATACGTTGCGAAATAAAAGGTTTCACAGGATTTATCAGCCTCAACCGCCCCAAAGCGCTAAACGCACTCAGCCTGCCCATGATTCGCGCTCTGATGGCGCAATTACTGGCTTGGCAAGACGACGCTGCCATCCAGCAAGTAGCGATTCGGGGTATGAGCAAACCCACGGCTGATGGCGTTGATGTGCCATTTGGCAACTTCAGCGCAGGTGGTGACATTCGCTTTTTTCACCAAGCTGTCCAAACTGGCAACCCCGAACTGGAAGACTTTTTCACCGAAGAATATGCGCTGAATCACCTGATTGCCAACTACCCCAAGCCTTACATCGCCTTCATGGACGGCTTGGTTTTTGGCGGCGGTATGGGCATCACGCAGGGCGCAAGCCACCGTATCGTCACCGAACGCACCAAAATGGCCATGCCTGAGACGGGGATTGGGTTGTTTCCAGATGTCGGCGGCGGATACTTTTTGAGCCGTTGCCCAGGCTTTGTGGGCGAGTATTTGGCCCTAACTGGCGTGCAAATGGGTGCAGACGAGGCTATCGCTTACGGTTTGGCTGATGTCAAAGTGACAGCCGATTCACTGGCAAGCGTATGGAATGCTTTGGCAACGCAAGGGGTAGATGATGTTGCTGGCATTGATTTTAGCGCTGGAAAAGCTATTAAAACAATAGCTGCTCAGGCAGTAAGTATGCCGGCTAAAGGCCTAATTGACACCATATTTTCATTACCTACGGTGACGCAGATCATGGCGGCTTTAGATACCACCAATGAGCACTGGGCAATGCAAACCGCAGCAACTTTGCGCACACGTTCACCGCTTATGCTGCACGTCGTGCTAGAGCAAATTCGCCGAGGACGGCAGCTTGATTTAGCGCAAAATCTGCAAATGGAGCGAGGCATGGTTCGCCATTGTTTTTACACTGTGCACTTAAGTCGATTTGGCAATACGAGCGAAACTGTAGAGGGCATACGTGCCTTGGCAGTGGATAAAGATCATCAGCCACGTTGGAACCCGTCTCAAATAACCGATGTGACAGAAGCGATGGTAGCTCCTTTTTTTGTCAGTCCCTGGCCACAAACAGCACACCCCTTGGCCCATCTGACCCATGCTAAGCCATAAACAAGCCTAGTCTGATTTACACTTGCGAACATGACCACCCATTTAGAAGCTGCCGTCGCCAACACCAAGCGCGACAACGACTACTTCACTTCCACCATTGTGGGCTTGCCTACTGAAGTTGTCATGGGACGGGCATATACCAAGCGCAAGCTAAGCCAGCACCCAACCATTGTCATTGACGCCGTCACTGCTGCCGTCTGGCATTCCGAAGCTGCTCATGAGCTACTCAAAAAACGCATCAAGGCGTCACCCAAAACATTAGGGTTGCCATTTCCGGCTGGTAACTTTGCGCGCAGACGCTCCGAAAAGTCCAGCTCTTTGGCTTTTTTACTGGGTTTTTCGCTCTGTGCTGCGCTGTGCTACGCTTACGCGACGCTACCCTGGGTACAACAATTACTCGTTTTTTGACATGACAGACTCCTTACAATCACCAGCCTCTCAGCAAGACAATTTGGTCATTGACCCGCTGGGTATGAATATCGTCAACCGCATCGCCCCCGATTCCACCATGCAGGGTGACGTGTCGTTTTCTGGTGGTTTGATGGTACAGGGCAACTTAGCAGGCGCCGGGTTGGTAATGGGGCGCTTGGTGGTGTGGCATGGTGCACAAGTACAAGGGCACTTTCGGGTGATGGGCGATTTGTATGTGTTTGGTCGTATTGGCGCTGTTGATGCGGATGCCAGTAACACTGTGATCGAATGTATGGGGACGGCCTATGTTGCCAGCACAGCGGCAACGACAGGAACAATCACCGCGCAAATGCTGCGCTTGTATGAGGGGGCCGATTTGCAAGGCCCGTTTAAAACCATCAAAAACATACAAGCGCTGCCGGAATTAGACCAAAGCGCTTGAATTTAGCTATCATTCAATCCATTCACAAGCCATACGGTATTTTTAGAGATACAGAGCATGATCAATTACCCAAACAACCAACAAAATGACCAACCCGGAATGACTGCGCTGGGTCAAGCCATGCCTGACGTTTTAAAAACACCAGTTTTAACCCAAGTTGAAACACTGGCTGTGGACGAGGCCGAAGCCAGCTCGGGCGTAGCTGACGTGGTCAAAATTGGCAAATTTTGCATGATAGAGCAAGGCATCACTTTTACTGGCAACGCCGCGCTACAAGGTACATTTACCATAGCGGGGCAAATAGTGGGTAACTTAAAAGAGCAGGCGGGTGCAACGTCTCAAATCGTGATTACGGAAACTGGCTCTGTTAAGGGTGATATTTTTTCACACAAAGTCTCTGTCATGGGCACCTGCAACGGCACGATTGATGCCAGCGGCGGCAGCGTTGATCTGCATGCTAAATCGGTTGTTAATGGGCATATTCGTTACGGGCAGCTGCAAGTCAATGGTGCAGATTTGAACGCTACGCTTGAACGCGTCGCTAAAGCTGTTTCTTAAAAATCCACGTCAGCAGCAAACAAGTAGTGATAACCAGTGAAGAGCTTCGTGTAGCCGCACTTACAGCAGCTGCCAAACGCGGTAAATGGGTGGCTAGAAGGCGCATTTTTCGTCGCTGGTTGGTGTGGTTGGTTTGGAGCGCGGTGTTACCCGTCATTGGCATGGTTGCTGTGCTCTCGGCACTGTGTGGTATGGCTGTTTGGCAGTACATGGGGCACGACGCTGCCTATGCAGCGGCCCAAAAATGGATGCAACTAGAGTTTGGCAGCACCAAAACAAGTTTGACAGCTTATGGCAGTGGGCATGCCAGTCATCCCAGTGGTCCAGCCTCTAACAGTACAAGCACAAGCACAAGCACAAGCACTAGCATGATTAATTTAACCGATGAAGCCACGCCTGATTTGCAAATCGACCGCCATTTAACAATCAAAACAACTCCCTAAATTAGAATACTTAAAAGGACAAACTACCATGAGTACAGACAATACTATCGCCCGCCTCGTACCCGCAGACCGCCTCAAAGCCATCAGCAGCTTGATAGGCGAGGGCGCAGTTTTTGACGGCGGCTTTCACAGCAGCAAAGACCTCGGTATCAAAGTAGATGGTAAATTACTGGGCAACATCGTTTTCGAGCAAGGTGGGGCCGTGCATATTGGTCCCACAGGTGTGGTCGAAAACACCTCGATTGAGGCAGACTACGTTTTCATCGAAGGCAAAGTCAAAGGCAGCATCGTGGCACGTAAATCGCTAGAAATTACCGGATCTGCCACCGTGATTGGCGATGCTTCGTACGATGCCTTGGTAGACATACACCCGCGTGCCCGCATTCGTGGCAAGCTGGAATATCGTGGCGATGTGGATGCAGCAGTATCCTAGGTCTTAGATGCTAAATACGCCCCTATTCAGCGTATTATCTGCCTAATTAGCTATTGAAAATATAGCAAAAATTGTTATTATTTTCGCTAAAGCGGGAATCAATAATTTTACTTATTCCGCGTCTTCATCGCCCGCTCAACCTCGCGTTTGCCTTCGCGGTCTTTGATGGTGTCGCGTTTGTCGTGCTCGGCTTTGCCTTTGGCAAGTGCGATTTCGCACTTCACTTTGCCGCCTTTCCAGTGCAGATTAAGCGGTACCAGCGTGTAGCCCTTTTGTTCGGCTTTGACGATGAGTTTGTCGATTTGCTCACGGTGCAACAACAGCTTTTTGGTGCGCACATTGTCAGGGTTGACGTGCGTGGACGCGGTGTGCATGGGGTTAATCTGGCAACCAATCAGAAACAACTCGCTGTTGCGAATCACCACGTAGCCATCGGTCAACTGCACTTTGCCTTCGCGTAGCGACTTCACTTCCCAGCCTTCCAACACCATGCCGCACTCAAAACGGTCTTCAAAAAAGTAGTTGTAAGCGGCTTTTTTGTTGTCGGCAATACGTGTTTGGACGGGCTTCTTGTCGGATTTAACGTCTTTTGCTTTGCTGGCTTGCGGTTTTGGCTTGGTCAGCGGTGCAACGGGGGAGGAAGATTTGGCCATAAGGACGGATGAACGAGAAAATACTAGCGATAATTCTATAAATACAAAATCACATTTTCCATGAAATCCGTCCATAAGTCCGTTCTCATCTGGTACAGCGCTGAAGAAATGTTCAATTTAGTCACCGATGTGGGCAAATACGACCAGTTTTTACCTTGGTGCGACCACGCCAAGGTCATCACTGCGACGCCAGATACGATGCAGGCCGAGGTTGGCATCGCGATGGCTGGTGTGAAACAGACATTCACCACCCAAAACACCCACACCATCAATGACACTGGCCGGCAAATTGACATGAAACTTCTGAACGGCCCTTTTTCAAACCTAGAAGGCTCTTGGACATTCACTCCAGTAGGCGACACATCACAGCGCGCTTGTAAAACTGAGCTACATCTCAATTATGGTTTTGACAACGCGGTTTTGGCAGCATTGGTGGGACCTGTTTTCGACAAAATTGCTGCCAGTTTGGTTGATGCGTTTGTGAAGCGTGCGGATCAGATTTATGGTTGATTCAAACACAATTTCAATCACTTTGGTCTTTTCACCTGCACCTCGTGAGGTGGTTGAAAAAGTGCTGATTCTGCCAGCTCGCAGCAAGGTTCAAGACGCCTTAGCGTCTGCTAACTTGTTGAAGTTAACAACAGATGAGCATTACATATTGGGTATTTGGGGCAAAAAGACGACTTTAAGCCATGTTTTGAATGATTCGGACAGGCTAGAACTCTACAGGCCACTCAAAGTCGATCCCAAAGTTGCTCGCCGCGAGCGCTTTCAAAAGCAAGGCGCTAGAACAACTGGCTTGTTTGCCAAAACCCGCGCCGGCGGTAAAGCGGGCTATTAGTACTGAGGATTTGCTATATTTATTATAGCTGCTTAGGCAGTAAAAATGCTGGCTAGGGGCATTTTCACTCTCAAAAACGTGGTTTTAGACGAAGTTTATTTGCAATCTGACGCAATAATACCTTCAAGACGCTTGGTTTCTACCATCCGAGTTGCATCGTCCATGATGCCGCGTTCGCCTTTTGAGTTGGTGTGTCCTAATCTAACACCTGAATCAAAGGTTGTTTTGGCAGATTTGGCGCGTTTGCAGTTGTCAGCTTTGGCCGCATCAACTTTCTCTTGCTCGGCTTTTTTCTTGATGGCGGCTTCTTCTTCGATCTTTTTCTTGGCAATTTCTAGATCTTTGTCTTTGCTTGCTTCAGGTTTTGCTGTTGTGGCTGCTGTCTTCGGTGCAGTGGCAGATGTCGCAGCATCTGCGCTTGACTCTGTACTTGGTTTCTCGTTGACATCTGTAGTTTGTGACGTTGTAGCCTTACCAGGCTGTTGCAAAACACGTTTTGCTGGAATATTAGCCGGTGGCGGCTGGTCGCTGAAGACTTTGCGGCCAGAAGCATCTAGCCACATATATTGCGCCATAGCAGACGTAGTGAAAACAAGGCCAAAAATGGCTATTAAATGTGGCAGAGTAGATCGAATGATTTTCATGGCCTGAAGTTTAGCCTGAACTTGCCGTTTTTGCGAGTTAGGAGCGACGACTGATACTTGCCAACAACGAAATAGGGGAGAACCCTTGTACAATACATGGCTTTGGAGCTAATCCGATGCGTCTTTTAGGTAAAGCGCTGACCTTCGACGATGTGTTGTTGGTACCAGCTTACTCCCAAGTCCTGCCCAAGGATGTCACCCTCGCCACCCAGTTTTCCCGCAATATCCGGCTCAATTTGCCGCTGGTTTCCGCAGCGATGGACACCGTCACCGAAGCCCGTTTGGCTATCGCCATCGCGCAAGAGGGCGGCATCGGCATTGTCCACAAGAATTTGACGGCGCAAGAACAAGCCGCGCAAGTCGCCAAAGTCAAACGCTACGAATCCGGCGTGCTGCGCGACCCCGTCGTCATCACCCCCACCCACACCGTGCGCCAAGTGCTTGATTTGTCTGACCAATTGGGCATTTCAGGCTTTCCAGTCTGCGATGGCGGCAAAGTCGTCGGCATCGTCACAAGCCGTGACTTGCGCTTTGAAACCCGTTATGACGTGCCCGTCAGCCAAATTATGACGCCGCGTGAAAAACTCATCACCGTGCAAGAATCCGACAGCACCACACCTGCAGAAGCCCGCGCTTTGCTTAACAAACACAAGCTAGAGCGTTTGCTGGTGGTGAACCGTGATTTCGTGCTCAAAGGCATCATCACCGTCAAAGACATCACCAAGCAAACCAGCTTCCCCAACGCCGCGCGTGACGCGCATGGCCGCTTGCGCGTAGGCGCAGCTGTAGGCGTGGGCGATGGCACGGAAGAGCGCGTTGAAGCCCTCGTCAAAGCTGGCGTCGATGCTATCGTCGTCGATACCGCCCACGGCCACAGCCACGGCGTGATCGAACGCGTGCGCTGGGTCAAGCAAAATTACCCGCATATTGACGTCATAGGCGGCAATATCGCCACGGGCGC
This sequence comes from Polaromonas sp., assembly GCA_013298815.1. Lineage (GTDB taxonomy): Bacteria > Pseudomonadota > Gammaproteobacteria > Burkholderiales > Burkholderiaceae_C > Aalborgiella. The sequence continues at coordinate 23,953 of JAAFJF010000037.1, read as the reverse complement.
GGCGGCTTTGGCCTTGGTTGAAGCCGGCGCAGACGCTGTCAAGGTCGGCATCGGCCCTGGCAGCATTTGCACCACCCGCATCGTGGCTGGTGTGGGCGTGCCGCAAATCATGGCGATTGATAGCGTGGCGACGGCGTTGCGCGGCACCGGCGTTCCGCTGATCGGCGATGGCGGTATTCGTTACTCAGGCGACATCGCCAAAGCACTAGCAGCTGGCGCATCCACCGTCATGATGGGCGGCATGTTTGCGGGTACTGAAGAAGCACCGGGCGAAATCGTCTTGTTCCAAGGCCGCAGCTACAAAAGCTACCGTGGCATGGGCAGCATTGGCGCAATGCAACAAGGCAGTGCCGACCGTTATTTCCAAGAATCAACCACTGGCAACCCAAACGCCGACAAACTCGTCCCCGAAGGCATCGAAGGCCGCGTGCCCTACAAAGGCTCCATGGTCAGCATCGTCTACCAAATGGCCGGCGGTATCCGTGCCAGCATGGGCTACTGTGGCTGCGCGACGATTGACGACATGCAAAACAAGGCAGAGTTCGTAGAAATCACCACCGCAGGTATCAGGGAGAGCCATGTGCATGATGTGCAAATCACCAAAGAAGCTCCTAACTATCGCTCCGAGTAAATAAATGTCCCATCAAAAAATCCTCATCCTAGATTTCGGCTCCCAAGTCACCCAACTCATCGCGCGCCGTGTGCGGGAGGCGCATGTGTTTTGCGAAGTGCATCCTTGTGATGTGAGCGACGAATGGGTCAAAGCCTACGCGGCGGACGGCAATCTCAAAGGCGTCATCCTGTCTGGCAGCCATGCCAGCGTGTATGAGGACGAGACCGACAAAGCGCCGCAAGCCGTGTTCGAGCTGGGCGTGCCGGTTTTAGGTATTTGCTACGGCATGCAAACCATGGCGCAACAACTTGGCGGCAAGGTTGAAGCAGGCAAAACTCGCGAATTCGGCTCTGCACAGATCCGCGCCCGTGGCCACACAGCGCTATTTGATGGCATTGCCGACCACGCCACGGCTGACGGCCACGGCTTGTTGGACGTGTGGATGAGCCATGGCGACAAGGTCATTGAGATGCCGCCAGGTTTCAAGCTGATGGCTTCCAACGACGCCTGCCCGATAGCCGGCATGGCCGACGAAGCGCGCAAGTTCTACGCCGTGCAGTTCCACCCCGAGGTGACGCACACGATCAAAGGCCAGCAGATTTTGGAGCGCTTTGTGCTGCAAATCTGCGGTACCCGCGCCGATTGGATTATGGGCGACTACATTTCTGAGGCGGTGGCCAGCATCCGTGCCCAGGTGGGTGACGAAGAGGTGATTCTCGGTCTGTCCGGCGGGGTTGATTCCTCCGTCGCTGCTGCGCTGATCCACCGCGCCATTGGCGACCAGCTGACCTGCGTGTTTGTCGACCACGGCTTGCTGCGCCTCAACGAAGGCGACATGGTGATGGACATGTTTGTAGGTAAGTTGCATGCCAAAGTTGTGCGGGCAGACGCTTCGGATCAGTTTTTGGGTCACCTTGCCGGCGTCAGCGACCCAGAAGCCAAGCGCAAAATCATCGGACGCGAGTTTGTTGAGGTGTTTAAGGCTGAAGCCGTCAAATTAACTGCCTCTGGTGCTAGCGTAAAAGGAGCAAAATGGTTGGCTCAGGGAACCATTTACCCGGATGTGATCGAGTCTGGCGGCGCTAAAAACAAAAAAGCTGTCGTCATCAAAAGCCACCACAACGTGGGCGGTTTGCCTGAGCAGCTCGGTTTGAAGCTCCTGGAGCCGCTGCGCGAACTGTTCAAAGACGAGGTGCGCGAGCTGGGCGTGGCGCTGGGTTTGCCGGCAGACATGGTCTACCGCCACCCTTTCCCAGGCCCAGGCTTGGGTGTTCGCATTTTGGGCGAAGTCAAAAAAGAATACGCCGACCTGCTGCGCCATGCCGACGCCATCTTCATCGAAGAACTGCGCAACTTCCCCTACGTGCCAGCAGCAGACGAGCCCATCAACCTGCGCCACCCCAAAAAGACCTGGTACGACGCCACCAGCCAAGCCTTCACCGTGTTCCTGCCGGTGAAATCCGTCGGTGTCATGGGCGATGGCCGCACCTACGACTACGTCGTCGCCCTCAGAGCCGTCCAAACCAGCGACTTCATGACCGCAGACTGGGCCGAATTACCCTACGCCTTGCTCAAAAAAGTCTCCAGCAGGATTATTAATGAAGTCAGAGGGATTAATCGGGTGACTTACGATGTGAGCTCTAAGCCGCCGGCTACGATTGAGTGGGAGTGAGAGAACAGCGAGGTGAGAGTGTACGATCCAGAAACGGTAAGACACCTGTCGATCAATCCGATTGCCGAGCATGAGCTCCTGCGGGTGGCATCTGCAATGAACGGTTTGACCAACGAATTTGGTCAAACTTGGGTTGAATCCAATCTTTACGGCTTTGACCCGGCAGAGCGCAGTCGCGAACTGGGCATCCCGGTGGACACATTGATCAATCAATGGGTCAATTTTGATGATCTCGTTTTTCTTTGGGAAGACATTGAGGTTCTTCGCGGCCTCAATGGTTTTGACAAACTCCAAAAGAAGTTAAAGCAAGGCCAGCGCTCCAACGATGTCGATCTCGAAATTTCGGTTGCAGCGGATTTTTGCCGTTTGACCCATGAGGTTGAATTGGAGCCTAGTGTCAGCAACGGCAGAATTACAGATTTGCGGTTTAAGTCTCGTCCTAATGGCGATTGGACCTATGTGGAAGTGACACGAAAGAAGCCAGGGAAAGTAGGTGATTTGCTTTTGGAACGCGGCAGAAAGCTTGCTGCCCTGGTGGCAGCCAGAGATCCTTCACGACGACACTTCGTAGCTGTGACGCGAGCAATGGATCCCGCCTTTTCGGAGCAGGAATTTGAAGAATTAGTGACTTGGATCCCAAACAGCGCACCAGATTCACAGTTCAAGGACTACGCTTTTGTTGGTTCAATTCCGCATGGTCAAGATGAGATGCCACTTGTAATGCCTCGCTTCGCAGGCCCGGCTTCTTGCATCTCTAATGGTGACATGAAGATAATGTCATACGGCGTGGCTTACCTTCACGTTCCCGATCTAGGGGCTGAAAGCAAAATTAGAGACAAGACGGGGCAAGCAATGGAAGGGAGCGAATCACTTTTGTTTATTGACCTGACTCAAACCCGCGCGTCGCAAGCGCAATGGGACGATCAAATGGAAATGATGGATGTAGCGCGTAGCTTCAGTGCTCTGGTTTTATTGCGCAGTGAGCTCGGGGTAGAGGGATACACTCGCAAATGCACGGTTGTGGAGCCGCAGGGAGCGGCATCCAAATTGTCAGATAAAACCCGACTTGCTCTGGATAGATTTTCTGAGTTGCGAGTGCAACGGTCACTTGGGTAAAAGAAATGGCATTAGTATTTGCAAATGAGGTTATTCCGACATGACCCAAGATTCCGACCTCTTCGGCCAAATCCCGCCCCCCAAACCCACCGACCGCCTCTTCTTCGCCCTGTTCCCCAGCGAAGAAGCCATCCCCCAAATCGTCAAAACCTCCCAGCAACTGCGCGATCAGCACGGTTTAACGGGCAAATCACTCTCAAACGACCGCCTGCACGTCACGCTGCACCATGTGGGCGACTACGCGGGTGGGTTGCCGGATGGGTTGGTTGAAACGGTACAAGAAGTGGCTTCTAAAATCGAAATGCCGGCTTTTGACGTGACTTTTGACCGTGCGATGAGCTTTGCTGGCAGCCCGCGAAACAAACCGTTTGTGCTGCGCGGGAACGAGGGCAGGGCAGGTGGGCTGGCGGATTTGATGGCTTTTCAGAAAGAGTTTTACCTCGCCATGTGCCGCGCTGGTTTGCAAGGGCCGCGCGCCAATACCAAGTTTGCAACGCATGTGACGCTGATGTATGACCCCGTTGGCGTGGCTGAACAAACGGTTGAGCCTATCCGCTGGACGGCGCAAGACTTTGTCTTGGTGCACAGCTTGCTGGGGCAGACCAAGCATATTCATTTGGGGCGCTGGCCGGTTCAGATATAACTTGTTGATAATTGAAATATGTACCAACCACCTCAATTCAACTCAAAAGACCGCGCCCAAGCGCTGGAGATCATTCGTGCGCATCCGTTTGCGTCGCTCATCACCGTGGATGATGCGGGTTTGCCGTTTGTGACGCATTTGCCGCTGCACTTGGAAGAGAGAACTGAGGAGCAGGGCACGGATGACGAGCCAAGACTCGTGCTTTTCGGGCACTGCGCGAAGCCGAACGCGCATTGGAAGTACCTCAAAGAACGCCCGCAAGCGGTGGTCACGTTTTTAGGGCCAAACGCTTACTTGTCGCCGCAAATCTACCCCGATTTGGCGCGTGTGCCGTCTTGGAACTATGTCGCAGTACATTGCACTGTAAAAGCGACGTTGATTGAAGAACCCGAAGCGAAAGACCGGCTTTTGAAGAAGCTGATTGGCGACCATGAGCCAGCTTACAAGCAGCAATGGATGGATTTAGGTACAGAGTTTCAGCACAAAATGCTGGCAGGCATAGTCGGGTTTGAGCTGCAAGTTGTTGATTTGCAATGCAAAATCAAAATCAACCAACACCGGCCAGAGTCACATGCGGCGCTACATGATATGTATGCGGCGGGAAATGACGACGAGCGGGCTTTGGCAGAATGGATGGTTAAGCTGGGTTTGAAGGTTTATTAGAACCCTTAGACACACCAGATAGCTAAAACCATTCATACTCCGCGAAAGGAAACAAAACCATGCGCATGATTTTCAGCTTAGTCGGCCTTCTCATTGTCCTCGCCATCGTTGGCTTTTTGGCTAAAAGTCAGTTATCTGCGGTAACAAAATTACCGAATTCGGTACCGTCAAACTCTAACGCTATGTCAAACGCGGCTACGCCAGACAACATTGCAGAGCAAAGCAGACAACTGCAAACTCAGGTGAAAGACCAGGTCAATGAAGCAATGAAAGCTGCTGCAGACGCGCAACAAAAAGCTTTGGACAACGCAAATACCGACAAGCCCGTTGAAAAAACGGGTTCGGCTTATTGAATTTTCATTAGTTATGCCATTTTACACAGTATTTAAGCATGTAGTCAGCGTATTTGCTGCCTCAGCAGCTATAAATAGTATAGCAATTTTGAATGCTTATGCGCAATCTATTGTGGTTGCGTCAACGACGTCTACCGAGCAATCTGGTCTGTTCAAACATCTGCTGCCCGAGTTCAAAAAAGCCAGCGGAATTGATGTCAAAGTCGTCGCATTGGGTACAGGTCAGGCGCTGGATATGGGGCGCAGGGGCGATGCTGACGTGCTTTTTGTGCATGACCAGGCGGCCGAAGAAAAAATCGTGGCTGATGGGTTTGCTGTGAAACGCTTGCCCGTGATGTACAACGATTTTGTGCTGATTGGCCCAGTTTCTGACCCAGCCAAAGTAAAAGGCAAAGACATAGTTGATGGTCTGAAAAAGGTAGCCGCAGCAAATGGTAGTTTCATATCGCGCGGTGATAAAAGTGGCACGCACGCGGCTGAGTTGCGTTACTGGACACAAGCTGGGGTGCTGGTTGGCACGCACACAGGTAGACCTGAAAACAAATTCACGTCATACAAAGAGTGTGGTTGCGGCATGGGGCCTGCTTTAAACATGGCATCCAGCATGGGAGCTTACTTGTTAGCAGACCGTGGTACATGGTTGAACTTCAAGAACCGAGCTGATTTGACAATTTTGGTCGAAGGTGACAATCGCTTGTTTAACCAATACGGTGTGATGCTGGTCAACCCTGCCAAACACCCGCAAACCAAGGCGGCTGAGGGGCAAAAATTCGTCGATTGGCTGCTTTCAAATGCGGGGCAAGCGGTCATAGCTAGCTATAAAATAGGCGGTGAGCAGTTGTTTTTTCCAAATGCAACCAAGTGATTCACCACGAAACAATCCTCACAAATTAACTGCTGAGAGAGAGCAAAGTGCATGTAACATTGAACACATGCACTTAGTCACCACGGCCTACAACTCTACAGACGACGACACCTTCATGGGTCTTGCCCTGCAAGAGGCGCGAGCTGCCGCATCCAAAGGGGAAGTTCCCGTGGGCGCTGTCGTGGTGAAAGATGGCGTGGTGATTGGTGTAGGGCGCAACTCTCCGATTGCAGACCATGACCCCTGTGCGCATGCTGAAATCATCGCGCTACGCGCTGCGGCAAAAGCTGTGGGCAACTACCGTTTGGATGGTTGTGAGATATTTGTCACGCTAGAACCCTGCGCTATGTGCGCGGGAGCCATTTTGCACTCGCGGTTAAAACGGCTTGTTTTTGGTGCCACCGAAGCCAAAACGGGGGCAGCAGGCTCTGTGACCAATCTGTTTACCAACATGGCGCTGAACCACCAAACTGATGTGCAAAGTGGCGTACTCGCGGATCAGGCTAGTGGTTTATTGCAGCGATTTTTTCAAGACAAACGTGAAATCACCAAACAAGAAGCCAAGCTCAAGCACCCGCTGCGCAAAGACGCGCTGCGTACGCCCGACGCTGCTTTTGAAAGTCTTCCAGACTACCCGTGGCAGCCTCATTACGTCAGTAACCTGCCGGCGCTAGAAGGTTTGCGGATGCATTATTTGGACGAAGGCGAGGCCGAGGTCGCCATAGACGCTTTCAGCCAAACCACCTACCTGTGTCTGCATGGCAACCCCGCTTGGAGTTATTTGTATCGCAAGATGATTCCTGCATTTTTAGAGGGTGGGGCTAGGGTGGTTGCGCCAGATTTGATTGGTTTTGGTAAAAGCGACAAGCCGAAAAAAGACGCTTTTCATACGTTTACATGGCACAGGCAGGTGCTGATTGAGTTGATTGAGCGGTTGGATTTACAAAACATTGTGTTGGTGGTGCAAGATTGGGGTGGTTTGTTAGGCTTGACGCTGCCGCACGAGTTTCACGAAAAATCCAATCGCATCAAGGGTTTACTGGTCATGAACACCGTTTTGGCAACGGGCGATGTGCCACTAAGCCCTGGGTTTCAAGACTGGCGTAACATGTGTCGTCAATACCCGGAGTTCAAGATCGACAAGCTCTTTGCGCGCGGCAACCCGCACATGAGCCCTGCTGAATGCGCTGCCTACGCAGCGCCTTTTCCAGACAAAGGTTTCCGTGCCGCCACCCGCGCATTTCCGCCTATGGTGCCGGATAACAAAGACGCTGATGGTGCAGCCGTGTCGCGCCAAGCCAGAGATTTTTGGCAGTTCGAGTGGGAAGGGCGCACGCTCATGGCCGTGGGCGCACAAGACCCTGTGTTGGGCTTAGATGCCATGCGTAGTTTGCAAAAAAACATCAACAATTGCCCTGAACCCTTGGTGCTAGACGATGCTGGTCATTTTGTGCAAGAGCAAGGTGAAGAGATTGCTAAACTTGCGGTACAAGTCTTCAAATAGGTTTTATGAGTCATATTTACGTTTACTCCCCTTCCAGCCGCGTGGTCGACAAAGCAGCATTCAAACGCGGTATCAAGCGGCTGCAAAGCTTGGGGCACGATGTTGAGCTTGATGCGGACGTGCTGTCAGGGTATTTGCGCTTTGCGGGTGACGATGCTTCGCGCATTGCCGCTATACACAGGGCCGCAGCCAGTGGTGCAGATGTCGCGTTAACATCTCGCGGCGGCTACGGTATCAGCCGCATTTTGGGCGGGATTGATTACAAAGCAGTTGCCAAATCGATAGCCAAAGGCACGCTTTTTGTGGGTTACAGCGACTTCACAGCATTTCAATGCGCCTTGTTGGCCAAAACTGGCGCAAGCAGTTGGGCGGGGCCGTCAGTGTGCGGTGATTTTGGGCAGATGGTGGAGAAAGACGGCGCGCCAGACTGCATCATGGAAGCGTGTTTTGATGACTTGCTGGTGGGGCAGGGCGAGGGTACAGGGTGGCGTCTACCCATTGAAAAACCAGTATTACCATCAAAAACAATAGCTGCTGAGGCAGTAAATACGCCGGGTAATGCCAAATTAAACACTCAAAAGCCCAGTTATGCCATCAATAGCGCCACATTGTGGGGTGGTAACCTCAGCGTGCTCACCAGCTTGGTTGGTACGCCGTATTTACCAGTTTGCGCAACCGACAAAAGCGGCATCTTGTTTATCGAAGACGTGGCAGAGCACCCGTATCGCATTGAGCGGAACTTGACGCAATTGCTGCATGCCGGCGTGTTGGGCAAGCAAAAAGCCATCATTTTTGGGCAATTTACCAATTACAAACTGTTCCCCAAAGCCGACAAAGGCTACAAACTGCAAAGCGTTGTCGACTGGCTGCGCACGCAAGTGAAATGCCCCGTTTTGACCGGCTTGCCCATGGGGCACGTGGCGACCAAAGTGACACTGCCAATCGGTCAAAAAGTCACGTTAGCGGTAGATGAGCGTGATGCTTTGCTGGTTTGGGGATGATGTTGAAACCTAAATTTAGCGCACTCTTTGCTTTTTTAATTTTTACTATCAATTCAGTAGCTGCTCAGGCAGTAAATACGCCGGCTGCAATCGAAATTAAGCATGAAAATGCTTTTTTTTCAACGCAAGAGTCGCCTTGGCTCGTGTTGGGCGGTTTGGCTTATCACAGCTGCCGCACTTGCAAGTTCAGAGAATCCAACCCGGGCTTGGCATTGCAGTGGACATCGCCTTGGTTTGACCAATTAACAGGTTTACAAAACACCCGTTTGACAGCTGGCGGCTACATCAACAGCAACAACCGTGACAGTGTTTATGCAGGCGCGCAGTGGATGCCCTACAGCTACGGGCCAATCAAATTGGGTTTACAAGCCGTTCTAATCACAGGCTACAAAGAAGCCATCATCACGCCTGTGTTGCTGCCTTTGGTTTCGCTGGAAACTCAGCATGCTGGCGTTGACGTGTATGCCGTACCTAAAATGGCCAAAGTCAGCGCAGCAGTGTTTGCGACGTTTAAGGTGCGGTTTTAGACCTCAAGCGGAACGGTTTTCTTTGTTTTAACCACTCAGTGATAATTGCTGCGCTGTAATGGCTGGCTACATCGCTTAAAAAGCTATTGAAATCTACCGTCGCATCGTCATCTGCGCGGTCTGATATCGTGCGCACGGCGGCGAAGGGCACTTTGTAATCGTGGCAAACCTGTGCAAAGGCTGCGCTTTCCATTTCTACGGCCAATGCTTGTGGCAGGCTTTCCTGTAGTTTTTGACTTTCAGCCGAGGTTGACACAAAGCGGTCGCCACTGATGAGTAAGCCTTGGTGCAATTGCGGGTTTGCCAAGTTGAATCTAGTTCTAGCCTCCATCGATAAAACTTGGGCCAAATCGTTTATGACCGCTGCACAGGCCCGTCTAAGCTCAAGCGTTAGTTCAGAGGCTGCCTGAAAAGTTTTAAAGCCATAACTGGGAACTTCGTATTTCGGGAAAAGCGGTGAAACGTCCAAATCGTGTTGCAAAAAGCTGTCAGCGACCACAAAATCGCCCACATTAATGTTTTCGCCCAAACCGCCTGCCACGCCGGTAAACACGATTTGGCTAACTTTGAAATGCTCAATCAGCACACTAGCCGTTGTCGCAGCTGCCACTTTACCAATGCCAGACAGCACCAGCACCACATCATGCCCATGCAAATTACCAAACCAAAACTCTCGTCCTGCGCGTGTTTGCCTGTGTTCATCTGGCATGAGAGCGAGCAGATGTGAAAGTTCGTCTTGCATAGCACTGACGATGGCGATAGGTCGTTTATCTGTCATTTAAATGGTTTGCAAGTTATGTTATTTAACATAATATACATCGTATGAAGTGTTAATTCTTTTAAAAAAGAGTCTTTCGACTCTGATAAAAAAAATTAAAACGGACTAAACGATAACAACGACAACTCAAAAAAGATAGCAAAACCTTCAATTCCCACAATTATTATACACAACACAATGGACAACGCAAACTAAACGTATTTCTTATAAAAAGTGTACTGAACTCGCAATAACAAACTGGTTGCCAGTAAGGCTGGCACAAGTAAATAAATTGGATGATAATTCCACGGACTGCACAGGTAAACGGCTGCGGCCAAAGGTGCTGCAAGTGTGAATGCGGCAAACTTAGCACGGTGGTACAAAGAAGCCGATTCATGCCCTGCGCAAGCCGTGCGAATAGCACGTTGCGATAAGCCATCAAACATGCCTAATGCAGCTACCAAAGCAAAAGCTGGCACAGCAATAAGAATGTGATAAAGCCTAACTCCAAAAAGGTACGTTGAACGCTGCCACAGCTCGAAGAATTCAGATTTGGTTATAGGGTTTGGAGTCTTCATGTTGCTCCAAAAAGATTTATCTGTCATGGCCTTCTTGTCAGATGTTCGACCCATGGATATCATGCCAAGCGATTCGAAGACTAGACTGTGTGCTGCACGCCCTGCTTTCGCTGCCGTGTCGTCATTGCCGCCAACCTGAACGTAATAGTTAATCATCTCATCCGCCCAAGAAAGTTGATCATACGGGTGCTGCTTGATTGCAAATCCACAAAAAATCAGCGTAGCGACGATATAGATTAGGAAACCGCCCAACATCCAGCGCATCGCAAATACGAACGGCCACAGAGCTGTTTGGGCTATTTCTGGCTTATCGTTTTTATTGGCCATATTGAACTCCTTCAACAGTCAAACCATCATGGCTTTGTCCATCAAAATAACGTTTCTTCCAATCAATCAGGTTATAACCAGCCTCGATGTTGTCATCGGTGTAGTATTTGTTGTATTGCGCTTGCATCCCCTCAAAAACAGCGTTCATGTGTGCTGGCCACAGGCTGTCGTCCTCACTTTTAACTGGCATTGGCAGTCTGAGCTTGGCAAGTTGACCACCCTCCAGCAGTGCAAAGCACTGACCTTTAGGAAGCTGTGTTAAATCAGAGGCGGAAAGCATATCCACTTCTTTTTTTGTTAATCGATCCTCAGCAGAACTGGTGAAATCAGCCGAATCTGTTGGATCGTTGACATCACCAGAACCACTCACCAACGTCACAGTAGGTATCTCTACTGGACGCAACTGATTCGTCAGAATTTCTGCCGTTTTGGTATTTTTCACCCTGAACATGTACAACGTGTTCAAGTTGCCGCCGATTTGCTCAGCTTTGCTCTTGTTGCCAATTCGAGCTTCCACGTCATCCCAAGTCTGCGTGTAGACGGTCACTTGGTAGCCGGCACCGCCTGCTTTGTTCAACAAGGGTACAAACTCGTCGCCAATCAATTCGTTGAACTCATCAGCGTGAATACAGACTTTTTTCAGGTTTTGTGTATCAACTTCACGGTTTTGTCCGTAAGAACCACCAAATTTGTAGCGCCGCCCTGCTGTTGAAGCCAAATCTGCAAACATGGCATTGCCCACCGCACTGCTCACTTCAGCGTCCGAAAGCGCATCCAATCCCACATAGACAACACCCCCCATGTTCATGATCTTGTCCCAATCAAACGTACGACGTTTATCGGTGACATCGTTCCAGTCGGGCGAGAGCAGCTTGGCCATCTTGCCCGTGGTTAGTTTTGAGAGCAAGGGGAACAAACTATTGATCAAGGCTTGGTATTTGGTTTTGCTGTTCGACAAAATGGAAACTAGCTCATTGCCAACGGGATCCGACCATCCCTTTCGGCCAATTAGATCAAGATACTCAATAATTTTGGTTGTGCGCCCCGTGTTTAGTCGCATTCTCTCCAATAACTTGGGTTCAACACCAAGATCATCCATCCAACCGGGATGATCGCGATTGAGCCAGTATTCAAAGTAGCGCTCACCTAACGCATCCAAATTAGCTGAGTTTTGAAAAATTGACTCGTAGGTCAAACTCACGCCTAATGATTCAGAGGCGCGGGCAATTGCATTCACGTAACCCCAAGCAAATTGCTTGAACGCCGCGCTGTTGCCCTCCCCTGGCAAAGCGTTGGCAATACGGGTGGCAATCTCGGTAACTCTACCTACGGTGGATACAGGGCTATATTTGTCGCTTATTTCGGGGTAACCTAGATGAAAAAACCAAAAGTCCTTCTCCCTCCCTGCCCTCTTACACTCTGCAAACATGCGTTTGAGTAAATCTGCGTCCCCCTTTGGATCAAAAACAATGACGACATCGCCACGGTGGATGTCTTGCGTGATGTCCAGCTCCGCTTTGCGAGTTTTACCCACGCGCGTGGTACCGAGCACTACTTTGTGGCCAACGCGCTCACTCAATGCCTCAAAAATATCGCGTTCGTTGGGCTCTACGCCATGAATAGCTGGATCACCGTAAGTCGGGGGCATTGGTGGGACGGCATTTAACCAATGCTCGCTGGCGGTGAATTTGCTGATCCAACTATTCGGATGTTTGCGCTCAAAATCTCGCGCGGCCTCGTAGCGTTTGTTTCGAGCGCGATATTTGTCGTTTTCTGGGAGACGTGCTTGATACAAACGCTGTGTGTGAGTTTGCGTCCACCAAAAGCCACGCCCCGCGTACATTTCACCCTTGGCCTTAGGGATATCCTCACTGCGCATCGTGAAGTTTGGCATGTGCCTCAGGCTACGCTGGTGTCGGTATATGTCCCAGCCTTGAAAACCTCTGTAAACGGTGACTAAGCTGCAAATACCAACTAAAGTTCCGCCAATCGGGGCATTTGGCCAAAGCCACTGAGATTGTGTAGCTACGCCCACGAGGGCTGCAACGCCCGCTGTGCTGGCGCGCCACTCGTAGTTGGGGCGGTAGTAGTTATGTATTGGGTAATCGCCCATCGCATTCATGTTGAACTCTCCGATATCTGTATCAGCAAATTGACTTTTTCGAGCAAAGGATTTGTCGCTGGAACAGGTCTGATGTAAGCCGATGGGTTGGGAATCAAATAGCAAGTGAGTTTTTTAGACCGTTTGCGGTCTTTTTCTTCCTGCTTTACCTGGTACTCATGAAAATGCGTCTTAGTTTCTTTGTTGAATGCTAAGTAGCCAGATTTTTGAAGCTCGCGTTGCAGCGCTTGTAAAGTACCCTTGCTGTCAGATACAGAACCAACATATTGGTTGGTTTCCAAGTAGTTCTTGATGGATTTAGGGGATAGGAGCAACAAGCCTGCATCCACAAAATGAACGAAAGCTTCACTTTCGTTGTAAATGATGCTGCCATCACCCAGACCCGTTTGAAGCCATGCCATGAAGGCATCAGCATTGACGCGTGGTAGAGCGTCAGCACCCCGCTTTCTTGCAGCCAATGAAGACATGTTCATGCTAGTTGGCATCGCCTGTACAGCATGCTTGGGTGCTTGTGCTGGTGGTGATTTGGCTACAGCGGCATCCAGCTCGTCCAAAAAGTTAGATTGTTCAGCCGGCACGGGTGGCTGGCTCAGTATCAACATGGCGGTATTCTCTTCGAGAGAAGCCGTAGTTGCCCTCAAAGGCTCTTCCTCTACAGAGTTGCGAATATAGGGCTGCGTACCTTCAGTCGTCCAACTAATAGTATTTTCGGCAGACTCAACAACTGACTGAGCCAGACTTGAGTCAATGTGGGTGTCAGTCACAGCTGAGCCAGCCACCAAGGCATCGCTTTGTTCCTGAGCCAGTTGAATTTGAGTTTTAGGCCGCTCAGCGTTCGGGCTTGTAGGCACGATCGTGCCAGCAAAAACATCGGGCACTGAGCCAGTGTAAATGTCGCTAATACGAAACTTCAGCATGGTGAGCACCATGGTCCAAGGAGGATCTGTTTTGTTGAGTTGCACCCACCAAACGGCACCTTTGCCAAACTCAGGCGGCGGTGCCAAGCAAGCGCCAAACTCCTGCCAAGTATCAAATAATCGGGCATTGTCCTTGGGAATGCTAGATTTAGAGCCGGCTTCCAAGACCTCACGAACCTTGTCAGCGGCTAAACCCGCCACAATCCAAAGATGCTGCCCATCGGGGTCAATGTAAAGTGCTGCACCAGGCTTATTCATAGCTAAGTGACCGCCCATAACCACCTGTTTCAGCCCATCCATCAGCTGCTCGATCAAGGGGGTTATGCGGGCATTTGCAAATCGGCGACGTGATCCGGATTTCAGGTTTTCTGAGACGGAAGTCATGTCAGCAAATCGGATAATTTCAGCCACAGGATCATCAGCTGCTGATTGATCATTCAAATACTTGTTCAACTGATCCAGCAGTTTGGGTTGCGTTCCAAGCCAAGCCATGCCGCTGGCAGGCACCAAAGCGTGCAACAAGCTACTGGACAGCTTGCCATGTGCTTTGTAGTCAACTTGCTCAGGAAAATCTAGGCTGTAATGCGTCGCTTTAAGACTGCCATGCAGATGCAACATACTGCCAGCCAATCCCGACCATTGTCCAATGGCTTGGCTGGGATTGGCTCCATACAGTGTGACTTTGACATCAGAGACAGGCTTGCCAATATCATGCAAGATAGCACCAATCAAAATGGCATAACTCCACAGCGGCCCTTGCACAAGCTGATCTTCAACGCCTGCACCCAAAGGAAGCCTATAGCCTTGACGTTTGGTCAGTGCAAATGTTCCTACTTCTAATAAATGCTCCAACAAACCACCAGGGTGTGCATGGTGGTGTGATTGACTGGCAGGCAGAAGTTGCACAAATTCAGCAAAATTGTGCAACAGCGGACGCACATCTTGTTCAAAATTATCCGGGCTGTACCCCAAATTACTTCGAATACGCTCTACCAAACCTTGCGTTTTGGTCTGATCCAGCAAATCAATCGCTGACAGAATCGGCAGCTGGTCACTCGGCCGATTGTCTTTAGAGATTTCGTGGGGTGTTCGGACGGGGATATTTGCCTTTGATTTTTTCTTAGAACGCTTAGATTGCCAAACCAAAGCACCTGCTGTGATGACTGCTCCAGCCAATAATCCAGTATCAAGCCATGTCATGGACAAACTGCTCCAGACGTTTCGTGACGGATTCAGCTGTGATGCGATCATCCATGGCATCCAATACAAAAGTTCTTGATTCAGGCCGAGATTTAACCCAGTCTCTGTAGCAAACTGTGCTGAGAATGTTCCAGCGTTCACGAGTCACAGGTTCGATAGCCGCATAGTAAGCCGCTTCTTGAAGCAAGTGCGCAACAAGTGCCGGCATATCGGCTCTAGTAAGCGTGAGGAATGATGCCCAAAACGAACGTGCGTCTTCACTCTCTTCATCCGCATCAAACGGTATGAAATCACCGCGCCATCCGTCGAAATGATGGATAACGGCCAGAATTACAGCGGATGCTTGCGTGTTCGTATTTGACATGCCCCTATTGTTCAAGTGTTTGATTTTTTGATGAAGAAAGTGCCGCAGCTTTACAGTTGTAATGAGTTGTCACATCTATTGACAAATAAAAAATCTATAAAAATTACTGCTTGCCTTTTCTTTTGGTATCCGAATTTTTAACCATTATGACTTTCTCCCCCTTAAACCTTAAAACCTTTGCCATTATTCCTTCAAACCTTTCGCCGCCATCATCGTCTATTCATAGATGATGGCGGCCTCCTTTGGATAAGTCCATTAACCATTTAGGATTTAAGGTATTTTTACATGTTGTTAATTTACACAAATTTGTGATTTATTCACACCTCAATTGCTCGATTATGGCTGTTTTTGTAAGTTTGGAGACAGCTTACAGTTTTTTTACATGTGTAACAGCGGAGGCAAATTATTACCAAAAATCTTGACATCCTTAAAAATAAGTTCGTGCTCAGTGGCGAGAGCATCCACAGCCCTTCGGGATTGCACCTGTGGTTCAGAAAACCCTTATTTCCCCTTTTTTAAGGGTTTTCTGAAAATGCCCTAAACATGGACAAACTTATGCTGGAATTGCGAAACATCAACATTGCGAGATTAATGAAAGCTTCACAAGATAGTATTGTGTTGGCTCTTTTTTCGCTTGTAGTGACGTCATCCTTAGCAAGCCCAGCAGTTGACGCATTACAGATTTTGCAAAGTGAGCGTAAAGCCACTATGACAAAGTTAGAGAACTCGAAGGATCTTGATGCCGCTGCAAAAGACCGTTTAACAAGTGATATAGCCTCCCTTGACCGTGAAATCGCACGCTGGCAAAAATCACCACAACAACCCATGCTGGGAGTTGTTTCCTCAAAAACGACCAAATCAAGTCATCAATCAACGGTAAGCGATGGTCAAGTAGGCAAACTTGACCAATCGGAAACAACGCGGGTTTTGGCAGTTAGCAACAGTTCTGCCAGTTCTTTAAAACTACAGCAAACCTATTCGCTTTCAAAAACAATAGGCATTGTGGAGTTTCCAGAATGAATATTGCTGAGCGTAATCGGGTTATTGACTTGTGCAAAAACCACTTAAAGCTGGTCAAGCCCTATTTTGATGATCCCTTGGTCACCGAAATCATGATTAACAGTCCCGAAGTCGTTTTCATAGAACGAGCTGGTCAGATGGAACGCATAGACGGTGCGATTGACTTTGAAGTGTTAGATAAGGTCATTCCCATCTTAGCAAGTGCTAATTACAGGGAACAAGCTGAACACACCAAAATACTGGATGCTGAAATGCCTGGGCTACGAATTGCGGCAGCGCGCGGCGGTGTGGCGCTCAATGGACCTTGTATGTCTATTCGACGCCATGCCGGAAGAACCTACAGATTAAATGAATATGCTGCGTCAGGCTTGTTTGACCGCAGTGTGGTTGTTAAAGCACCGACGATCACAAGACCTGCACTGCTGAATGTTCGAATGGGTGGCGATTATCTGGTTCAGTTTTTAAGATGGATGGTAGCGTCACGCTGCAACTTTGCAGTATCGGGGGCAACCAATTCCGGCAAAACCACGTTTCTAAACGCCATTTTGGCTGAATTGGCGGAGGTCGATCCTGATCGGCGGTTGTTTACGATCGAGGATACGCGTGAGCTGGTTGTACCTGTCAAAAACTATGTGTCGTTCCTCTCACAGAAGGCAACTGCCGACAACCCTGATGCCATAGATTCGCGCGTGCTTGGTCGCCTAGCACTGCGTATGCGTCCTGATTCCATTCTGCACGGTGAGGTGCGTGGCGCAGAAGCGTATGACCTGATGGATGCATACAGAACTGGTCATCCAGGCTCAGGCGTATCGTTTCACGCGGATAACGCGAAAGCAGCACCCTTTCGCTTGGAAACCATGATCCGCATGAGTCCAGAAGGGCTCAATTTGCCCATCATTGAACTGCGTCGTCGCATTGCTGAAACTTTTCAGTTTTTTATCCATTACGAAAAAATTGAAGGTCGAAGAATGCCAGTTCAAATCTTGGAAACCAAGGGTGTTGACGACAGTGCAAATTATGTGTTTGAAGAAGTGTTTACAAAAGAAAGGGTATTTCAATGAGTTTTATTAAATCTACGCGTGCTATGGGTGTTTTAGCAGCTAGCGCTGCCAATGCGGTCAATGACAAACTTGTCCGTTTTGAACACCAGTATGCGCTAACCGAAAGTAAGCTGCGTATTGCTGCGATCGGTATTTACGCAACAGTCATGGCCAACAATGCGCACTCTCAGGTGGCTGCGACGATTTGTAAGGTTTACAACGGCGTTTTTAGCAATGAGCTGATCTCAGCCATCGCCTTTGTGGTTTTAGCAATTTTGCTTAGTGTGATGTTGTTAGGCGACGGCCAAAAAGAGAAATCAGGACTCATTAAGTTCATGGTTGTTCTTGCTGCTTTGTTCAATATTCCAACTCTCTTGGGATATTTTGGCGTGAGTCCCTGTTAAGTCGTTGTAAAAAAAGATCACATCATCATGAGAAGACGGTCACCTGTTTATGGATCATTGATTGCCAAGCATATTTGGTTCGGCGTTGAACGGACTTACTGGGCGTTTGCTTTTATCGTCGTTGCATTTGCAGTGATGTTTCTTAAACAGCCAAGCATGTCGATTTTTGCGTTGATTCCTCTGCTGCTTGGCAGTTTGTTGACCTCGAATGACCCTGATTCGCACAAGTTGTATATGAAGTACAAGAAATTTGGCTTCAGCTATGCCGCTTTGCGATCGGAGTTTTCTACAAACAATTTAAGGCCGCATGGCTATGGACGGGAATAGGTTTTGAAGAACTCGACAATTGAACATATGGCTCGCTCATGGTCTTCTAAGACCCTGCAAGAGCTTCGTTCAGCTCAAATTGGTGACGATAGGCCGTTTTGCGAATTGGTGCCATGGATGTTTACCACACGAAATCAGTCGATCGTGGTCAACAAAGATGGCGCGATTATGGCGTGCTTTGAATTTGAGGGCTTGGATACAGATTCTTCAACTGATGCTGAAGTGGATGTTTTGTCAGCGCATTTAGAGAACGCCATGCGCTTGTTTCAGCACTACCCGGTGGTTTACTGGTGGCAGGTACACAGACGTGTTTCCACCAAGTGGCCGCGCGCCAGTTTTCAGAATTTAGCTGCTAAAAAGCTGGATCAAATGCGTAAAACGGCTATGACCGTCAAGCCTCAATATAGCAACCAACATGTTCTAACTATTCTGTTGCAACCACCGACATCAGGTGTTTCATTGCGTCAAAAGTTGCAAACTTTAGCCTCAGACGGTGGTTCTGCATTGAGTATTTTAGGCAAAGCACTCAAGCAAACTATCGCATCCTTCAATCCGTTTGGCAATTCAGGCGAATTTGCTTACCCTGATCAAGAACATTTTGAACAAGTACAAAATGAATTCGAACGATTGCTTGGAAATTTCACATCCTACGCACCTTTAATCAGCTTCACACGACTAACAGGGAGTCGCTTGGGTGCATACCTGTCTAAGACAGTTGGTATGGCTGCGCCTAGTGAAGACTATCCGCTGGGCAGCGAAGACAGCCCTGTATACAGTTTTTTAGATGAGCAGTTGCCACACAACGATCTCAAAATTAGTCAGACTGACATTCGTTTCATGCAGTGGAATAGCCACAACGGTCATGATAGTTGTCTCAGTGCCGTCCAGTCGGTGCGCGGCTGGAGGGCTTCAGACAACAAACATATGTACTCAACTGAAGCAGCAGCAGAGAAAGGCGTAGATCCGGGAGGCTCTTTCCCTGGTATGTTGGATGATCTGCTCAAAATTAACGGTGAGATGATTGTGACCCTGGCCGTCATGCCCTATTTACCAAGCGCAGCAGAAAAGTTTGCTGTTTCCATGCGCAAATTCCACAGAGACCGCAGACTGGGTGTCAAAGCCCTGTTTTTTGGTGCATTTGACAAGGATAGGCTGGCTGATGCGCCTGTGAACTCAGCGCGTGATGATGCTGGCAAAGAAGCCAACGTGGTGCATGGCAAAGCCTCCATTGGAAAGATGATGCTTTGCAAGACTTGGATAGGTGTCACCACCTTGGGCAAAGACAGATTTGAAGTTGAGGAAGGCCAAAAATCAGTCGAGCGTGCTTTTGCCATTCATGGCTTCGACACCATTGTCGAACGTATGCACGCCTTGTCTTGCACGATTGCGCACATGCCAGGAAACCACAGTGAGATTGTCCGCTGGATACCTGTCACAGCAAATAACGTCGCAGACATTTGTTTTGCTCGCACTTTAGCGGCTGGATCGTTCGAATCCAAACTGTTGACGCAGGAACTCAAAACACCTTGTGATGCAGCTCTGGTTTTACCAACGTCATTTAACACCAGTTATTTCTTCGATATTTTTAAACCTACAGTAGCCCACGGTCTGCTGGTAGGCCCATCACGTAGTGGTAAGACGGTTTTTGCTATGTTGCTACTTTCGTCATTTACGCGATATCCAAATGCGCAAGTCTATTGCTTGGATAAAGATTTTTCTTGCCGAATTACTGTCGTGACACACGGTGGATCGTATGCAAATTTGGATCCTGATTCAAATTCCGAAATCAAATGCAACCCTTATGCGCTGATGGCGCATACCAAGCACCATGAGTGGTTGAAGAATTTTACGATGATGCTTGTTCAGCAACACGGGTACAAATGTACAACGGACGATGCGATAGAAATCGGTGAAGGCATCAAAATTGCGAGCAGACTTGAACCAACTGGGTCAGCATTCACTTTGCAAGACTTGTATGACCATATCGTCAAAAAGGACTTGAAGCGAGAGCTATCAATCTGGGTCAATGGCTCCGTGGCTCGATATTTCAATAACCAAGAAGATGGCTTCAAGTTAAATCAAATCAATGGGTTTGAGCTGGGTCAGATACTCTCTAACAGCACGGTAGCAGTACCTTTCATGGAGATGCTGTTTTACCGTATCGATCAACACTTGCGATCTCAGATTGAAGAGGGTGTGATCTGCCCTACTCTGATTTTTATACCAGAGGTCTACCATTTGTTATCCAATCCGACTTACGCACCTAAGTTGGTTGATTGGCTCAAAACACTTGCTAAACGTAATTGTGCCTTGTGGATGGATACACAGTCTCTGGAAGATGCGAACGAAGATATGAGCAAGGTTTTTGCGGCCATACGCGATAACGTTCTCAACATCATTTTCTCAAGCAACCGTGCAGCCATGTCCGACTCTGCCAAGCGTTTGTACATGCGTGAGTTTGGTTTGCGTGAAGAACAAGTTGTCATGGTAGCCCAGGGAATTCCTAAAGAAGACTATGTACTGAGGCAGGCAGATATCGTGCGACAGGTGCGGTTATCACTGGGACAGGATGAATTAGCCATGCTGCGCAGTGAGATGACTGCCCAGAAAGCCATCGTGAAGTACATGGCGAAGAATCAACCCGTTGAAGAATGGTTAGATGATTACATACAGGAGGTATCACATGAAAAAGTTAAAGTTTAAGCTTCTGGTGACAGCTATGACGGCAGCTATGCTGTTACAAGCCGTCCCTACTCAGGCGAATGGTGTAACTGGCGTGGCAAGCGAAGTTACTCAAGTTGCTAACAACTTGTTGCTTGGTTCACAGCTGGCAACGCAGTTGCAGCAAACGACAACGCAAATTGCGATGTGGAAAACCATGTTGACTAACCTGCTGGCTTTGCCGCAAAACGTCGTCAACCAAGTTACGCAACCTGTCAGAGATGTCATCGGCCAAGTGCAGGAGCTCCAGACCGCTTACATTGGCTTGCAGGATAGCGTGAAAGAAGTAGGCACGATCTGGCAGCGACGCAACAAGGAAATGATCAACTGGGGGGAAAACCCAAAAGAGTATTTTCGCAAAGAAAAGATCATGGCGGATACACGCGGAGGTCAGTACAAAAAACAGTGGGATTCAGATATTGCAGCTGCGACCAAACTGGCGACTCGCGCGAAATCAGTGCAAACCATGGCAGCAGCTATACCAGGCATTACGGGTAATGTGCAAGGCTTGCAGCTGCTCAACAGTCAGCTCAATGTCGTAGCTACAAGCATCAATGAATTATTGCTTGTGGTGCGCAAGGATTCGGTCAATAAGACGCAGGATCGTATGGATGTCGAGGAATCCAAGTCAATCGAAGCCGATCGCAATATGGCTCGTATTGATGCGATGAAGGCTGCTGCGATTAAGGCACAGAACTACACCAGTGGCTACAAAGCACCTTGGGAAAAATGAGCACATCATGCTACAAAAAATTCAAAAATTATTAACCATCCTTTTGCTTGCTGTTGTGATTATCAGCGTATGTATTTTCGCGTATCAGTATTCTGCCAATCAATCGCAGCTTGCTGATCAAAGAGTCAAACAAGAGGAAATTGCCAAGAAGCAGCTCGAAGCTGCTAAAGCGATAGCCAAGCGTGATAGCGAATTCAAAAGCGGCTACAAAGCGCCTTGGGAAAAGTGATCAACTATGTTTCAAAACTTTAAACAAGCGCCTGAGCTGCTGCTAGGCAACCTACAGACCGACGATCAAGCGATTGTGCGTGAGCGGTATACGCGTATGCGTGACATGGTTGAGGACACGAGTCAAGGCATGGAGTCGCAATGGAACTTGCGCGATGTTAAGTTGCCTACGGGTGCAAGTTTTCAAGAAAAAAGGAAAGCGGTGTTTATCTGGGCTTTGCTGTACAACTTGGCGTTCTACCCCAGACTGACCAGTGCTGGATTACTAGCCATTCCACTGGTTTTCATTATGCAAATTATTAGTGTTGCACGGTGGGCTTTTACTTGGCTGGGAGGACAGTATGGCGTTTGATATTAACGGTGCAATTGGTAGATTAACCAGCGCTATGCAGGTTGCTACGTCTAGCACATCTCATAACTTGCTCAATCAAGGGTATGACATTCTTTACGGATTGGTGGTCGTGATGGTCACTTACCACTTGGTCATGACTTTCGTGGGTGAGGATTGGGCGATGACGCAAGTCAGCTTGATGCAGATGCTACTTAAGTGGGCTGTGGTTAGCTTTATGCTGGGTAATTGGACTTTCGTCGGTTCATTTTTCGTAGATGGATTTTCTGATCTTGCTAGGCAAGCTTCAGGCAGCTCAGCAACCCCAAGTGCCTTTTTTAAGATGGGCACTGATGCCATCATGGAATTATTCTCGGTCGGGAAATTGACGCCGAGTGGAGAGCCCTGTACCTTTGTGGGCTGTCAAAACCCTACCAGTACGATTCCAGGTACAAATCCGGGTCTTCCAGCCGCCATGTGGGACTTTATGAAAGGTGTTGCAAGCACTGCGCTTGGACTGGCAAATATATTCTTGCTGATTGGTGCCTTGGTGTTCAAAGTCTTAGCGGCTGTAGCTATCTCAGGAATGGTGACAGCAGCCATTGCTGTGTCACTGTTGGGAATGGTGGCGATAGGCGTTGGTATGACCGTTGGACCCATTATGTTGCCCTTCCTACTCATAAGCTCACTCAGTTACTTGTTCGACAGTTGGCTGAGATTCATGATCGCAGGCGGCATGATCAAAGTCATTTCAGCTATTTTGCTGGTGTTTGTCGGAGCGGCCTTTAAAACCTTGAATGACATGGCTGGCATGACGACAAACGGCACAGAGTTTGGTGTCGATATTTTAGTTATCTTTTTGATTTTTATTGTTGCAAGTATGTCTGCTTACTTGATGTGGCAAGTGCCAGAGTTTACAAACAAATTGATGAACGGACAGGCTGTAGGGAATGCAACGGGCGCAGTGGGAGGCCCTGTTTCAAAGATTGGAAAAATTTTGACAGGCAAATAAAGACTAGCGAATACCTGAATTAAAGCCAATTATTTTGTCACTGATTGCATTATCTAAATCCTCTTCGCTTTGCTTAGCAATACGAATTTGATCTTCATCACTGATGCCAAAAAAATATGAAAAAAGCCAAGGTTTAAAAAGACGAATGAAAAGCATGAAACTAAAACAAGCTCCCAATATTCCGGTAGCCAGCCAGTCGTCATCAGTTTTAGCGAACGAAAACATGAGCGGAAAAATGCATGCAAAGGTGACTGTCAAAAAGACACCCCATTTGAATATGCGAACAAGTCGCGCCCACAGCGATATCTCACGTACCGCTGAAGTGCGGTGTGAAGTCGTAAAACCTGAGCGTGTTGAGCGGATGTGGTTTGCAAATCTCATAAAACTATTGTGTCACACCAAGTTGAACAACGCAAGCACTATTTTTAATGATGTTTTTAGTTTACCCCTAGGGTTTTGTTTTAAAGGATTGAAATGTTGATTAAGAAACCACCAACATGGCCAATGAATGCCGTAGACGATGAAAGCATCGTTTCTACAACATCTGGTTCAGTGCCCTCAATGGGAAAGAACCCCTTGTATTTGCGTACTTTTGTAGGGCCTATCGTTAGAGAAAACCGTGCCTGGTTCATTGTTTTCATACTTTTATTGGTCATTGGCGCACAGGCCATGGCGCTGTGGCAGTTGTTTCCATTGAAGGAGCGTATTCCCTATGTCATGGAGGTCGAGCGCACGACTGGACGTGTGGTGATCGCCGAGAACGTCCTCAAGAAGTACAACGTTACCCAAGCGAATGTCGACTATTTTCTAGCGCAATGGGTGACGTGGGTCGATTCACTGAACGAGAACGCCATATCACGCGATTTACCCATGGCAGCTTCTTGGACAAGGGGAGACGCGGTGAATCAATTGCAGGAA
>JAAFJF010000036.1 GCA_013298815.1 Polaromonas sp. | reverse complement strand
GTTGGAACTGGATCAGGTAGCCTTCGCTTTTCAGCAGAACGCTCTTCGCTGAAAAAGACAACAATCGCCATTAAAGTGAGTCCTATCGACAGCACTGGCCAAGGACGTTTCACTTCTTTTTCGAGTTTATTTTGCTTCATTTATGACGTCAGTTTAGCATTAAATTTTCACAAATGTACTTTTAAAGGTACAATAACGCATGGCGTCCACCAAAAAACTACCTGCTTTTTTCTTTAAATCTGCCAGTGGTGACGAGCCAGTACGGGATTGGTTGAAGGGGTTGAGCAAGGAAGATAGGCAAAGCATAGGTGAAGACATTGCTTATGTGCAGTACAAATGGCCGATTGGTAAACCACGGGTTGACCATTTGCGGGGGTCAATTTGGGAGGTGCGCAGCAAGATTGGCAACAGGATTGCGCGGGTTTTGTTTGCTGTTGAGCAGTCAAACATGATTTTGCTGCATGGTTTTGTCAAAAAGACACAGCAAACCGATCCTGCGGATATTGAATTGGCAATCAAACGATTAAAGGAGTGGAAAAATGGCTAAAACTACAAGCATCGCAAAAGTAACCAATACGCATACAGGCAGCAGCTTTGATGACTTCTTGAAGGAAGACGGTATCTTTGAAGAAGTGCAAGCCCGTGCGTTGAAACGCGCATTATCTGAACAGCTTGACGATGCCATGCAAACCAGCAAGCTCACCAAGGTGGTGATGGCGCAGCGCATGGCAACCAGCCGGTCGCAGCTAGACAGGGTGCTTGACCCTGCGAATTTATCAATTCAGCTGGATACGCTGATAAAAGCGGCACATGCGGTGGGCAAAACGGTGGAGATACGCTTGAAGCAAGAGGCGAAAAGTACGCGAATTTCCGCTGTCGGGGTTTAATCTCATGCTGTCAATTCGCGGTTAAATTGGCGGTTAAAATAGAATCACCGCCAAGTTACCATCGCTGTAACTTCCAACTTGCTCTTCACTACAACTTATGTCGCCCAATCTACACCCCATGATCAACGTGGCCGTCAAGGCTGCTCGTGCTGCTGGCTCTCTTATCAACCGCGCTGCGCTGGATATTGAGTCTGTTCGCGTCTCTAGCAAGCAAGTCAACGACTTCGTGACCGAAGTCGACGTGGCTTGTGAAAAAACCATCATTGAGACGCTACTCACAGCCTACCCAGGCCATGGTATTTGGGCGGAGGAGTCTGGCACTGAACACGGTGCGCAGGACTCCGAATTTGTATGGATCATCGACCCGCTGGACGGCACCACCAACTTCATCCACGGCTTGCCCGTGTACTGCGTCAGCATCGCTTTGGCCGTGAAAGGCAAAATCGAGCAAGCTGTTGTGTACGACCCCACCCGCAACGACCTGTTCACAGCCACCAAAGGCCGTGGCGCGTATATGAACGACAGACGCATCCGCGTGAGCAAGCGCAATGAGATACAAGACTGTTTGATCTCAACCGGTTTTCCCTATCGTGCCGGCGACAATTTACCTAAATACCTGAGTATGCTGGGCGACGTGATGCCCCGCTGCGCTGGCGTGCGCCGCCCGGGCGCAGCTGCGTTGGATTTGGCTTACGTGGCAGCAGGTTTCACAGACGGCTTTTTCGAGTCAAACTTGAAGCCATGGGATGTGGCTGCAGGTTCACTACTCATACAAGAAGCTGGTGGCTTGGTTGGTAATTTCTCTGGCGAAGCTGACTTTTTGGAAACTGGCGAATGCATGGCAGCGACGCCGCGTGTTTATGCGCAAATGGCGACGTTGTTGGGCAAGTACAGCCAGTTTGCCACCGCTGGCGAGAAAGCGGCTGTGCGCGAGTCGTTGAGCTTGAAACGCGCGGCGAAGTAAAGCACGCATAGAGTCAGCTATGAGCGACGCCGGGCAGCCCCAAGGCGCGAAGACCCCCTCGGGGGGCAGCGCAGCACACGAAGTGGCAAGCGTGGGGGCAAGTTTGAGCAACCACACCCCCATGATGCAGCAGTACTTGGCCATCAAAGCCGAGTACCCGACCACGCTGGTGCTGTACCGCATGGGTGACTTTTACGAGCTGTTTTTTGACGATGCCGAGAAGGCCGCACGGCTGTTGGACATCACCCTCACCGCCCGCGGCAACTCGGGCGGCAAGCCGATTGCCATGGCGGGCGTGCCTTTTCATGCGATTGAAAACTACCTCTCCAAGCTTATCAAACTGGGCGAATCGGTGGCGATTTGTGAGCAGATAGGTGAAGTCACCGGCAAAGGCCCGGTCGAGCGTAAAGTTGTGC
The DNA here is from genome assembly GCA_013298815.1 of Polaromonas sp. Classification (GTDB taxonomy): domain Bacteria; phylum Pseudomonadota; class Gammaproteobacteria; order Burkholderiales; family Burkholderiaceae_C; genus Aalborgiella. The sequence goes on along the minus strand of JAAFJF010000036.1, from coordinate 31,489 downwards.
GCATCATCACCCCCGGCACGCTGACAGACAGTGCCCTGTTGAGCGACAAAACCGAATCTGTGCTTCTGGCTGTTCACCAAGGGGCTCGCAACTGCTGCGGCTTGGCCTGGCTCAGCGTCATGCAGGGCGAGGTGCATTTGGCTGAATGTGCGCCAGATGAATTAACAGGCTGGATCACCCGCGTCGCGCCCAGCGAGTTGCTATTTAGCGCGGACGTGACGACCAAGTTTGAAGCAACCCTCAAGAACGCACAACAAAATAGCACGGCAAAGTTCAACCTGACCCGCCGTGCCGAATGGCAGTTTGACGCCGCTTTAGGGCAACGCAAGCTGCTGGAACTCTTCAAAGCTGCCAGTTTGGCGAGCTGGAACGCCGAAACCTTGACACAAGCCCACGCCGCCGCCGGCGCGCTCATGGCCTATGCTGAGCATACGCAAGGCCGCGTGTTGACGCATTTGCAAAGCATCGTGGTGCAAAAGAGCGATGCGCTGATCGACCTGCCGCCCACCACGCGGCGCAACCTGGAGCTGACGCAAACCCTGCGCGGGGAAGACTCGCCCACGCTGTTTTCGCTGATCGACACTTGCATGACGGGCATGGGCAGCCGCTTGCTGAAAAGTTGGCTGCTCACGCCCTTGCGCGACCGGACGGTTGCGGCGCAAAGGCTGGATGCAATTGCTACCTTGCAAGCCAGCCAATCTTGGCAGGCGTTGCGACTTGCCCTGAAAGGCAGCGCCGATGTGGAGCGCATCACTGCCCGCATTGCGCTGCGCCAGGTGCGACCACGGGAACTGGTCGGATTGGTCAATACGCTACAAAAATCAGAGCTGCTTAGGCAGCAAATACGCCGGCTAGAGCCAGATTTAGAGGGTAATTTGGAGGAATTTGATGAAAATTCGGCCAATTTGCTCGTCAAAATCGCCAACAAACTTGAAGCGCCGCCCGCCTGCGCGGAACTGCTGCAACGCGCCATCTTGCCTGAACCGTCAGCCATGATCCGCGACGGCGGCGTGATTGCCACGGGTTTTGACGCCGACTTGGACGAGCTGCGCGCCATTGCCGAAAACTGCGACGCCTTTTTGTTGGATTTGGAAACCCGCGAAAAAGCCCGCACTGGCATCGCCACGCTGCGGGTGCAGTTCAACAAAGTGCATGGCTTTTACATCGAGGTCAGCACCGGCCAAGCTGACAAAGTACCCGCTGACTACCGCCGCCGCCAAACCCTGAAAAACGCCGAACGCTTCATCACCCCCGAGCTGAAGGCCTTTGAAGACAAGGCCCTGAGCGCCCAAGACCGGGCTTTGGCGCGGGAAAAGTGGTTGTTTGAAGGGGTGTTGGACGAGCTGCAAGCCTTCATCGCTCCGCTGTCGCAACTCGCCAAATCCATCGCCACGCTGGACGCGCTGTGTACGCTGACCGAACGGGCGCTGACGCTAGGCTGGTGCGCCCCGCAGTTCGTGCGCGAACCGTGCATAGACATCAGCCGAGGTCGTCACCCTGTGGTGCAGGCGCGCTTGGCGGAAACATCAAGTGCAGCATTTATCGCCAACGACACCGCGCTGGGCCACAAGCAGCGCATGCAAATCATCACTGGCCCCAACATGGGCGGTAAATCGACTTACATGCGCCAAGTCGCGCTGATTGTGCTTTTGGCCAGCATGGGCAGCTACGTGCCCGCTGCGAGTTGTCGAATAGGGCCTATCGACGCCATCCACACCCGCATTGGCGCTGCGGATGACTTAGCCAACGCGCAGTCCACCTTCATGTTGGAAATGACCGAGGCTGCGCAGATTTTGCACAGTGCCACACCCTACTCACTGGTGCTGATGGACGAGATTGGCCGTGGCACATCGACGTTGGACGGTTTGGCACTGGCCAGCGGCATTGCGGCGCATTTGCATGACAAAACGCAGGCGTTTACCCTGTTTGCAACCCATTATTTTGAATTGACGCAATTCCCCGCCGAACACCACGGCGCGGTCAATGTGCATGTGAGCGCGGCAGAATCGGGCGCAGACATCGTGTTTTTGCACGAAATCGAGGCTGGCCCAGCCAGCCGCAGTTTTGGTGTGGCGGTTGCAAAACTAGCTGGAATACCGACGCCCGTACTGAACCACGCGCGACATGTGTTGCAGGCGCTGGAGTCTAAGCAAACGGAGTCGCAAGCCCAAGTAGACTTATTCAATGTACCCGCTGAACTTGAGGTTGAGACTAAGAGCGCTTTAGAATCTGCCTTGGCGGCATTAAACCCAGACAATTTGAGCCCCAAAGAGGCCTTAGAAGCCTTGTATGCATTAAAAAAATTACATTAAAACTTTTTCGATATTTTTATGACATATTGCGTCGCCATCAAACTCAACGCTGGGTTGGTTTTTTTATCTGACTCACGTACCAACGCTGGTTTGGACCAAATCAGCACTTTTCGCAAAATGATTGTGTATGAGAAGTCACAAGAGCGCTTTATGGTGCTGCTGTCAGCTGGTAATTTATCGATTTCGCAGTCAGTGCGCGAAATTTTACAAGTTGAGCAACTCAAGGACTCGCCTGAAAGCGAGCCCATCACCATTTGGAACGCCAAAAGCATGTTTGACGCTGCCCGTGTGCTAGGCGCTGCTATCCGCCGCGTGTATGAGCGCGATGCTGAATCACTGCAAGCCGCAGGCGTGGAGTTCAACGTGTCCATGGTGCTGGGCGGACAAATCAAGGGCGAAGGAATGCGTTTGTTTCAGGTGTATTCAGCCGGAAACTTCATTGAGGCGACCCCAGAGACGCCCTACTTCCAAGTGGGTGAATCAAAATATGGTAAACCCGTATTGGATCGAGTGATATCGCCATCTACACCCTTGGACGAAGCCGCTAAATGCGCCCTTGTGTCTATGGATTCCACACTCAAATCAAACTTGTCCGTTGGTTTGCCCTTGGATTTGGTGGTGTATGAGGTTGACAAGTTTCAAACCGACAAAGTGGTTTGTATCGATGAAAACAACCCCTATTTCAAGATGCTTCACAACACCTGGGGGCAGCGCCTACGTGAAGTTTTTGACAGTATCGAAGAGCCGATGTGGAATGGCGGAAAAACTGATGTTCCATTGCGCGTGCCTGCCACGCGAAGCCTGCCGCTGAAAAAAATCACCAACGAAAAAGAAAAGCTGATTTAAAGCTCAGCAGATTAGCAAATTAAACTTATGGCATTGATTATTTTTTCGCACGCTAACAGCTTCCCTGCTGGTACTTATGGCGTGTTGTTTCGCAGCTTGCGGGCGCGGGGTCATACGGTCAAAGCATTGGAGAAATTTGGTCACAACCCGCAACTCCCAGTCACCAGCAACTGGCCACATATTGCGAAAGAACTAGCGCAGTTTGCGGCTGTGGAGGTACAAAAAGCAGGTGAACCCGCCTTTTTGGTAGGTCACTCTTTAGGTGGATTTTTAAGCTTGATGACCAGCTGCAAACACCCTGAGCTGTCGTGCGGCGTGGTGTTGCTGGATTCACCTATTTTGGGTGGCTGGCGGGCTAAAACATTACAGTTTGCCAAGGTCACGCAGCTGGTAGGTTCGATATCACCAGGCAAAATCAGCCAAAACCGACGCTACAGTTGGGATAGCGCCGAGGCAGCACTAGCGCATTTTGCCAGCAAGAAAATGTTTGCCAAATGGCATCCGCAGATGCTGCAAGACTACATCACACATTGCACCCACGATGATGCAAAAACGGGCAAACGCGTGTTGAGCTTTGACCGCGCGATAGAAACCGCGTTTTACAACACCCTGCCGCATAACCTAGACCGACTCATCAAGCGCCACCCTTTGCAATGTCCGGTGGCGTTTATTGGTGGTGAAGATTCGCTAGAAATGCAGCAAGTCGGTATGACGATGACGAACAAGCTCGCCAAAGGTCGGATTCAAATGCTTCCGGGCTCACATTTGTTCCCCATGGAGATGCCGATAGAAGCAGCGGCGGCGATTGATGCCGCTATCAAGACAATGCTTTAAAGCAAGATTTGCTATATTTATAATAGCTACTTAGGCAGCAAATACGCCGGCTAGAGGAGTATTTTATATAGATATACTCAAGCCCCCCACTTGATCCAACCCTGCCAAGCGGTCAGCAGCACAATCAAACCAAACGCTATACGGTAATACGCAAAACCCACAAAACTGTGCGTCGCGATAAATTTGAGCAGCCAACGAATGCATAGCCAAGCGCTGATAAACGACACAAACAGCCCCACACCAAACATGGGCGCATCTGCCATGGACAGGAGGCCGCGTTCTTTATACAAGCTGTAAGCGCCTGCGCCAATCAGCGTTGGAATCGCCAAGTAAAACGAAAAATCAGTCGCAGCTTTGCGGCTTAAGCCTAGGAGCATGCCGCCAATGATGGTGGCACCACTGCGGCTGGTGCCTGGAATCATCGCCAAGCACTGCACCAAACCGACTTTTAGGGCATCCCAATGCGTCATTTGGTCAACATCTTGTATGGCAGCCAGTTTAGGGTTATTTTCATGGCGTTTTTCAGCCCACAAAATAATGAATCCGCCGATGATAAATGTGCTCGCCACCACGACGGGGTTGAACAAATTCGCCTTGATAGCTTTGCCAAACAACAGCCCTAAAACCACCGCTGGCGTAAACGCTATCAACACATTGATGGCGAAACGCTGTGACAACTTGGAGCTGGGCAGTGTGACAACTGTGTTGCGAATCTTTTGCCAGTAAACCAAAATCACCGCAAAAATAGCGCCGGTTTGGATGGCAATATCAAAAACCTTAGCTTTATCGTCGTCAAACCCCAATAGCGCACCCGCCAAAATCAAATGCCCCGTCGAAGAAATCGGCAAAAACTCGGTCAACCCTTCGACCAATCCCATGATGGCGGCTTTGAGCAGCAAAATGGCGTCCATAACGAATTCCTTGTTAAATTTATGTGTTGTGATTATCTACGCAACACTTGAGATAATGAGGCATTCGATGAGACTATTTGACTGGACTCGCATCCGCAATCTTGTAGTACACCCCAAATGGGTCATTCACCAAAACTTGAAAATTGCCCTCCACAACGACAGGCTCCATGCTGTATCTCACGCCCGTTTTGGTGCGCACTTCAATCATGCTCTCGGGTCCGCCGGGGGTACAAAAACCACAATTCAAAGGCACGGAGCTCAGCAAAAAATGGGTCTGCTTTTCACCTGGATCCAATGGCATCATGAAGCCTTGAACCCGCTGGCTGCGCTGGTTCAGCGCCATTTGTGCGGCGTTGAACACGGGCACGATGTTACCTTTGATATTTTTGGTTTTCACATCAGTCAACAGCGACCAAGGCAGCACATCCGCACGCTCCTGCAAGGGCTTGAACGGGCTATTGGGGCTGTGAACGCCAGCGCCCTTGCCTGCTGGTGCGCCTCCAGCAATAGGAGAACTCAGCTGCGCATTGGCTGATACGCTAGAAAATAATGCGCTGCAAAAAATCAGTGCAGCTGTCACAAACTTAATGAACATGTTTCATCCCACAATCTTTACCGATGGCCAAGCCTTTACATGCTGCTTGGAGCGCTTTTTCGCAAACCTCTTCTTTTTTGCCTGATTCTAAGCATATCGCAGCATCTGTGTGTGCTTTTGCCATCGCTTTATGGCGCTCGATATCCACTTTACGCTCTTTGTCACCATGTGTTTCAGCAGCAAATGAGGTGGAAGTTGCAGACAACAACACCAAAGAAACGACTGTCAATAAAGTTTTCAACATAAAAATTCTCCAAAAAATAAAAAGTTAAGATTTCAGCAATGATTGAACATCTACCCGATACGCCGCAACAGCAGGTATCAACGCAGCCAAAACAGCGACAACAGCCGCTGCAGCCGGTATCGCCCACTCCTGAACAAGCCAAATAAAACCGGTGACTGGCAACGATCTTTCAGCCTGCAATAAATAGCCTACAGCACCTGTCAAGAGGTGACCGAGAAATAACCCCAAAACAGAAGCCAGCAGCGCCAACCACAGCGCCTCGCACACCAGCAGACCCGCCACTTTTTGCGGGCTAGCGCCCAGCATGCGCAACATGGCCAAGTCTGCGCGGCGCTCGCGCACGGCGTTCCACAGGGCGATAAACACGCTCAAACCCGCTGTGAGCAGCAAAACCGCACCAAAACCGCGCAAAACGTCTGTCCCCACACCCACCATGCGCAGCAAGCGGGTGATTTCAATGGCGGGCGCAGCGGCTTGCATATTGGTCGTCGTGTTCACAAAACGCGGAAAACTCACCGCTGCGAGGGGACTTTTGTAGCGAATCAGCGCCATCGTCACCTCGCGGTCGTCTTCAATGGCTTTTTTGTCTTCCGCATCCAACGGCGTATCGCCCTCAATGGCTTTTTCATGCACGCGCCAGACAGATTCGGTCGCCGTCAAAATCAACCTGTCCAGCACACAATGACAGGACGCAAGCACACCCGTAACCTGGTAAGGCGTACTGCCGTGAGGATGGCCTTCCGCACCTAGCCCGTGCGAGCCGATAAAACTGTTGCCGGCGGTCAAACCTGTACTGGCAGCTACTTCAGCGCCGATAACTGCTTCTAACGGCGCTTTGAACATCACGTTTTTTACCGCCGTGTTTGCCAGTTTTGCTTCGTAATGCGTCACATAGTCCGCCGTCGTGCCCACAATGCGGAAACCTCTAAAACTGTCGCCCAAGCTCAGCGGAATCAAGCTCTCCACACGAGCATCTTTTTGAAGACTTTGAACCTCAGCCAGTGGAATATTGCCCGATGGCACGTCGATGTGGAATACGCCCGCCAAAATCAGCTGCATCGGGCTGCCCTTTGCGCCGACGACGACGTCAATCCCCTTCAAATCGCGCTCAAAAGCATGGTCGATTTGGCTGCTGATGAGTAAAACCAGCGTGATGGATGCGACGCCCAGTGCGAGCAAAAGAACGTTTAAAGCCGCAGCCAGTGGACGTGACCACAGGTATTTGAAAGATAATGCTATTATATTCATAGCTGCTTAGGCAGTAAATACGCCGGCTGAGTGCCAATTTGAGCATTATTTTTGCTAAATTCAAGCGTTTTGGCTGTTTTTAGCGTCGCTGCAACCCGAAAATCGTGCGTTGCAATCACCAAGGTCGCTTGACAACTCGAATTACAACGTTCTGCACTGGCTTGCAGCAACGCCAAAGCAGCACTTGCGGCATCGTCGTCTAAGCTCGCAGTGGGTTCGTCCGCCAAAATTATCTTGGGCGACAGCAGCACCGCCCGCGCCAAAGCCACCCGTTGCGCCTGACCACCAGACAAGGTGGACGGTTTACGCCGCGCAAAATCTGCCACGCCCAGCGCAGCCAAAGTTGATTCAATATGCACATTTGCAGCTGCATTGAGTGGTAAACCTGCAGCAAAATACGCCAATTGCAGGTTCTCAGCCACTGTCAAAGCCTCGCTCAAATGCAGTTTTTGCGGCAAAAACCCCAAATTATTTGCTCGCCAAGCGTCTCGTGCGGTGTTGGACAAAGCGTTCAAGCGCTGCCCTGCCACGGTTAGCTCGCCCTGTTGCGGTGTCAGTAAGCCTGCCAAAAGCGCCAGCCAAGTTGATTTGCCAGAGCCAGAGTTGCCGCGCAGCACCAATATATCGCCTTGCTCAAGTTGCACATCTTGAAAGGCTAGCTGTGCGCCTTTGGGATAAGCGTAGGCAAGTTGATGGGTCAAAATCATACGGCGGCCATCTGCGTTGTCAAAGAAGGTGAAGAAGGTGATGTTGAACAATCTGCACATACACCGCGCACTGCAAAATCCATGCTCAAACCTTGGTACCCCAAGGCTTTTAGCGCTTTAAGCGCTGTTTGAGTGGCGACTTCAATATCGTCCGCATTGGCAAGCAAGGCTCCGCTCAAAGGCTGGTCACGGTGGCAGCTTTGGCACTCAAAATGCGGAATCGCATGAACACTGGCCGGCATGGCTTGGTAGCGGCGTACACGGCTAGCGTCAACCCTGCAAAGCAACAAACCCACTTGCGTGAGGCGGTCAATCAGCCGATACAGCGTGACGCGATCTAGAGCAACCGTGCTGTCGTTTTGCAAAGCATCCAGCAACTGGGCATGCGTATAGCTGGTTTCAGGGTGCGCCAATAGCCAGCCCAAAACCAAACGTGAGGCACTGGTTCGTCGCAAACCGTGGGCAGCCAGCAAGGCATCTATGGGATCGTTCGCAGAGGTTTTGCTAATTTTTTCGGTGTGCATGGACTTATTTTAGATTAAAAACGTGCGAAAACTGATTAAACGCAACTTAGTTGCATTATAATTTACCGCAATTCAGTTGCATTATGACTCAATTCAATGACCTCCAAACCCATACAAACCTATTTTTACAAATCACGTACCTTTCTAGCTTGGCCCGCTTGGTTGCGCGTCTTACTTGTTTTACCAGTGCTCGTATCGCTATGGCTGGCTGTCGTTTGGGCATGCACCGAGGTCCTGATTTGATTGCGCTTGAAAACCTCACAGTAAGCTATCGCCAGCACCCAGCTTTACACCATATCAGCGGGCATTTTGCTGCGGGTTCGCTGACGGCAGTGATAGGGCCGAATGGCTCTGGAAAAAGTACGCTCTTCAAAAGCATCATGGGCTTAGAACCAACATCGGGCGGAACAATCAGCGTATCGACCCCGCCCACACAAATCGCCTACCTGCCCCAACTCGTTGAAGTGGATCGCAGCTACCCCATCAGCGTACGTGATTGTGTATTGCAAGGGTTTTGGCACAAATATGGCGCGTTTTGCGGTTTGAATGAATCTCATCGGTCACAGGTGCAGTTGGCGATCAAAACAGTCGGGTTAGAGGGCTTTGAACAACGCCCGATTGGCAGTCTGTCTAGCGGCCAATTTCAGCGCGTCATGTTTGCGCGAATGTTTGTGCAGGACGCACAGCTGATTTTGTTGGACGAACCTTTCAACGCGGTTGACAGCAAAACATGCGCCACGCTGCTGCAAATTATCAAAAAATGGCATCAACAAAAACGCACAGTCATCGCTGTTTTGCACGACGACGCACAGGTACGTGCCCACTTCCCAGATACGCTGTTGCTAGCGCGTGAGGTAGTGGCTTGGGGGCGTACGGCTGATGTACTCACCGCTGAGCATCTAGCCAAAGCGCTATCTATGGCTGAAGCTTGGGAAGAGCAAGCTGAGATGTGCAGTATTGATACAGCGGTGGCGGCATGATAGATGGGGTTTACATCATCACTGTGGCCATCGTTGATGCAATACAGCTTGCACTGATAGCGCCATTCGCTGAATTCGCCTTTATGCGTAGGGCGCTGGTGTCAACACTGGCAATCTCCTTGAGCGCCGCACCGCTTGGCGTCTTCTTGACGATTCGGCGTATGAGCCTTTTGGGAGATGCACTCAGCCATGCGGTGCTTCCAGGCGTTGCTATTGGTTATATGTTGTTTGGCTTGTCTATGACGGCTATGGCTGTGGGTGGTATGCTTGCGGGTATAGCTGTTGCAGCACTAGCCGGCATCATTAGCCGATCTACCGCTATCAAAGAAGATGCAAGCCTATCAGCCATGTACCTTTTAGCATTGGCTTTGGGCGTGACGATTGTATCAAAGCAAGGCACGCAGCTTGATTTGCTGCACATTTTGTTTGGCAGTGCATTAGGGGTCGATACGGCTGGCTTGTACCTCATTGCCGGGGTGACAACGATTAGTTTATTGGTGCTGGCTGCTATGTACCGTGGCTTGGTTTTGGAAAACTTTGATCCTGTGTTTATCAGCGCATCAGGCAAACGTGTTTGGCTTTGGCAGCAGACGTTTTTGATGCTGGTAGTGATGAACCTTGTCGCTGGCTTTCAAACGCTGGGCACGCTGATGGCAGTGGGTTTGATGATGCTACCTGCCGTCTCAGCCCGCTTATGGCACAACACGCTGCCTAGCCAACTGCTAAATGCCAGCTTCCAAGCGGTGCTATCTGGCTACGCAGGCTTATTACTGTCGTACCACTTAGACACCCCCTCAGGTCCCACCATCATCGCCAGCGCAGGTGCTTTGTACGCTGGCTCGCTGCTCATGTCACCTGGTGGATGGCTCACGCGTTACACCCAGACACGTCACCGCATCGCCTAAAACTTATAAACAACCCAACCTCAACCTCAACATCAGGAGCCCTATGAAAAACATCTTATTTGGATTTAAACAACTTTCACTACAACTTCCATTGCAACTTACCAAACAACTCAAACAGCTATTCTTGGTTTTATCTATCTACGCAATTTTGAGTCCAGCTTCCTTGAGCTATGGTGCAGACAAGTTAGCGGTTATGACGAGCTTCAGCATCTTGGGCGATTTGGTACAAGTTGTAGGAGGCGAACGTGTCAATATCACGACTCTCGTAGGGCCTGGCCAAGATGCTCATGTTTTTGAGCCTAAACCGAAAGATGTCAAAAATTTACTTCAAACCAAACTCTTGGTCATCAATGGTTTAGGTTTTGAACCTTGGGCGCAAAAGCTCATCAAATCATCAGCTTATAAAGGTGAAAGTTTGATTGCATCCCAAGGTGTAAAAAGCTTGCTCATGCCATCTGAGAAAATAGGCGCTAAACCAGAGCTAGATCCACACGCATGGCAAAATCCGAATAACGTGATGATTTACGTGAAAAATATTGCAGCCACACTAACCAAGCTAGATCCAGCTGGCGCAAGCATCTACAAAGCCAATAGCGAAACATACGTATCTGAGCTAGAAAAACTAGATGCGTGGGCAAAAGTACAGTTCGAGGCCATCCCTAAAAGCAAACGAAAAGTCATCACTTCACACGATGCTTTTGGCTATTTTTCTTCGCATTACCAAATAACTTTTTTAGCGCCACAAGGTATTTCAACAGACACTGAACCCAGTGCAAAACAAGTGGCCAAACTTATACGTCAAATTAACTCAGAAAAAATCAAAGCGGTGTTTGTCGAAAACATGAGCAACCCGAAACTAATCACGCAATTGTCAAAAGATGCTGGCGTGACCGTTGGCGAAGCTTTGTATGCAGATGCTCTGTCAAGCGCTGATAAACCAGGCTCAACTTACCTAAATATGATGCGTCACAACATCAATCAATTAGTCACAGGTATGCAAAAAAATTAGTTGCTTAAATAGGAGCTCGAATAGTCGCTCGAAAAATCAATTAACTCATCACGATGTGCAGACATGGGTATCATGCAACCATGCGCGCCAAACTGATGAGTTATTTGCTGCTGGGATTAATCCGACTTTTGACCGGCTCACAAGCCCGCTGGTACGGCTGCCCGCCTAAGGCTGAGCAACGCATTTACTTTGCCAACCACCAAAGCAATGCCGATTTGGTGATGATTTGGGCGGCTTTGCCCGAAGAACTGCGCAGCGTGACACGAGCCGCAGCTGCCAAAGATTACTGGACCAAAACGCCGTTTCGCAAGTGGATTACTACTGCTGTGTTCAACGTGGTCTATGTTGTACGCGACCGCAGCGAAGCCGAAGACCCGCTACAGCCCTTGATCAACGCACTAGCTAGCGGCGATTCCATCATCATCTTCCCCGAAGGCATGCGCGGCCAGGCGGAAGAGCCGTTGCCTTTCAAATCTGGCTTGTACAACTTGGCGCAGAAGTTTCCCAATGTGGTTCTGATTCCCGCGTGGATCAATAACATCCAGCGCGTCATGCCCAAAGGCGAATACGTGCCTGTACCCGTGCTGTGCTCCGTCACTTTCGGTGCACCCATGCAGATTGAGCCAGATGAAGACCGCCGCGCTTTTTTAGACCGTGCACGTTTGGCGGTCATGCATTTGCGGGATGTATAAAAGTGGGCATGTCATGAACTTCGGCACTTACCAATCCCTCAAAAACCTGACGACGAATCAGCAGGTTGGAGCGTTGTTTGTTATCTTGTTTGGCGTTTTACTTCTTGCGAGTATTGGGGCATTTTTGCTGTCGTTGCGCAGTTACGATGATGAGGCAAAGGCCATGCGACGTCATCACGATTTGCGCAATTTTGAAGGTGTACTCAGCACCAGTTGGATGATGGCGCTGGTGTTTTGGCTGGGTTGGATTTCAGGGGCAAGCGTGGCGATTGTGTTGTTTGGCTTTGTGTCGTTCTTTTGCTTGCGCGAGTTTTTAACGCTGTCCCCCACCAAGCGTGGCGACCACCGCAGTTTGATTTTGGCTTTTTTCGTGGTTTTGCCACTGCAATACTGGCTGGTGGCGACAGCGCGGTTTGAGTTGTTCACCGTGTTTATCCCCGTTTACATTTTTTTGTTGATTCCTGTGGTGAGCGCATTGGCAAACGATGCTGATCGGTTTTTGGAGCGCAACGCCAAGCTGCAATGGGGCATCATGGTGTGCATTTATGGGTTGAGCCACGTACCCGCACTGTTGTTGCTGAACTTTTCGAATTACGACAACAAAAACTCGTTTTTGGTGTTTTTTCTCGTCATCGTGGTGCAGGTTAGCCAGTTGGTGCAGCACCTGGTGTCGCGCATTTGGCGACGCACGCCGTTTGTCCCTAATATCAGTCAAAGTTTCAATTGGCTAAGTGCTTTCATCGGCATTGCCGTGGGCAGTGCGCTGGGGGCTGCGTTGGCGGGCATCACGCCGTTTGTGCCTGGGCAAGCGTTTGTGATGGCGCTTGTGGCGTGCGTCGCAGGTGCGCTGGGGCATTTGGTGATGAAGGCGCTCAAGCGTGACCGTGGCATTCCCATTTGGCGCAGCGAGCGCGGCAACATGAGGGCTGGGGTGACGGGCGCGGGGGGATTGCTAGACCGGGTTGATGCGCTGTGTTTTGCAGCGCCCGTGTTTTTCCACTTTGTGCAGTGGTATTTTCAGCTCTACAAATAAATTTTTAGGACTTATGCGACCAAATAATCTGCCCGCTCTCGACTTTGCAACACGATATCTGCGTTCAAACGGTCGTTGATTGCTAGCCTGTCCAGCGCCCGCTCTCGGCTGAAATCCCACGAAGCCATGTGGCGTTTGACCAGCCGCTCCATCGCTACATCCATAGGGGTGTCCAAATACCAACACTCGTCGAGCAGCCCCTTTAAATTCCAGCCATGTTCGCGGTGCAGCAGGTACAAACCTTCCACGATGATGAGTTTTGTAGCTGGACTGACGGTGATCGCATCTGCCACAGGGTCACCCACGCCATGTTGAAAATCTGGCCAAGTGATTGATTCATCAGGATTTTGACGTAATTGCTTTAATTTATCCGCCAAATCGGCAGGATCAAACGTCCAAGGCGAACCGCGGCGAGCTAAGGCTGCAGCAGGATCCGCAAACTGAGCCAAAGTCGCTTTTGTGAGGTGAAAGCCATCCATGCTGAGCGCTACAGCAGCTTTGGCATTTATCCGTCCATTCACGGCATTGACCAGCTGATGGGCCAGTGTGCTTTTGCCAGAACCAGGTAGCCCGACGACACCAATGACGATACGTTTAGAGGCATTAGCCTCTGTCAATCGCAACAATCGACCCATAGGATCGTTCAAAATAGGCTGCTGATTCATTATCTTTATCTTTATATTTATCATTTACGCCATCATTCAAAAAATGTCCGCCAAGCAAACGATTCAAACGGCTGTTGAAAAAGTGGGGCAACTGCGCCAATTGGCAATAGGCACGCCCGGCTTAGCGCAAGCGGTAAGCGAGATCAAAGCCTTTCAAGCTAAGCGCTTCACGGGTACATATTTTGACTTGTTGCATACCCCACAATACCAACCCGCTGCACAGTTTTTCTTGGAGGAACTGTACAGCGAAAAAGACTACTCCCAGCGCGATGCCCAATTCTCCCGCATCGCCGGAACACTAGAGCGCATGTTTCCCAAACAAGTGGTGCAAACCGCTTTATCTCTAGCACAACTACACAGTTTGACTGAAGATTTGGATATGGCGATGGCTCAATGCTGGCTCAATTCTTCTCATACGAAAGACAACAACCTCATTGCAAACTACGTTGCAGTTTGGCGCGAAGTTGGTAGGCGGTCTGATAGAGACTTACAGCTCTCAGGAGCTTTAGCAGTAGGTAAAGAACTCGTTAAATTGACCTCAACACCTGGCTTACGGCTAGCCCTTAAGATGATGCGCAAGCCTGCTTCATTAGCTGGCATGGCGGATTTGCAACATTTTTTGGAATCTGGTTTCGATACCTTTGCTGCGATGGAGCAGGAAGAGAATAGCGTGAACTATTTTCTTAATGCCGTAGAGGTTCGTGAAAAAAAGTTGTTTTCTAAGCTCTACGCTAGCTCTCATACCGTTGCACAAGATGCGATAACCGACATAATGAAATACGCAACTTAATACATTAAATATCACTTTTTTACATTTGCTGTTAATTATTTAGTTTTCTTTTTGCAAAGAACCCAAATTTTCAAATACATCAAAATGAAAACCTTACAAATTATTTTAAAGTCAGAAGCAGAAATCAATGCCAAATTGGCTGTCATTTCAGAGATGCAACCAGATTTGATACTTGTATTTGGTGCGCTAGCCTTCTTTCAAACGCAAGTACTTGCTGAAGCTGTGCATCAACTAGCGCCCAATGCAGCAATAGCGGGTTGCTCCACTGCTGGCGAAATTGCCGTTGATCGTGTTTACGACAACACCTGCGTTATCAGCGCAATCAAATTTGACAAAACAAAAGCTGCCGGTACATCTACACAATTACTGGGTATGCATGACTCTTTTGATGCGGGTGTACGTTTAGCTAAAAATTTGAATCCAAAAGACTTATCCGCGGTGATTGTTTTCGGTGTTGGTGTAAACATCAACGGCAGCGGCTTGGTAACGGGTCTGCAATCTGAATTACCCAAGCATGTCAGCATATCCGGCGGACTAGCTGCTGATGCTGGGGCCTTCAAGCAAACTTGGACAGTCGGGCCAGCAGGCTCCACCGACGACCACGTTGTAGCTGTTGGTTTATATGGAGACGCTATACATTTGAGTTACGGCTCATTTGCTGGTTGGATGCCCTTTGGCCCCGCTCGTAAAGTTACAAAATCAGTTGAAAATGTGCTTTTTGAGCTGGATGGTGAACGGGCATTGGATATATACAAACGCTACCTCGGCGATTATGCAAAAGATTTGCCCGTAGCTGCTTTGCTATTTCCGTTTGAAATGTTAGGGAAAGACCAAGAAAAAAGCGGTATTTTTAGAACCATCCTAGGTGTTAACGAAAAGGAGGGGTCTTTAACTTTGGCCGGAGATATAGATGCAAATGGCTACCTCAAACTCATGCATTCGAGTACCGAAAAATTAATCGCTGGCGCAGAAACAGCAGCCATTCATGCAAAAGATACTTTGACAGGAAATTTAGTTGGAGAACCGCTCGCAATTTTGATCAGCTGTGTTGGACGCAAACTTGTGATGGGCGATCGCGTTGATGAAGAAGTAGAAGCTGTTGCAGAAATATTAGGAAAAAACGTCAGCGTGACAGGTTTCTATTCAAATGGTGAAATTGCAGGGGATAAATTTTTGGGTGAGTGTCATTTGCATAATCAAACGATGACAATCACCTACATGATGGAAACTTGATGATGCACCGGACATTATCAAGGCAACTAAGGCGGTTTTGCGAGATTGAGTCTGGCGAATCGCTTGCTCAATTGCTTGGGAGTGCCTCAGTCCTGTCCAAGGACGAAACCTTACCCACAGAGATCAAACTCCTCTTATCAGGATTGGAAGGTTTTCTTGGCAGAGTCGATGCAACGTATGAACAATATGACCGAGACCTTGATCTACGCACGCGAAGTCTTGAAATAGGCTCTTCAGAGCTCACACATGTTAACGACCGCATGCGTGATGATATTGTTAGCCGCAACCACGTTCTAGCCTCTCTTCGAGAAGCTGCGAGCCACCTAATGATTCATCATAAAGCTGGTATCAAATTGCCTGCAGAAGATGATTTAGAAGGCTTATCTGATTTGTTACCTGAATTGGTCAAGGAGCAAGAGGCCCGGCAACTTGAGTTATCCAACCAGCGCTTCGCCATGGACCAACATGCCATTGTGAGTATTACCGACACAGATGGCTGCATTCTGTATGTAAACGACAAATTCTGTGCGATCAGCGGCTACGAGCGTTCGTATCTATTGGGTAAAAATCATAATTTAATCAATTCTGGACATCACTCTAAAGAGTTTTTTGCTGACCTTTGGCAAACAATTTCTGCGGGTAAAGTTTGGCACGGTGAAATTTGCAACACTGCTAAAAATGGGGCTGACTATTGGGTAGATGTGACGATAGTTCCGTTTTTGGATCAAGACAACAAGCCCTATCAATACATAGCCATACGCACCGAGGTTACGGAGCGAAAGCGCCTATCTGAAAAAATTGAAACAAGTGAGCGGCATTATCGAACTGCAGTTAACAGTCTCAATGAAGTTATTTTCAGAACAGATGCAAACGGCATCTGGACGTTTTTGAACCCGGCTTGGGAAGAAATTACTGGTTTTTCAATTCAAGATTCACTAGGCCAGTGTTATCTGAATTTTGTTTATGAACGAGATGCTGTCATTGCGCGACAAGGCTTTGAAGCATTCATCAATAGCAACGCGCCGTACACAAAGCATCAAACCAGATATCGAACATCCAAGGGTAGTTATCGCTGGTTTGACGTGTACGCGCAAATTGAAAAAGATGAGAGCGGCAAAGTCGTTGGTCTGACTGGCCGGTTAGACGATGTTACAGAGCAGCGCAACGCAACTGCTTTGCTTCGTGACAACTTTAGTTTTGTTGACGCATTGTTTGAATCAATACCACTACCCATTTACCTCAAAGACGATTTAGGAAAATATGAGAGATTAAATAAAGCTTTTTGTAGACTTTTTTCAATACGCGCTGTAGATTATGTCGGTAAAACTGTTCACGACCTGCTTGATGCTAAAGATGCTGTGATTCAAGAAAACCTCGATCGTAAGCTCTTGAAAGAAGGTGGCACACAACTTTATGAAGCGTCTTTACAGTTGCAAAACAGCACAGCTTTTGATGCTCTATACAGCAAAGCAGCATTGTATAAATCAGACGGATCTGTACGCGGCATAGTTGGTACTATCGTCGACATATCTGATCAAAAAACAGCAGAGAGAACTCTGTTGGTGGCAAAGCAAGCCGCAGAATCTGCCAGCCGTTCAAAAAGTGATTTCTTAGCCAACATGAGCCATGAAATCCGCACACCAATGAACAGTATTATTGGCATGACGCAACTTGTTTTAGATAGCCCACTTGAAACGCATCAACGAGAGTATTTAAGTATTGTCAACACATCGTCGAATGCGCTGCTGGACATCATCAACGACATCTTAGATTTTTCAAAAATCGAAGCCTCAAAAATGTTGATCGAGACTATTTCGTTTGATTTGAGGCGGCTAATTTTGGATACTTTGCGTAGTCTAGGTCTGAAAGCACAAGAAAAAAATTTGGAGTTGGTGTTAGACCTAGATCCGAAAATTCCAGAGCGTTTGTTAGGCGATCCTGGCCGGATTAGGCAAGTACTGCTTAACTTAATAGGCAACGCACTCAAATTCACGCTGCAAGGTGAAATTATTGTTCGCGCTCAAGTTGCAGCTTTAAATTCCAACATTTTAAAAATCATCATTGAAGTAAGTGACACCGGCGTAGGTATTCCAGTTCAAATGCAAGACAAAGTTTTTGAAGCTTTTACTCAAGAAGACGGATCAACGACGAGAAGATTTGGTGGCACTGGACTAGGGTTATCCATCACTAAAAATTTGGTTGGATTGATGGGTGGAAATATCAGCTTGGTCAGCGAAGTCAACAAAGGTAGCGTCTTTACTATCACTATGGATTTAGGTGTAGATGAAAACGCACACAACAAAATCATTACAGCAAAACCACTGGCACTAACAGCCAAAAAAATTCTGCTAGTTGATGACAACCTGACCAATTTGACCATATTGAAAAAAATATTTGAGCGATTGGGTGCGGATACTGTTTTAAAGAAATCTGGCAATGAGGTGATTGAGTACTTTACCAACAATGCAAACGGGAATGGTATTGATTGCATCATCATGGACTGCGTGATGCCAGTACTAAATGGTTTTGAAACAGCGGCGGCACTTTTTAAGCTAGAAAACGCAAAACACATTCCTATTGTAATGCTTTCATCAAGCAGTCGTGCTAATGATTTTGAAAGCTATAAGGCGTCAACTAACATCCAAGACTATATTTTAAAACCCGCCAATCCGGATGAAATTCATCTCGCAGTTTCAGCCGCTATCAGCCCAAAATCAGCCACTTTAAATCCTTTTTTAACAAGCGAGCAAACCACCGCAGCAGCTGGCACGCATTCCATGCATATTTTGCTTGTTGAAGACAACCCATTGAATCAAAAACTTGCCACTGCCTTGCTAAAAAAATGGGGGCATCATTTCGATATAGCTAACAACGGCATAGAAGCTTTGGAATGGCATGCCAAAGAAACCTACGATTTAATTTTGATGGATTTGCAAATGCCAATGATGGGTGGCTACGAGGCAACCAGCATCATTCGGGAACGCGAAAAGAGCTCTTTTGTCAAAAAATCCGTCATCATTGCGATGACAGCTAACGCGTTGGAAGGCGACAGAGAACAATGCATCGCACATCAAATGGATGATTACCTCTCCAAGCCTTTTAAAATTGATGCACTACAAGCGCTGCTTAAAAAATATGTAGCCTCGTAAAAGAATAGTTATTAACAGGTATTTAAAAATAAATCCCCAACTAACCAGTTAAGTGTTTAGATCAACAGGGCTTTTTTTACTCATACCTGAGCGCTTGTATTGGCAGCAGTTTTGATGCTTTTCTAGCTGGGTAGAAACCAAAAAATACGCCCACGAACGCAGAAAACCCTGTTGCAAGAATGATCGATGCCGCAGTCATGCTAACCTGCCAACCCGCAAACTGACCCACTGCCCAAGTAGCAACTGCGCCTATAAATACGCCAATGGCCCCGCCAATCAGGCTTAGCGTCACCGCCTCGATCAGAAACTGCGTCAGAATATCTTTACCACGCGCACCAACGGCCATGCGCAAACCGATCTCACGAGTGCGCTCTGTCACGCTAACCAACATAATATTCATGATACCGATACCACCAATCACCAAGCTGATGCCAGCTACTGCGGCTAAAAGCATGGTCATGACTTTGCTGGATTCTTCTTGGGCCTGCAAAATTTCGGTGAGGTTACGGATAGTAAAAGGTTCATCGCCACCGGGTTGCACTTTCATGCGCTGGCGCAACAGGTCTTTGATGTTTTCCTCAGTAATTTTCATACTTTGGCCTTCTTTGACTTTGACGCTGATAGAACCAATTCGTTTCAACTTGCCAGCGTTACCACCCTGAATGCGGTTGCGGTAGGTCGAAATAGGCACGATAACAATATCGTCTTGGTCTTGCCCCAAAGAGTTTTGCCCTTTTTTACCCAATACACCAATGATGGTGACGGGTACTTTTTTGATGCGGATGACTTGATCCAGCGGGTCAGATTCACCAAACAACTGTATTGCCACAGTTTGCCCGATCATGGCGACTTTAGCGGAGCCTTGAATCTCGGCAGCTTCAAACGTGCGCCCGCTATGCAATGGCCATTCACGCGCTTCCAAATAATCGTTGGTGCCGCCCATGATACTGGTGCTCCAATTCGTGTTGCCGGCAATCACCTGTGCGCCCGTACGCATGGACGGCGCGGCGACCTGCACTTCAGGTACGTCGCGGGCAATGGCGTTGGCATCGTCCTCAGACAAGCCCTGCCCCGTAGAAGCACCAAGCCGCACACCGCCAGCCGTTAAACCGCCTGGCATGACCAGCATGATGTTAGAGCCCAAACCCTTCATCTGCTCTTGCACACGGTCAGTAGCGCCGCGACCCACCGCAATCATCGTGATAACCGCTGCAACGCCGATGATGATGCCCAGCATGGTCAAAATACTGCGTAAAGTGTTGGCGGCGAGTGCGCGGAATGCGCTACGTACGGCAGCGAAGAAGTTCATTTGGCTGACTCCATCTGCTTCTGTGGTTGCACCACATCCTCAACAATATGCCCATCTTTGAACACAATCTTGCGCCGCGCCCATTCGGCAATGTCCGCTTCATGCGTCACCAACACCACCGTCATGCCGGTTTTGTTTAGCTCGGTGAGCAGGTTCATGATGTCTTCTGAGGTCTGCGAGTCTAGCGCGCCCGTCGGCTCGTCTGCCAAAATCAACTGCGGTTGGTTCACTAAGGCGCGGGCAATGGCCACACGCTGCTGTTGCCCGCCAGACAATTCTGCCGGCGTGTGGTGAAAGCGCTCACCCAGCCCCACTTGCGTCAACGCTTTCATCGCCCGCTCGTGCCTCTCAGGCGCTTTGATACCGCCGTACACCATAGGCAGCTCGACGTTTTCAAGCGCACTTGTTCTAGGTAGCAAGTTGAACTGTTGGAACACAAATCCGATACGACGGTTACGAATGGACGCCAGCTGATCTTGCGCCATACCTTCCACCGCCTCACCCGCCAAATGGTATTGACCTGTGGTGGGTAAGTCGAGGCAACCCAAAATATTCATCAAGGTCGATTTACCCGAACCCGATGCACCCATGATGGCAACAAAATCGCCCTTGGCAATGTCAATGGACACGCCGCGCAGGGCATGCACGGTTTGGTCGCCCATGGTGTAGGTTTTGACCAAATCACGGGCTTGAATCAGGTTTTCCATAAATTTTATGATGACTTAAAACGGCATACGCGGGCCAGTTGCACCACCTGGCGGACGTGCGCCACCCGCTCCTGCACCTGCGGTTGCCCCCGTATTGACTGTGCCAATAATCAGAGAAGCCCCTTCCACCAACTCAGCCGCATCAGGCGAACTGGGAGAAACAATCAACTCTGTGCTGCTGCCGTCAGTGATACCCAAGCGGACGTTATACGCCTTAGGCTTTCCATCCGAACCCATGAGGTAAATCTTGCCACGGCTAACTTGGCGATTGGCTGCGGCGGCTACCAAGGCGTCAAACTTCGGCTTTTGCTCTGCTGTCATTTGGTCGCGCAGTTGGGCACGTATTTCAGCGGTGATTTTTTCACGTGCTTTTCCGCGCTCTTCTTGAGGCAGGTCGCGCAAGGTCATCATCTTAGGGCGTGCGTTAGCATAAATCGCATCCACTTTTTCGATTTGAGCAGGTGTGAGCGCCAGCTGACCGACCATCAAATTACGGAACTGCGTGGCTGGGTTACCACCGCCGGCTCCCGCATCCATGGCAGGAGCGGCAGGTGAACCAGATGCCGCAGCCGCGACTGGTGCAGTTGTAGCAGAACCAGTTTTCTCACCCTGTTTTTGAGCTGTAGCCTGCGTATTTATTGCCTGAGATGCTACTGATTTAGTAGTATTTTCAGTTGATTTAGCGTCATTTGAAGCACTTACAGCAGCCTTTGGCATAACCGGTACAGATGGCGAACTTGCCGTAGCTGGCGCACTTCCTGCACCAGCCGGGCGGTTTTGCTGTTGCGCAGCGATGATGGCTTGGTATTTCGGCTTTTGCTCAGCCGTCAACATCGCCATGATTTTTTGACGCATTTCGGCAGTGACTTTTTCACGTGCAGCAGGGCGCTCGTCTTCGCTCATGTCGCGCATGGCCATGAATTTGGGGCGAAGTTCTTGGCTGATAGCGTCTAATTTGCTTTGCTGCTCAGCGGTGAGCTGTAACTCAGTGACGAGGCGTTCACGCATCGCCGCCAAGCCTCCTCCACCGCCGCCGCCGCCGCCGCCCGGACCTTGCTGCGCCACGGCTTCAGACATCCATGTCCATCCCCTTGCATCTCCAGACGTTCCGGCAGGTGGCGTTGCTGGTGTTCCTGCGGGAGTTGCACCGCCCGACGCACCTGCGCCGGTTGCTGGTGCAGGCTCAATACCCGCAATCTTCATACGCAGCGCCGCATTGGCAACTTTGAGCACGTTTTCACGCGCCTCGGTAATCACACGCACATTCGCTGTCATGCCTGGTAGCAAACGGCCGCCGTTGTTTGAAAAACCAATCACAGCCGTGTAAGTCACCACATTCGCTACGGTTTGTGCGGCTTTGCGGACTTGGCGCACTTCGCCTTCAAAAGTTTGCCCGGCAAAGGCATCAACCGTGAAGGTGGCTTTTTGCCCTGTACGGATTTTGCCGACGTCACTTTCATCAATGCTCGCGTCCACCTGCATGTCTTGCAAGTTTTGGGCAATCACGAAAAGCTCGGGCGACGACAAACTGGCCGCCACGGTCTGGCCTTTTTCGATCGAGCGTTTGATGACAATGCCGTTCACAGGCGAGGTGATTTTGGTGCGTGTCAAGTCAATTCGCGCTTGTGCCAATGACGATTCACGCTGCGCCACACTGGCCTGCGCGCTTTTAACCTGCGCATTGGTCACCGCCATTTGTGCTTCTGCCACTTTGACAGATTCACCTAAATTACCGACCAATGCACGGGCTTTGTCTGCCACACTTTGGGTGACAAACTGCTTGTCTACCAGCGTTTGCTGACGCTCTAGATCACGCTGCGCTTCTGTCAAATCAAGCTTGGCACGCGACAATTGTGCGTTGCTAGAAGCCACATTGGCCTGCGCTGTCAACACCTGCGCACGGGTGGCATCTAAATCTGCTTGGGCAGAGCGCACGCGGTATTCAAAAGTTTCAGGGTCAATCAGCGCGATCAACTGGCCAGCTTTGACCTCGGAGTTGAAATCCACATAAAGTTCTTTGATCTGCCCCGACACCTGCGTGCCGACCGACACTTGGGTGACAGGGTTAACCGCCCCACTGGCAGATACACTGGCCTGCAAACTGCCGCGCTCAATCTTACTGGTGCGGTATTGCACCTCGCTAGCCGCTTGCTTTTGGCTGTACCACCAAGCGCCGCCACCCGCTAATGCTAAAACGCCAGCAGCAATGGCAGCTAATTTCCAGTTGAAGACTTGATTCAGTTTTTTCATACTGTCTATTCTACGAAGTAGCGCGGTACTGAGATTGCACTGCTGTATATCTCGTGTATCGGGCATGTAAAGTTTAAAATCAGGCCATGCTTAACAAACCCAACCCACTCACCCAGCTACGCGACCTAACCCAAAGCCACGGCGCTATGCCCACAGGCCAAGGGCTTATCACTGGCGTTATCGCTTTGTCACTCGGAATCTTATGCTTTTTGGGCGTTTTAGCGTTTCATTTTCCTGAATACTTGACCACCCCGCAGCTGCGCCAAAGCTATAACGTCGCGGTGATTCGCCAAATCATGCTGGCTGCATTGGTCATAGGCGGTGGTTTAAGCTTGGTGAACATCATCATGGGCCGCGCCCGCTGGCTAAGTGCCATTGCATTCATATTAATTGCAGCAACCGCACTGCTAGGCGGACATAAAGTCCCAGTCAACGATTTTGCTGATAACACCCCTTACATCGGCCTAGATTGGTTTATTTTGGACTTGCTCGGCTCGTCCTTGATCTTCATCTTTATCGAAAAACTGTTCGCCCACCGCAAAGACCAGCCCATTTTTCGCCCCGAGTGGCAAACCGATTTTCAACATTTTGTCGTCAACCACATGGTGGTCGGCTTCATGCTGTTGGCGACCAACTTATTGGTTCACAAGGCCTTTGGCTGGGCGGTAAAGAGCGACTTGCAGGCTTGGATTCAAGGCTTACCCTTTGTTTTAGAGCTTTTACTCATCTTGCTGGTCGCCGATTTGGTGCAATATTGGACGCACCGCGCCTACCACGAGACTTGGCTTTGGCGCTTGCATGCCGTGCACCACAGTGCCAAGCACATGGACTGGATGGCCGGATCACGCTTACACATTTTGGAAGTGCTCATCACCCGCACCACCATTTTGGGGAGCATTTTTGTTTTAGGCTTCAGCAAAGAGGTAATCGATGCATACATCGTCATCGTTGGCTTTCAAGCCGTGTTTAACCATTGCAACGTCAATGTGCGCTTAGGGCCGCTGCGCTACGTCATCGTCACCCCCAACTTTCACCACTGGCACCACAGCCAAGACAAAGAAGCACTGGACACCAACTACGCCGCTCATTTCGCGTTTTTGGACTACCTGTTTGGCTCTGCAGCCAAGGCCGACAGAATTTGGCCTGACCAATACGGTGTGCTGGGTGACTATGTGCCCAACGGTTTTTGGGCGCAGTTGAAGTTTCCATTTACGTGGAAGGGGTAGCTTGGAAAGGTTAGCATTACTACGGGGGCTTGTATTACAATGTCATACAAACCTCATTTAGGAGAAATCCATGTCCATGTTGACCCTTCGTATTGATGACAAGCTAGACCAGCAACTCAACGAACTTTCAAAAGCCACCGGAAAATCAAGAAGCGACATTGCCCGCGAAGCCATCAAGTCGCAAGTGTTTTTGACGCGGCTTGAAGCCCTGCGTGCCAAAGGCGTGCCCATGGCGCAGGCGCAGGGAATTTTGACGGATGAAGACGTGTTTGCTCTCGTTTCCTAAGCCTTTTGTCGTAAACCAAGATGAAAGTCTTCCTCGACACCAACGTCCTGCTTTCGGCGATTATTTCAAATGGTCTTTGCGCTGATTTACTGAAAGCCCTCAAAAACACGCAGCCGGACGTTTTTGACCGCACCACCTGCTTTACCTGCCAGCGCGTCTTGCTCGAACTCAAAGAGCATTTGCCGACCAAGTTCAAATGGTCAGCCCTTGAGACGGAAGCCGCCATCACCGCTTTCAGCGATGAATACAGCCTCGCCCCGCCCGCCTACACCACCGTGCCCTGCAAAGATGCAGACGACGGCTGGATTCTGGCGGATGCGCAATTGGCCGGCTGCGATTACTTCATCACGGGTGACAAAGAGGTGCTGGCGCTCTACAGCGTGGGCACTATGCGCGTCTGCACACCGCGTGAAATGTTGCTCTGGCTGCGCACCGGCATCCCCATCCCCAAATTCGAAGCCCACGAAGACCGCGCAAACTACCTAGAGAAACGACTATCCAGCGTCTAAAATCAATCGCATGAGTTCCACAGATAACAAATCCCCTTCTTCCGTTAATTCAGCCTCCGAAACGGTCAAACCCAGCAACTTCCTGCGCCAAATCATCGAGCACGACCTCGCCGCTGGTACCTACGCCAGCCGCCGCTGGGCAGGTAGCCCGGGCGACGCCGCGCACCAGGCCGCAGGCGAGCCCGACACCGCCAAAATCCGCACCCGCTTCCCGCCCGAGCCCAATGGCTACCTGCACATCGGCCACGCCAAGAGCATCTGCCTCAACTTTGGTCTGGCGCGCGACTACGGCGGCGTGTGCCACCTGCGGTTTGACGACACCAATCCTGAAAAAGAGGAGATGGAATACGTCAACACCATCATCGACTCGGTCAAATGGCTGGGTTTTGACTGGAACGGCTCGCCCGATGCCAAGCCCTACCAAGCCAGCGACTACTTCGACTTCATGTACCGCGCGGCTGAGTATTTGATCACCTCCGGCAACGCCTACGTCGATGAACAATCTGCCGACGACATGCGCGCCAACCGTGGCGACTTTGGTAAACCCGGCACAGACAGTCCGTTCCGCGCCCTTTCCGCTGAACATCATTTGAAGCGTTTTCAAGAGATGGCCGGCGGATTACATGCCGATGGTGCTATGGTTTTACGAGCAAAAATCGACATGGCCGCGCCCAACATCAACCTGCGCGACCCCGCCATCTACCGCATCCGCCGCGCCCACCACCACAACACCGGCGACAAATGGTGCATCTACCCCATGTACACCTTTGCCCACCCGATAGAGGACGCGCTGGAGCAGATCACCCACAGCATCTGCACGCTAGAGTTTGAAGACCAGCGCCCGTTTTACGACTGGCTGATAGAAAAATTGATCGAAGGCAAGTTGTTAAGCAGCCCGCCACCGCACCAGTACGAATTTGCGCGGCTCAACCTCACCTACGTCGTCACCAGCAAACGCAAACTCAGGCAATTGGTGGACGACAAGGTTGTAAACGGCTGGGACGACCCGCGCATGCCCACCATCGTCGGCCTGCGCCGCCGTGGCTACACCCCGCAAGCCATGCAGCTTTTTGCCGAGCGCATTGGCGTCACCAAATCCGACAGCTGGATCGACTACAGCACGCTGGAAGGCTGCCTGCGCGAAAGCCTAGACGAATCCGCTCCCCGCGCCATGGCCGTGCTAGACCCTGTGAAGTTGGTGCTTACCAACTGGGACGACTTGATGGGCGCTGGCAACCTAGATCTGTGCACCGCCCCCATCCACCCGCACCACCCCGAGCTGGGCAACCGCAGCTTCAAGCTCGGCAAAGAAGTCTGGATAGAGCGCACCGACTTTGAAGAAACCCCGCCCAAAGGCTTCTTCCGCCTCTTCCCGCCGTCAAAAGCTGCAGACGGCTCAGTCGTCGCCGGCAACAAAGTCCGCCTGAAATACGGCCACGTCATTGAATGCACCGGTTTTGTGAAGGACGATTCAGGCAACGTCACCGAAGTCCACGCCACCGTCATCCCCGACACCAAAAGCGGCACCCCCGGCTCCGCCAGCGTCAAAGTCAAAGGCGTCATCACCTGGGTGGCGGTTGCAGACAGCCTGAGCGCTGAAGTCCGTCTCTACGACCGCCTCTTCACCGACGAACACCCAGACGCCAGCGGCAAGGACTTCTTGGCGTCTATCAACCCCAACAGCTTAAAAATTGTTCAGGCTATAGTAGAGCCATCGCTGATAACCGCCAAACCCGACGACAAGTTCCAGTTCGAACGCCACGGCTACTTCTGTGCAGACAGGGTGGATTCTGTGGTGGGGAAACCAGTGTTTAATTTGGCGGTGGGGTTGAAGGATAGCTTCGGCAAATAATGAAAAGCATTTACATCGAGGACGATGACATTCTTCAAATTCGTTTGAGTGACAAACCCATCATCCGAGAAGTGTCGCAAAACTGGAATATCAATATTAGTTATGCTGAAGACGGAACGATTGCAAAATTCGTTTTTTTAGAAGCCTTAAAACAAGGTCTATTACCAATCGAAACTTCAATAATTACTTAAGAATTTCAACTATGAGCTTCGAAAACGATAAGTTAGAACGTCAAATATTTGCAGATAGATTAATTGGCTTATGTACAAGTCTGTCTACAGCGTCAATTTTACCTGCTGGACGGGTAATATCAGTCGATTCTCCTTGGGGGTCAGGTAAATCATGGATCGCTCAAAAACTACCTGAACATTTTGAAAAAAGCTCAAAAATTGGTGCGACTATCTATATTGACGCATTTGAATTTGATTATCACCATGATCCATTCGCAGTAGTTACATCAGCAATCATAGATAAGTGCAACACTCAAACAGCTGCAATTAAAGGGCTAAAAAAAGCAGCAGTTGATGTAATCAGAGTAACACTACCTGCGATTGCGAAGGGCTTAGTGAAAGCTGGAGCGAAAACTGTCGGGTTAGATGGTGATGAAATATCGGAAGCTTTCAACGGAGTCGCTGAAGCAAGTGAAAAAGGCATTCAAGAAATGCTCGATACGTTTTCAAAAACAAAAGCTACTACTAAAAAATTTAAAGAAAAATTAGCTGGTTTATCAAAAACTTATGGGGAGAATAAACCTTTAGTAATTATTATTGACGAGTTAGATAGGTGTAGACCCAGCTTTGCACTTGAAATGTTAGAACGAATTAAACATTTATTTGATGTTGAAAACGTAATTTTCATATTCTTTATGCATACTCCTGCTATTCATAGCGCCATTACTAAAACTTATGGAAATTCCATAAATTCAGTTGAATATTTAAGCAAATTTATATCCATTACTATTGGGTTACCTAATGCTAGAAAAGCCATACCAAATCGAGAAGATCAAAGTAATTTTTTAAGACAATTTTTAGATACACAATATCCGAATTCTCAAAACGGATTAACAGAGACAGAATACCAATTCAGAAGTACACTAGCAGAACTTGCTCCATATTTCAACGCTAGTTTTAGAGATATAGAGCGAGTAATGTTATTTTGGTTAATTGTTAAAACGAAAATGCGTGGCGCTCCTTCTGATGTTGCATATAGTTTATTACTTAAAGTGTTAGATAAAAATCAGTATAAAGAACTTCAAAATAGAACTCCCCAATCATACGAAATTGAAACAAAACGATTAGGGATTGTTGATAATAATGAAAGTTACAATATTACACATTATCGTGAGTCGTTTAATTTTGGAATTAAACCGCCTCCACCTCCTGCCAATAATCAAGAAATGCAAGCAAATAATACATATATAAACTCATTAAATTATTTCACAAGAGTACTTTTAAGCCTTGAATTAGAGCATATTAATATTAGTTAGTTTTACTTTTTATAGCATCTAAGGCAATAAATACGCTGGCTACAGCCATTTTAACCTTCTAAGTAGCCTTATAAAAACCACAAATGCCAAAACCTTACGAAGATCAAAAACGCTCACCATTAGACCGCTCTATGCCGATGCGTGCTGCGGGGCAATCGCTTTCTGATGAAATTGATAATGTCAAAGGTGAAAAACTACTAGAGCCTATATTGATTGCAGCAATGACATTTGTAATGGCAGGTATGGAATGGCTTCGCTATTTCACTAATTCGAAACCTTCCCCATATATATTCACTGCAATTTTTGTTTTAGCTATCGCTTATCTTTTTTACAAGATTCCCAAACTAAAAAGTGATCTAACTCAATTAAAACTTGGTCGTGATGGTGAGCGAGTCGTTGCGCATTATCTTGAAGAACTCAGAGCGCACGGTTTTACCGTATTCCATGACGTTCCTAGCGGCGATGCAAATGTAGATCACATTATTATTGGTACCAAAGGCATTTTCACCATTGAAACTAAAACCATGCAAAAACCGTTACGCGGTGATTGCAAAGTAAGTGTGAAAAATGGATTTATTTATGCAAATGGTAATCGTCTGCCGCGCAACCCGCTTACTCAAGCAAAAGCGCAAGCAAATTGGTTAAAAAACTTTCTAGTTGAAAGTAAATTTGAAGTTAAAAGAGTATGGCCTGTCGTCGCTTTTCCAGGATGGTTTGTGGAGCCATTTGATTGGAAAGTAGAGAATGCATGGGTTATTGAGCCAAAACTGCTGCAATCGAAAATCGAAAAACAATCTGACCGATACAGCCCTGAGCAAGTTAGCGCGATGGTTTCAGCACTTAGAAGTTATATTCGGGTGCAAATTGAGAAGTAATCTGCTATTATTTTCATAGCTGCGTAGGCAACAAATACGCCGGCTACAGACATTTTTAGCCATTAAATCGAAGCATTTCATCAAAATACGCTAAACTAATCTCATGAAAACCCAAACCGCCACAACCCCCACGCTGCAAGCCACCCGCGCTTTTGCGGCGCGTGTGGCGAGCGCTTACCCGATGCAGCAGGCCATTTTGTTTGGCAGTCGGGCGCGGGGGACGGAGCATGTGGAGAGTGATGCGGACGTGGCGGTTATTTTGCTGGGGGCGGCTGGGCACTTTATCCACACCAAAATGGCGATGAACGACATTGCCTATGACATTTTGCTGGACACCGGCATCCGCATTCAGCCCTTGCCCGTCTGGGAAGACGAGTGGGCGTATCCTGACACCTACAGCAACCCACACCTGCTGCACAACATCGCCCGCGAAGGCATTGCCCTGTGAACGCACAAAACTTGATGACCAAAGCCCAGCGCGCGCTGGCAAGTAGCGTTACTTTGCTACAAGACGGTGACGGCGATGGCGCTTGCAACCGCGCGTATTACGCCATGTTTGACGCCGCCCGCGCCGCGCTCATCGCGTCCAAAGCGCCTGTTCCGCCAGAAATCGCCAAAACCCACAGCGGTTTAATCGCCGCTTTCTCCCTGCACTTGGTCAAAACCGACTTGTTCCCCAAAGAGCTTGGCCGCTCCTTCAACAAAGCGGAAGACCTGAGACTGGTAGCCGACTACAAAGGTGACCCCATCAGCCCCGAAGACGCCCAATGGACGGTGCAGCAAGCGCAGGCGTTTGTGGAGCAGGTTGAGATTAGGTTCATGAGTAACGCTGGATAATAAGTTTTTAGCTCAATTTGCGCTAAATTTACTATTATTTTCATAGCTGCTTAGGCAATAAATACGCCGGCTAGAGGCATTTTTAGCCTGAATCTATTTAAATGACATAATGCATCATTTCCCCCACCGATTTATATAAAACAGGAGCCAATGATGTCGAAACTGCAGGTCATTATGAAGAACAATATTAAAAACAAAGCTTATTTGGCGGCTTTGCTGGGGGTAAGTTGTTTATTGGCGCAGGCGCAAACGGCTGCGCTGGCTGCTACTGCTGTTGCGCCCAAGGGTGAAATCATGGGGACGGCTTGGGTGCATACGGCGGCGTCTTTGTTGGCTTCGGCGCAGCAAGCGGATGTAGTGCTACCAGCCAAGGCGACTGGGGGCGCTGTATTTACAGGCAAGCTGAAGGATGTGCCTGTTTTGAGCGGTGGCAAGGTGCCAGTGGTGGTGTTTATGCATGGTTCGTCGGGGCTGGGTTTGAAGGCGATCGGTGAGTGGCAACAGTGGCTTGCGACGCTGGGCTATGCCAGTGTTGCGCCAAATTCATTCACGCTGCCCGATCGTGCGACTTACAAGTCGCCGATTGATGTTGAGGCCTATGAACGCATGCATGCGCTGCGCCAATCTGAAATTGCGCCTACGTTGGCGGCTTTGAAATCGCAAAACTGGGTGGATGCCAACCAACTTGTGTTGGCTGGCACGAGTGAAGGCAGCGTGCCTGTCGCCCGCTACACCGGCAAGGAATTTACCGCGCGCATGTTGTTTGCATGGAGCTGCGAGCCAAATTATTTTGTAAAAGAGCCGCAAAATGCGTTTGAAGAAGGCAAGCCAGTGCTGAATATCATCAGCTCAACCGACCCTTTCTTTTCAAAATCTAACGCTTGGCTGGGCAATGCCAATGCGGCTGGCCATTGTGCTGCAGCCTTGAAGGGCAACCCGCTGGCCTCGGTGCTGTTGATTCCCAACGCACCGCACACGCTAATTACCCTGAATGCTGTCAAGCAAGCAACGGCTGGCTTTTTGGCGCAAACGCTTAAAAACTGAGGCAAATCTGCCTGTACCCCCTCCCCGTGCAGCCATGCAACAACCCATGCAGCAACCCATCACCGGCTACTTCCAAGACGAAGAAAACCATTGGGTTGCCACGCTTGCCTGCGGTCACAACCAGCATGTGCGGCACAACCCACCGTTGGTTAGCCGGCCTTGGGTGCTGACGCAGGTGGGGCGGGATGGGAAGTTGGGGGTGTTACTGGGGTGTAAAAAGTGCGCAGATGATGTGCTGGGCGCACCAGTTGATTGATAATTCAGGCTTATTTGTTCACTTACTTTGAAAAGACGAATTTATGAGCCACAAAACTCTTGCCATTATTCTTGTTGTATTGCTGGGCGGCATGGCTATTTATTACAACCAATCTGCGTCTGACGCAGCACCCAAGGTAGAAGCCGTTAAGTAACGCCATGGCTGCTACAAGCAC
>JAAFJF010000035.1 GCA_013298815.1 Polaromonas sp. | reverse complement strand
CTACACTACTTGAATGACTCTGTACGCCGCCCTCCAAAAAGCCAAATCCGAAGAAGACGTCAAAGACGCCTACATCAAAGCGCTCGGGCTCAAAGGGCATACCAAGGGCTTGATTGACATTCAAAGCAAAGAGATTTGGTTTGAAGCCAAAGACACGGGCAAGCACTCCAGCTACGCCATGTTCACCCAGCTGCTGCATTATGTGGATGTTGCGCTGAAAAAAGGCGAGCATTTACCGCCATTTTTAGCCGTTATCGATACCGAAAAAGCCGCCATCATGCGCAGTTCGGACGTGATTCCGTTTTTGCAGAAAACCAAGGTGAAGTGGGGCAAATCGGCCAGTCAGATCACCCCTGAGGCATTAGAGGCTGTCTCCGCCCACATTGGTGCGTACTTTGTCTCCTTCAAAATCGCCACGCATGAAGACGAGTTCATCAGCACCGTCAAAGCCGCTATCAAGTCGGGCGACATCATCCGCACCCCCATCACGCCAGACAATTTGAAGCAGGTGTTTGACAAATGGGTGGTGATGGTGGGGCGCGAGATCACCGGCGTGGCTGAGGAAGACTACGCTTTGCTCTTTTTTGCCGACATCATGCACGACGGCACGGTGTCCACCCACGCCAACCTGCCCGCCGAGCTGCTGCACAAAAACGGCGCACCCGTGTTCAGCCTAGGTGGCAAAATCTACGAGCTGGGCAGCAAAGAGGGCTACCGCCAGTTTTGGGCGATCTACCACAAGCCCCCAAAGGCAGAGCACCGCAACTACCTGCTAGAGCGCCGCGACAGCCTGATTCCGCTGGACGAGCGCAGCTTCAAAGGCGCGTATTACACGCCGCTGGCGGTGGTCGATAAAGCGTATGACACGCTTGCCGCCACGCTGGGTAAAAACTGGCAAAAAGACTACATCGTGTGGGATATGTGCTGTGGTGTGGGCAATTTAGAAGTCAAACACAGCAACCCGCGTAATATCTACATGTCCACGCTGGACGAAGCAGACGTAGACGTGATGAAAGCCACCAAAACCTGCGTGGCGGCGCAGCGGTTTCAATA
The DNA here is from genome assembly GCA_013298815.1 of Polaromonas sp. Classification (GTDB taxonomy): domain Bacteria; phylum Pseudomonadota; class Gammaproteobacteria; order Burkholderiales; family Burkholderiaceae_C; genus Aalborgiella. The sequence goes on along the minus strand of JAAFJF010000035.1, from coordinate 33,406 downwards.
CGACTTTTTGAACGACGACATTGATGACTTTGGCCAGATTGACTACAGCCTGACCAACAAAGTGCCCGTTGGGCTGAGGGCGGCGATTGCGGAAGGCAAAAAGATACTGGTGCTGATTAATCCGCCGTATGGTGAAGCGGCTAATTCGCAGGGCAATGAAGGTAAAACCGATATTGCAAAAACGCGCATTGGTGCGCTGATGAACAAAGCTGACTACGGATACGCTGCGCGTGAGCTATTCGTGCAATTTTTGGCGCGAATAGCACAAGAAATACCAACTGCTACGCTAGCTATGTTCAGTACCCTAAAGTACGTGAATGCACCAAATTTCGAGAAATTCAGAGAAGTTTGGAATGCTAAGTACCAAAGTGGGTTTGTCGTTCATAGCAAATCCTTTGATGGGTTGAGCGGTAATTTCCCAATTGGGTTTTTGATCTGGAAAACAAATCAATTAGCTAAGAAAAAAACACCCATTTTGGAGATAACTACAGAGATTTACTCCAAAGAAGTTCAAGCAATTGGAGAAAAAGTCTTTTTCAACATTCCCAAAAATCTGTTTTTGAGCGAATGGCTACCCCGTCTAAAGACTAACAGCAGCACGATTCCTTTAAAAAATGCAATTACACCGCAACAAAATCATGCGAAAGTAACTTCGTGGGTTGACGGTGCAATTGGTTATATGTACTGCAATAGCAACGATATACAGAACGCAGCCCAACAAACTGCGATAACTTCTTCGGTGTTCAGTACCGGGAACGGTTTTTATGTAACTCCAGAAAATTTGGCTAAAGTGGCAGCTATTTTTACTGTGAGGCAATTGATACCTCATTCATGGGTTAGTCACAACGATCAATTCTTACAGCCAACATCGCTATCGTCGGCTGAATTCAAGTCTGATTGCATGATTTGGATGCTATTCAACGGCAAAAACCTGACAGCCAGCGCCGACAAACTCGAATGGAACGGCAAAAACTGGTCTATCGTCAACCACTTTATCCCGTTCACCGAGGAAGAAGTCGGCGCAAACGGGCGGTTTGAGTCGGATTTTATGGTGAAGTATTTGGCAGACAAAAAGCTGTCCCCAGAGGCAAAAGCCGTTTTAGCCGCTGGCAAAACCCTGTGGCAAGCCTACTTCAAAGACATCGACAAAGACGGCCGCACCGTGCGCGATGAGTTGAAGCTGAACCGCCCAGACGTCGGCTGGTACCAAATCCGCAACGCCCTAAAAAAACGCAACGAAAGCGGCGACGCTGTGCCCGTGGATTTCAGCGCCTTTGAAGACGCTTACAAAATCCTAGGCGACAAGCTGCGCCCGCAGGTGTATGAGTTGGGGTTTTTGCGGGTTTGAGGCCGTGAAGAATACTACCCCGTCTCAACCCGCCGCAAATTCGGGTGCAACTACCCCGCCCGTTGGGCACCCCTTCAAATTGAAGGGGAATGAATATCAAAAGCAGAAAATTCCCCTTCAATTTGAAGGGGTGGCGCGAAGCGACGGGGTAGTTGCCTCCGCATCCGCACCCCAAAGCGCCGAGGCAGTTGCCCCCGAATTAGAAAACTTCAAATCAATCGAGCTTCCCTACAACCCAGCCCTCAAACAAAGAGCCCGAGAACTCAGAAAAGCGGGTAATTTAAGTGAAGTGCTGTTTTGGAACGTTGTCAAAAACAAGCAATTGAATGGTCAAGATTTTGATCGGCAACGTGTAATAGGCAATTACATCGTCGATTTTTACTGCCATGAACATGCTTTAGTGGTCGAAATTGATGGCAGTTCGCATGATGATAAACAAGCTTATGACCAAGCGCGTGACGAATATCTTGAAGCGCTTGGGCTTAAGTTGCTGCATGTGCAAGACGTTGATGTGAAACAGAATTTAGCGGGCGTGGTTGAGTTAGTGCGACAGCAATTAAATTCCCCGCATACAGCTACGTCGCCACGCGTCGCCAATTCGGGGGCAACTACCCCGTCGTTGCGCGCCACCAATTCGGGGGCAACTACCCCGTCGCTACGCGCCACCCCTTCTAAAGAAGGGGAATGAATACCAAAGGCAGAAAATAACTTTTCTAAATAGAGGAATGAATACCAAATGCAGAAAATTCCCCTTCAATTTGAAGGGGTGCCCAACGGGCGGGGTAGTTGTAGGCGAACAAGCTACCTTGTCGGTACGCGCCACCCCTTCGTGCCAAAGAGGAATTAAAACTTTAAATTTGCTATATATTTAATAGCTGCTTAGGCAATAAATACGCCGGCTAGAGGCGTATTTTAGGGGTAAATTCACGATTTAACGTAAAACAGCCGGTTTTTCAGCTTTCGCCTCCAATTTAGCCTCCACCTTCGGCTGCCCCAAGCTCCGCAGCACATCCCGCACCATCAGCGCACGGTCTTTGGCTTCGGGCAGGTCGCGTTCTATGCGCAGTTTGTCGTTGCCGGTGAGCTTGATGTGGCGGTTTTTTTGGATGAGGTGGATGATGCTCATCGGGTCAATCGGTGGGTTGGGTTTGAAGGTGATGTTGATAACACCGGGCGCGGCATCGACCTTGACCACGCCGTAGGCTTTGGCCATGACGCGCAGGCGGTGTACGTCCAACAGTGTCTGCGCCTGCGGGGGAAGTTTGCCGAATCTATCAACGATTTCCTCCAAAAGACTGTCAATTTGCTCAGTGGTTTTGGCGGTCGCCAGCTTTTTGTAGAACGACAGGCGCAAATGCACGTCGCCGCAATAATCGTCCGGCAGCAGGGCGGGAGAATGCAGGTTGATCTCGGTGGTCACGTTCATGGGCGACATCAAATCTGGCTCAATACCGGCTTTGAGGCAGCGCACCGCCTCGCCCAGCATCTCGTTGTAGAGCTGAAAACCGATTTCCATCATGTTGCCGGACTGGTTTTCACCCAGCACCTCGCCCGTACCGCGAATCTCCAAATCGTGCATGGCGAGGTAAAAGCCTGAGCCCAGCTCTTCCATTTGCTGAATCGCCTCCAAACGCTGACCCGCTTGTTTCGTCAAACCTTCAATATCCGGCACCATCAAATACGCATACGCTTGGTGGTGGCTGCGACCGACGCGGCCACGCAGCTGGTGCAATTGGGCAAGTCCAAACTTGTCAGCCCGCGCCATCACAATGGTGTTGGCCGTGGGCACGTCGATGCCGGTTTCAATGATGGTGGAGCACAGCAGCAGGTTGTAGCGCTGGGCGACAAAGTCTTTCATCACCCGCTCCAGCTCGCGCTCCGGCATCTGGCCGTGGGCGATGGCGATGCGGGCTTCGGGTAGGATTTCTTCCAGCCGCTGGCGACGGTTTTCAATGGTGTCGACTTCGTTGTGCAAGAAGTAAACCTGCCCGCCGCGTTTCAGTTCGCGCAGCACGGCTTCACGAATCACGCCATTGCTTTCGGTTCGCACAAAGGTTTTGATCGCCAAACGGCGCTGCGGTGCGGTGGCGATGACGCTGAGGTCGCGCAGCCCTTCCAGCGCCATGCCCAGGGTGCGGGGGATAGGTGTAGCCGTGAGAGTAAGTACGTCGATCTCGGCACGCATGGCCTTCATGGTTTCTTTGTGGCGCACACCGAATCGGTGCTCTTCGTCGATGATGAGCAGCCCTAATCGCTCAAACTTCACGTCTTTGCTGAGCAGTTTATGTGTACCGACAACGATGTCGATGGTTCCATCGGCGATGCCTTTGATAGCAGCGGTGATTTCTTTGGCGGAGCGGAATCGGCTCATCTCCGCGACTTTGACCGGCCACTTGGCGAATCTATCAACCAAGGTTTGGTAATGCTGCTCTGCTAACAAGGTCGTCGGCGCAAGAATGGCAACTTGTTTGCCACCGGTGATGGCGATGAAAGCGGCACGCAGCGCCACCTCGGTTTTGCCAAAGCCCACATCGCCACACACCAGCCTGTCCATGGGGCGTGGGCTGATCATGTCTTGAATCACGCAGTGGATGGCGGCGCGCTGGTCGGCGGTTTCTTCAAAACCAAAGTCGTTGGCAAAGGTTTCGTAATCTTGCGGCGAGTAGCGGAAGGCGTGGCCTTCACGGGCAGCGCGGCGGGCGTAGATGTTGAGCAACTCGGCGGCAGAGTCGCGAATTTGCTCGGCGGCTCGGCGTTTGGCTTTGTCCCACTGGGGTGAGCCCAGCCGGTGCAGCGGCGCTTCGTCGGCAGACACGCCGGTGTAGCGGCTGATGTGGTGCAACTGGCTGACGGGCACGTACAGCGTGGCTTTGTCGGCATATTCTAGGTGTAAAAACTCTTGAACAGTGGATGAGAGCACATTGGCCATAGAGCCGTCAGCTTGTTTGCTTAAGCCCAAATCCAAGTTGATCAAGCCCATGTAGCGCCCAATGCCGTGGGCGCTGTGCACCACGGGGTCACCCACGTTGAGTTCAGACAAATCCTTGATCAGCGCTTCAACGTCGCTGACTTGCTCCTGCTTTTTACGGCGGCGGGTGACGGCACCAGCGGCGAAAAGTTCGGTCTCTGAAACTAAATCGATGCCTTCAGCTATCCAACTGAAACCGACGTTCAGGCCGGACGTGGCGATACCGAGTTTTTCAGTGCTGGTCTGGAAGTCTTCCAAACTGTCAAAAGCGGGGACGGACAGGTTGCTGGCACGCAGAAAATCGAGCAGACTTTCGCGCCTGCCGTCGGATTCCGCCAAAATCAAAACGCGATGCGGCGTGTTTGCAGCGTGTGATTTGAGCTTGGCTAACGGGTCTTCCGCACCGCGAACGACGGACAAATCGGGCAGGCTGCCAAATTCTGCAAACGCGGCTTCATTCGACGCATCTGATGGTGAGGCTTTGATTGCGAGTTGTGCAAAGTCATTCGCGCGGGCGTAAAACTGTTCTGCGCTTAAAAATAAGGTTTCAGGCGGCAGCGCTGGGCGGTCTGGGTCGCCTTGAACGAGTCGATACCTGTCCTTAGTGTCTTGCCAAAAGCGTTGAAAAGCGGGTTCCAAATCGCCATGCAGGACGACTGTGGCTTCGTTTTTAGAATCTGTTTTAGAGTCTGCATTAGAGTTTGCATTCCCAGCCAAATAGTCAAAAACAGTCGCCGTTTCTTCAAAAAACAGTGGTAAGTAGTATTCGATACCGGCGGTCGCCACGCCATTGCCAATGTCTTTGTAAACGCGGCTTTTGGTGGGGTCGCCTTCAACCAGTTCGCGCCAGCGGCTCCTAAACTTGGTGCGCGCGTCGTTGTCCATCGGGAACTCGCGTCCTGGCAGCAAGCGTACCTCGGGCACGGGGTAGAGGCTGCGCTGGCTGTCGGGGTCAAAGGTGCGGATACTGTCTATCTCGTCGTCAAACAAATCCACCCGAAACGGCACCAGCGAGCCCATGGGGAACAAATCGATCAGCCCGCCGCGCACGGCATATTCACCTGGGCTCACGACTTGGCTGACGTGGTTGTAGCCTGCCAGCGTTAACTGCGCTTTGAACTTGGCTTCGTCCAGCTTTTGCTTGGTTTTGAAGGCAAAGGTGTAGCCAGCTAAGAAGCTAGGAGGCGCTAAGCGATAAAGCGCTGTGGTTGCAGGGACGATGACGACATCTGCACCGCTGTCTTTGTCGCGCTGGCTGATGCGCCACAACGTCGCCAAGCGCTCGCTGATCAAGTCTTGGTGTGGCGAGAACGAGTCGTAGGGCAGGGTTTCCCAGTCGGGGAAAAGGGTCAGGCGCACTTCGGGCGCAAAAAAGGCGATTTCATGCATCAGCCGCTGGGCGTCTGTGGCGTCGGAAGTGACGATGGCTGTCAGGCGCTTGGCAGCCTTGTCGCGCTGGGCTAATTTGGCTAAGAGCAAGGCATCAGACGACCCCACGGAGCGGGGCAGGGTATAGCGTTTGCCTAGGGAAAGCTTGGGTAAATCCATGAAACCTTAAATCTAATCAATTAATCGCGAACTCAGTGTAACTTTGTACAGCATTGCATTTTAGAATAGCCTCATGACAAACGCCCTTGACGCACAAAACAACCACAAAAATACTGTCAAACTCTGGGCGCTGATTCCCTGTGGTGGCAATGGCTCAAGGGCGCAAAGTGATGTTCCCAAGCAATACCGCGTGATTGCGGGCAAGGCCATGGTGATGCATACTTTGGCTGCTTTTGAGCAAGTTAGGAGGCTGTCGGGCGGCTTGGTGGTGAGCGCTCCTGATGATGGCTATTTACCTGCCATGCTGAAAGAGTTTGAAAATACTATATTTTCAATAGCACCTCAGGCAGGAAATACGCGGGCTAGAACTGTTTTTAACGGTCTAAAAGCACTTTTGCAGCTGGGTGCAGCAGTTAGCGACTGGGTTTTGGTGCACGATGCGGCGCGTTGCCTCATCACCCCCGAGCAAATCAACGTGCTTATCGACGCCTGTGAAAACGATATTGTGGGCGGTTTGCTGGCGCTGCCGCTGCCTGACACTTTGAAAAGCGAGCGAGATGGTCGCGTGGGCATAACTTTAGGTCGCAGCGACAAATGGTTAGCCCAAACGCCGCAAATGTTCCGAATTGGTGCCTTGTTAGAGGCTTTGACGGCGGCTGGTGACTTGTCAGACACCGTTAATGCTTTGATTACTGACGAGTCCAGCGCTATGGAGCGCTTGGGCCATGCGCCCAAACTGGTGCGAGGTAGCGCTCAAAACTTCAAAGTCACGTATCCCGAAGATTTTGCGCTAGCTGAAGCGGTGTTGCAAAACAGAAAGCTTTCTGTGTAAGTCTGGCATTAAATTCACGGAAAGGCGAAAATTTACACAGCGTTTACAAATTAGATGGGCGATTGGGGTAAACGCTGTAAGCTGAATGCGCAGACGGCACGTTTAGAAGCGATGCTGAACCCTACACAAATGACTCCCCAGCAGGTGCGCCACCTGCTGGTTCGCACAGGTTTTACACCTACACAGGCAGAAGTTGACAAGCTCGTTGGCAAAAGCGCCCAACAAGCCGTCGACGGCATCATAGCCGCAGCATTTGCGGCTAAACCCAAATATCCAGCGCCAGCGTTTGTAAGTCAGCCCCCGCCGATACCCGCAAATCAACTCAAAACAGTGGACGAGCGGCAAGAGCAAAGGCGTGCACAAATTGCTGAGGGTGTGGAGCTGAAAGCTTGGTGGCTACGTGAAATGCTGGAAACGCCAACACCCTTGGCAGAGCGCATGGTGCTGTTTTGGCATAACCATTTCGCCACATCGCAGCAAAAGGTAGTTAGCTCGCAAGCCATGTGGCGACAGCACCAGCTGTTTCGCTCCCACGCACTGGGCAGTTTTGCCAGCCTGCTGCACGGCATAGCCAAAGACCCGGCCATGCTGGTTTACCTCGATGCTGCCAACAGCAGGCGTGAGTCGCCCAACGAAAATTTTGCGCGTGAGGTGATGGAACTGTTTACCTTGGGCGAGGCGACCCAAGGCGGTGGCTATAACGAGCAGGACATCAAAGAAGTGGCTCGTGCTTTCACGGGCTGGAGTGTGGACAGAGACAATTTCAGCTACAAGTTCCGTGCTCCAGCGCACGATATTTTCTCTAAAACCGTGTTGGGAAAAGTTGGTTTCTTCAATGGCGATGATGTGCTGAACATCATGCTGGCACAAGCTGCGTGTGGCGAGTTTATCGTTGGTAAGCTGTGGAAAGAGTTTGTATCGCCCGCACCTACAACTGAGGACACAGCGGAAATCAAACGAATTGCTAAAAGATTTGCCAGCAGTGGCTATGCAATTGACGCAGCTTTGGCTGACTTGTTCAGCACTGACGCATTTTGGGCAGACAGCAACCGTGGCAGCTTGATCAAATCGCCCGTGGATTTGGTGGTTGGCTCAGTTCGCCAGTTTGGTTTTAGCTATAGTGATGTGATGCCGTTTGTACTCAAAACTGCGCAATTGGGGCAAAACTTGCTGATGCCGCCCAATGTAAAAGGTTGGCCTGGGTATACCGACTGGATTAATGCGACCACACTTTTGGAGCGCAAAAGCTTCACCCAGCAGCTTTTTAGATCTGTAGAGCCCGTTGCGAATCAAGCGATGAACCCTGCTATAGGCAGAACAGCCAGGTTCAAAGTTGGCAAGGCTGAAGCCACGATGGCGCTGGATGCAGATACATTTTTAAAACCCTATGGCGGGCGTGCTGATGGCGTTCCTAATGATGTATCAAAAAATGTATTAGCCGATGTATTACTTGCCTCAGCAGCTACACAAAATATAGCAAATGGTACAGTTGGGTTAGCCTATTTGCGCACATTGACCTTAGACCCGGCTTACCAGCTGAAATAAAAATTTGCGCATCAAAGTTGAAACACAAACTTAAAAATAAAGAATAGAGTTCAAAATGAAAAGAAGAGATTTTTTAAGCAACTTCAGTACAGTAACTGGTGCTGCGCTTTTATCTTCCCACGCGCCTGGCTGGGCGCAAGCCGTAGCCCAGCGAGCCAGCAGTGTGCAAGACAGAATACTGATTTTGATTGAACTCAAAGGCGGCAACGATGGTTTAAATACGGTCGTGCCTTATGCAGATCCTGTGTATTATCAACTGCGCAACACGATTGGTATCAAACCAGATGAATTGCTCAAACTGGACGAAAAAGTAGGCTTGCATTCAGATCTGAAAGCCATGCTACCTTTGTGGGAGAAAAACGAGCTGGCGATTGTTCAGGGCGTGGGTTACCCAGAGGCAAATTTGTCGCATTTTCGCTCCATAGAAATTTGGGAAACGTCGTCCAAAGCGAACGAATACCTGAGCGATGGCTGGGTCACACGCGCTATGCGAGCTGGTGTGGGCGGTAAACGCAAATATACTGCTGAAGGTGTGCTGATTGGCATGAACGATTTCGGCCCCTTGATTGGTGCCAAAGCGGTGTCGCTGAATGACCCAGTTGCCTTTGTTAACCAGTCTAAGCTGGCGCGTGCTCATGAGCAGGCAACTTCCACACCAAACCCAGCGCTGCGATATTTGCTAAAAGTAGAAAATGAAATTTCCCAAGCTGCGGATGGTTTGAGAGGGGATAAATACCTGTTCAACACGGTATTTCCGACAGGACAATTTGGTAACAGTGTGGCTGCGGCAGCGCAGATTGTGGCTTCGCAACAAATCGACAAAGCCGGTGGTGTACCCGTGATGTGCTTGACCCTAGGTAGTTTTGACACCCATCAAAACCAGCAAGGCACACATGCTGGTCTGCTCAAGCAACTGGCCGAGGGTGTGGCTGCTTTGAAAAGCGCTTTGACTGAACTGGGCGCGTGGGACAGAACCTTGGTCATGACATTTTCAGAATTTGGTCGTCGTGCCAAGCAAAATAGCTCAGGCGGTACCGACCACGGCACGGCAGCACCTCATTTCATCATGGGCGGAGCCGTGCAAGGTGGTATGTATGGCAAAGCGCCAGATTTAAACCGCTTAGATGGAAACCAAAACGTGGTTTACACCACAGACTTCAGACAAATCTACACCACCGTGGCTCAGCAGTGGTGGGGTGTGAGCTCAGATGTTGTAGTGCATGGACGTTTCGATGGGATTCGGTTTTTGCGCAGCTGAATAGGTCTCTATAGGCAAAAGTAGCTTGAAAACGGTGCCGTGACCAACCACTGATTGGACGCGAATTTTAGCGCCATCAATGCGTTTGACCAACTCTTTCACAATAGCTAAGCCAAGGCCAAGATTGCTGGTTTTCTTGCCATCCGTGTTGACTCTGTAAAACTCATCAAAAATTTTATCTTGCGCTTTTTTGTCAATTCCAGTTCCTGTGTCCCAAACTTCAAAGCTGATGTTTTCGCCGGACTTTCTGGCAGCTACAAGTATGCGCCCTGTAGGCGTGTAAGTGATAGCGTTGGCAATCAAATTGCTCAAAATTCGCACAAAATACAGCGGAACGACGTCAACGTGGCCATCCAATGGCTTGAAGCTGATGCTCAATTTTTTGGATTCTGCAATTGGTTCAAAATGTAAAGCTAGACTTTTGAGTGTGTCAGAGATACTTAGTTTTGAACGCTCTAGCTGCGTATCGCCCATGTGCTTTTGCTGAAAATCAAACAACTCGTTGAACATGGCATTGATAGACATGCAAGACTGCGCGATCTTGGGCAGTAATGTTTCAAGTTTTGACGGATCGTCGTGCAACATGTCCGTGTAAATTTCCATCGCATAAACAGGCTGTCTCAAGTCGTGAGCGGCTGCAGAGTAAAACTGCTGAATCACGGCGTTTGCGCCTAGCAACGCATCTTGCTCAACACTGAGTTTTTCTTGGCTTTTTTCTAATGACTCGATGAGCTGCAGCTTGACGTATTCGGATTCACATTTATCTAGGAACATGTCATTGAACCGCCTACCAACCAGCCAAAGCAAAAAACCATTCAGGCATAAGTAGAAGGTAAATCCCAAGAAGAAATAGAACGCATGCTGACTGTCCGGATACATGATGAGCCGAAAAAGATTAGCCAAAAGTGCTAGGCCAAGCGTGATGAAAGTCACCCGGTGCATTACGCCTACGTGTGAACAGTTCAACGTGACCATCAAATACAAAACAGCGGTAAGCACCGTGTGCACAAGCACTCTGGGCAAATCAGACAACCAGTACTGCGCAAGAATGCTTGCACCTGCCCAAACAATGGCGTTGAGCTCAAAGACAACTTTGAATTGCTTGGAAACATCTCGCATTTCCTCAGACATTTGACGCGGATGATTGGCTGTTAATCGCTCATAGCTGTTAATGAGGTGATACAACCATTGGTTCACACTAAGCGAGAGCACGACCCAAATCAACACCAAATAGGTGGGCACGCCTATGCTCAGCACAGCAACCATGAGCAGACGTAAGAAAATGGACAACCACAGCGGTCTGGCAGACAGAAGCTGTTTGTTGGACTCAAGCGCAAAGAAATGTTCTTTGGTGGGCAGCGAAGATAACTTTAAATCTTCGAAGCTATAGAGCTTGGTATTTTGAAAATTCGTAGTTTGCATGTTTGTAAACAAAAACCGAATTCACCGTTACACAAAATTACGATAATTAAATAAAATCATTATAACTATACACTGATATCGTGATCCAGCACAAGCGGCAAGGTCTTCAAGTTTTCAAACCGAGATTTAATGTAAGGCGGTGTATAAATTTTCAAAGGTAAAGCGAAGCGGAACACGCTGCCCGTTCCGGTCTTTGAGTTGACAGAAATTTTCGACCCTACAGCATACTCTGACAGACGTCTGACAACACTAAGCCCAAGGCCGAAGCCTTCGTCAGTGCTAGAGAAGTCACCCACTTTGTAAAACTCCTCAAACACATGGGCGTGGTGCGAAGCATCAATGCCAATACCCGTGTCCCACACCTCAAAAACCACCATTGATTTTCGTTTGCGTACCGCGATGAGGATGCCGCCTTTTTCGGTGTATTTGATAGCGTTTGAGATGAAGCAGGTCAAAATACGTTTCACCAGAAGTTGGTCTGTCTGTAAATAGCCCGACACTGCATTGGTGCGAAATTCTAAATTTTTGCGCCTAGCCAAAGGCTTGAACTGTGCCTCTAAGTCATCAACCATTTCGTCAATATCAACTGTTTGGTGTGTGACGCTGACATGTCCAGCACTGATTTGCTCAAAATCAAACAGAGAATCAAACAGTCGGTTGATGGCATCGCATGAATCGGTGATTTTGGGCAACAAGGCCGGCAAAGTCGTAGGGTCGTCACCCGCAAGCTCCGCGTATACACGCAATGCATACACCGGCTGCCTGATGTCATGTGCAGAGCTGGCGTAAAAACGCTGTATCACGTCATTTGCATTCATGGCAATTTGCTTTTCGTGTGCAAGCTGCTCAGATTTCAAATTGAGCGAGCGAATCAAGCTGTTGTTGCGAAATTGCAAAGACATGTTTCGCTGAAAAGCGTTGAACAGTCGGTTGTTAAAAATGTGCAAAACAGCCCAAATAACCACCAAACTCAGCAAGTGGATGTATTGAAGCTCGGGACCTTCAAAACGCCACACATAAGCAATGTACCAAGCAGCGCCCAACACTTGTGTGCCCATCAGCAAATTGATGAATTGTGTGGAAATTTCTCTTTGCGTGTTCAGGTTGTGAACTGCTACCAGCCCAACAAATGTCAATATCGTCGCGCCTATGTACTGATTTTCAATCGGTATGCTGCTGAAGAACAACCAACCCGACACACCCCAAGTGAAGGCGTTCAAGGTCCAAGCTAGCCGATTGTGTTTGACAAACGCCCGCTGCACGCTGGCGTCTGCATTTAAAAAATGCTTGTTGAATTCTTTTTTGATTTGAATACGAAAGACCACTACCGCCAGCGAAACAAACAACCATGCTGCAATCAACAAAGCATTGATGTGCCCAAACAACTGAACGGCCATCGCAATCATCGTACCTGACGCAAACCAGGTCATGCGGGAGCGTGGCTTCATCAACAAACGAAACGATTCGCTTTCGACCCATGCACTCTCGGAGAATTCGGCTTTTATGTCCTTGTCCATCATTTTTTAAGTTCGTCCGCACTCGGGTCAATGTAAAAAATATCAATTTATCAACAATGTATTAATTAACAAACTAATTAATACAATTTGATACATTCTGCACTAAAAAATCCCTGTTTATGTAGTCATTTCGCAAACAAGATGCATTTAATCTTCAGCTTATAAATTCAGAGTTGCCATGTTAGCCCGTTAAAATCGACATAGCAACTTGTCATTGGTTGATTTTTACTTTCTCTCACAGGCTCACATTTTGAACCCTCAAGCTAGCACTTTCATCAGCACCATCGAGGGCGGCAGCGCACTCAGCCCGTTTCGAATCAAGCAACTTTTGCCCAAACTTCAAGCAATCTGCGACAAAATAAGTCACGTCAGCGCAAGATTCGTCCATTTAGCCGCGATGCAAAGCGCGCCAATTGATACCTTAAGTTCAAAGTTGGCATCGTTGCTGACGTATGGCGAGCCGGCTGAGCAAGTCGATAAAACTTCCAACACCGTACAAATCATCGTCGCCCCCCGTTTAGGCACTGTGTCGCCTTGGGCTTCTAAAGCAAGCGACATTGCCCACAACTGTGGCTTGGCGGCTAAACGCATTGAGCGACTCACCGAGTACACCATCACCCTGAAAAAATCCTTGCTTGGAAAATCCGAGCTTTCTGCGCAGCAAATGCAAGCTGTCACCGCGCTTTTGCACGATCGCATGACCGAATCTGTGTTGTTTGACCGCAAAGACGCCATGGGTCTGTTTGCTACCGTCAACGCAGCACCCATGGCGCATGTAGATGTACTGGCTGGCGGTAAGGCCGCTTTAGAGGCTGCTAATACCGAGTTCGGGCTAGCGCTGGCGGATGACGAGATGGATTACCTGGTCAATGCCTTCACCAACTTGAAGCGTAACCCCAGCGATGTTGAGCTGATGATGTTTGCGCAAGCCAATTCCGAGCACTGCCGCCACAAAATCTTCAATGCCAACTTCATCATCGACGGCGTGGCGATGGACAAAAGTTTGTTCAGCATGATTCGCAACACCCATCAGCTAAACCCGCAGCACATGGTGGTGGCGTATTCGGACAATTCCTCCGTAATGGAAGGCAGCGTGGTTGAGCGTTTTTCTGCCAATTTCAGCCATTTTGAAGGAAATAAGGCTGTTTTTGATGCTAAAAATGACTCTAGCCAGCGTATTGAATGCCTAAGCAGCTATAAAAAAAATAGCAAATTACAACATGTGCTGATGAAGGTGGAAACCCATAACCACCCTACGGCCATCTCCCCATTTGCAGGTGCAGCGACGGGTGCAGGCGGCGAGATTCGGGACGAGGGCGCGACAGGGCGTGGTTCTAAGCCCAAAGCTGGTTTGACGGGTTTTACGGTTTCTAAGATCGATTTCCCAGATACCGTTCGCCCTGAGCCTGTCGAAGGGTTTCGACAAGCTCAACCCGAACGGGGTAGTGGGCAAAGTTACGGGAAGCCAGAACACATCGCCAGCCCGCTGCAAATCATGATCGAAGGCCCGCTGGGCGGCGCGGCGTTCAACAACGAATTTGGTCGCCCGAATTTGCTGGGCTACTTCCGCGAGTATGAGCAATCCGTAGCAAGCAGCATCGACACTGTCCAGCGCGGCTACCACAAGCCCATCATGATTGCGGGTGGCTTGGGTGTGATTGACAGTGATTTGACCCACAAAATCCTCTTCCCCGCCGGTAGCTTATTGATCCAGCTGGGCGGCCCCGGCATGCGTATCGGCATGGGCGGCAGCGCGGCCAGCTCGATGGCGACGGGTTCCAACGCCGCGTCGCTGGACTTTGACTCGGTGCAACGTGGCAACCCCGAAATAGAGCGCCGTGCTCAAGAGGTGATCAACCAGTGCTGGCAAGCAGGTGAGAACAATCCAATTTTGGCGATTCACGACGTCGGTGCGGGCGGTTTGAGCAACGCCTTCCCGGAACTGGTGAACGACGCTGGACGGGGCGCAAGGTTTGACCTGCGCGCCGTTCCGTTGGAAGAATCCGGCCTGGCACCCAAAGAAATCTGGTGCAACGAGAGTCAGGAGCGTTATGTGATGGCGATTGCGCCCGAGTCTTTGGACGCATTCAAGGCGATTTGTGAGCGTGAGCGTTGTCCTTTCTCCGTTGTTGGGGTAACGACAGACGAGAAGCAGCTCGTTTTGGCTGACGAGGGCGCAGAATCTCCAGTCGATATGCCGATGAATGTACTTCTCGGCAAGCCGCCGAAAATGACCCGCGATGTCAAAACCGTCAAACGCCAGATTCCCGCCCTCAATTTGACCGGTGTTGACCTGCAAAAAGCCGTCATCGACGTGCTGGCACATCCCACCGTGGCCAGTAAACGCTTCCTCATCACCATTGGCGACCGCACCGTGGGCGGTTTCACCCACCGCGACCCCATGGTCGGCCCGTGGCAAGTGCCCGTGGCGGATTGCGCCGTGACGCTGGCCGATTACAAGGGTTTCGCAGGCGAGGCCATGAGCATGGGCGAGCGCACGCCGCTGGCCGCGCTGGACGCACCCGCGTCGGGCCGCATGGCGGTGGCTGAGGCGATTACCAACCTGCTGGCCGCGCCGTTTGAGCTGTCCCGCGTCAAGCTGTCCGCCAACTGGATGGCGGCTTGCGGTGAAGCGGGGGAAGACGCCGCGTTGTACGAAACCGTTAAAGCCGTAGGCATGGAGTTGTGCCCGGCGCTGGGGATTTCGATTCCTGTGGGCAAAGATTCGCTGTCTATGCGAACCACGTGGAAAGAAGCAGATACCGCTAAAAAAGTAACTTCGCCGGTCAGCCTGATCGTCACCGCCTTTGCGACCTTGGTAGATGTGCGCGGAACGCTCACCCCTCAGTTGGATTCGACCGAAGCCGATACAACCCTGATCCTGATTGACCTCGGCAAAGGTCAAAACCGCATGGCGGGTAGCATTCTGGCGCAGACGATTGACCAGTTTGGCGACCGCGTGCCGGACTTGGACGACGCCAAAGACCTGGTGAATTTGGTCAATGCCATCAACGAGTTACGCACCAACCGCCAGATTTTGGCCTACCACGACAAGAGCGACGGCGGCCTACTTGCCTGCGTCGCCGAGATGGCGTTTGCGGGGCATGTCGGTGTGTCCATTAACGTAGACATGTTGGTGACCGAGGGTGACGGCATTTCTGACAGCCGTATGGAAGTTGGCGACAGCAAGAACTGGGCAGGGCAGGTTTCTGCTCGTCGTGAAGAGCTGACTTTGAAAGCGCTTTTCAACGAAGAGCTGGGCGCGGTCATCCAAGTCCGCACCTCAGAGCGCAACGCCATCATGGACACCTTGCGCTCACACGGTTTGAGCAAATTCAGCCATTTTGTCGGCAAAACGCGTCCTGAATCGTCTGCGATTGACGCCGGCAAAGGTCAACTGCAAGTCTGGCGCGACGCCAAAGCCGTGTTCAGCGCACCGCTGCATGACTTGCACCAGGTTTGGGACAGCGTGAGCTGGAAAATCGCCAAACTGCGCGACAACCCGGACTGCGCCGACAGTGAGCACGCAGCAGCGGGTTTGCCGGCTGATCCGGGTTTGCATGTCAAATTAGGTTCAAATTTTGCAACTATTACAAATCCTGTCATTCCCGCGCAGGCTGGAATCCATGCGACTTCGTTTCAAAGTACGAGCGGAATTGCAGGTGTGGCTGTGGATTCCCGCCTGCGCGGGAATGACTCACTTCAGTTAAATCTGACCCGCCCTAAAGTCGCTATCCTGCGCGAGCAGGGGGTCAACTCACATGTCGAGATGGCCTACTGCTTCACCGAAGCCGGTTTTGACGCCTTTGACGTGCACATGACCGACCTGCAAACCGGCAGGGCGAACCTGAAAGACTTCGTCGGCATCGTCGCCTGTGGAGGCTTCAGCTACGGCGACACGCTGGGCGCGGGCATAGGCTGGGCGCGGTCCATCACGTTCAACCCAGTGCTGTCCGACCAGTTCCAGGCTTTCTTTGCACGGCCCGACACCTTCGGCTTGGGCGTTTGCAACGGCTGCCAGATGTTTGCCGAATTGGCGCAGATCATCCCCGGTGCCGAGCACTGGCCGCGTTTCACGACGAATCAAAGCGAGCGCTTTGAGGCGCGTTTGAGCATGGTCGAGATTTTGGAATCGCCTAGCCTGTTTCTTGCCGGTATGGCCGGTACAAGGCTGCCGATTGCGGTGGCGCATGGCGAAGGCTTCGCCAATTTTGACCCCAACAAAGCTGGTCGCGGTAACTTGGAGTCCGTCATCCAGGCCATGCGTTTTACCGACAACTTTGGCACAGCGACCGAGGTTTACCCCTTCAACCCCAACGGCAGCCCAGGCGGTTTGACCGCCGTCACCACCCAAGACGGCCGCTTCACCGCCATGATGCCGCACCCCGAGCGCGTATTCCGCAACATTCAGATGAGCTGGACGAATTTGGATTCAAGCGCGCATAGTCCGTGGCTGCAGCTGTGGCATAACGCGCGCAAATGGGTTGATTAACTATTTAGTATTAATCGAATTGTTTGTTTGTAATTCTTTTGGATTCATGAAATAATTAATCTGTGTTTAATTGTTTCAAGGAATTTGAGAATGAATGAAATCGTAACACTCGCATATGACGTTAATTATTTAGCGTATTCATTCATTATTTCAGTGCTTGGTAGCTATGTAGGCTTGCTGGCTTATCGAAATATTATCAAGAACGGCAAAGTTCAATACATACACGTTTTGTCTGCGGCTGTGGGAATTGGGGGCGTGGGCGTGTGGTCCATGCATTTCATCGGCATGTTGGCTCTGAAATTGGATTTAGCCTACGGGTATGCGATGCTTGAAACACTGGTTTCTTTGGTCGCCGCCATTGTTGCCGCAGCGGCAGCTTTGGTCTATGTGGCAAAAGCGCCAGATGACACGTCTCGGCTTTTGCAGGCGGGCGTCGGTTTGGGTTTAGGTGTTTGTCTGATGCATTACTTAGGCATGTTCGGTATGCGCTTTGGCGGTATTTTCGCTTGGAACTGGGGCTTGGTTGCAGCATCTGTGCTTATTGCGATTGTGTCTGCCACGGCTGCTTTGTGGCTTGCGTCTCGCACCAATGGTTCAGCCATGCGCATCGTTGCAGCTTTGGTCATGGGAGGTGCTGTGTGCGCGATGCATTACACCGGCATGGCGGCCGCATCCATTATTTGTACGACACTCACTCGGACAGTTATGCCAGCAGGCTGGGATGTTGTCGCCTCGTCTCAGTTACCGCAGTTGGTAATTTTGCTCTCTTTGGGTTTGATCTTAATTATTTTTTGCGATCAACTGTATTACAGTCTCAGTCAAAAAACTAAGCGTTCATTAGTCGCTTAACAAGCAACCTAAGTGCCGGTGTACCGCCATCTGGCGTTGCATTAACGCTGTTTGATTCAGTGTTTTTTGCGGTAATCAAACGTTCTAGCGTCTCGATATGGGGCAATACCGTGCCCAAAAAAAGCACATCTTCACCCTTGGCTATCAAAATAGTAGGGAAATTTTCAACCTCAATCGGGTCAATCACATTCGCCTGGTCCTCAACATCGACCCACAAAAAACGCACATTCGGGAGTTTGTGGCTGAGCGTATCAAACAGCGGCTTGTATTCGCGGCACGCGCCACACCAGTCGGCGCACAGGCAGGCGACGAGGAGTGGCGCATGAAAAGCAGAACTCAAAGTAATTTAAATGCTATCAATAATATAGCTGTTCAGGCAGTAAATACAATGGATAAACGTATATTTAATCATATTTAAGTCTAAAAATCGTTAAAACAGCTTAAATCTGGTCAGCAGTCACACCCACGCCCTGGCTGTAGCCGCCATCGACGTACATGATCTCAGACGTGATGCCACTGGACAAATCGCTCAGCAAAAAAGCGGCGGCATTGCCGACTTCGTCAATCGTCACGTTACGGCGAATGGGCGATGCGCCTGCGACTGTGCCTAAGAGCTTGCCGAAATCCTTGATGCCGCTAGCAGCCAAGGTTTTGATAGGGCCGGCGCTGATGCCGTTGGCACGCATGCCTTTAGGGCCGATAGCTTCTGAGAGGTAGCGAACCGATGCTTCCAGCGACGCCTTGGCCAAACCCATGGTGTTGTAGTTGGGCACAGCGCGCTCTGCGCCTAGGTAGGAAAGCGTCAATACAGATGACTTTTCACGCAAATGCGGTAACAAGGCTTTGGCCATGGCTGGGAAGCTGTAGGCACTGATGTCGTGGGCGATACGGTAGTTTTCTCGGGTCAGGCCGTCTAAAAAGTTGCCTTCTAGGGCTTCTTTGGGAGCAAAGCCGATGCTGTGAACAAAGCCGTCGAACTGTGGCCAGATGGTGGACAGGTCACGTGCAAGGTTGGCAATCGATTCGTCGCTGCCGACGTCACAGTCAAAAATAAGCTTGGAGTCAAATTCGGCGGCAAAACCGGTGATGCGGTCTTTGAAACGCTCTCCCACGTAGCTGAAAGCCAGCTCAGCGCCTTCGCGGTGGCAGGCTTTGGCGATGCCGTAGGCAATGGAGCGATTGCTCAAAACGCCGGTGATGAGTAGTTTTTTGCCAGTCAGGAAACCCATAGTATTCTCGCTTTGCTTGTAAAAATTGAACGTTAATTTAGCGTTTGATGCGGAATTGTCGCTTAAATTTGGCCGATAAATGCTAGGATTGAACAGTGAAAAAGCAAATTACCTTAAATCTCATGCTCTGCGCAGCTGCGTTGGCGCTGTTGTTTGGCTGTGCTGCACCTACAGGCGCACCAGCCAGGTCTCCAACAGTAGCCTCTGGATCGCCGGTTGTCGCTGCGCCCCCAGCCGTCAGCCAAGAAGCTGCGTTAGACAAAAACGAAGTCATAGTTGATAAAGCTGTACCTGCGCAAGCCGAGGTAGTATCGCTTCTAGCCAAAATAACCCCAGCGCAGCAGGCGCGCATCAACCAAGCTTTAAAACCAGTTGGTTTGGATGCTCAAGCGCAAAGCAACGTGTCCCAAGCGACCCCCAAAATTCGTGCTTTTGTCGAACGCCTAAGCTGCATTCGCCAATACAACGACGGCGGCAGCGTTGTTTTGCAAAACATGGCTGCGCCTGGCGTGTCGTTCAAATTCTTCGTGCCGCCCATGCATGGCACCAAACTTCACAGTAAAAGCAGCTGTTTGACAGTCAGCGCCATCGCGTTGAAGCCGCTCAGTTATCAAGGTTTAGCTGGTATTCAAATCAAAGTGTCGTATTTGGCTGAAGACAGTGGCGAGACAACGACCAGCAACCACGAAATCAACAAAAACAACAAAGGCGTTTGGTGGTTTACACGCTAAAACGGTCTGTTTTGCGGTGGGTTTTGGTGCTGATAAGCAGCCTCTTGGCCGCGCCCGCTTGGGCAGCACATGCGTATTCACTGTGGGGTGACATCAAATACCCCGCTGGTTTTACACATTTTGACTACGTGAACCCCAAAGCGCCCAAAGGTGGCGAACTGGTGGCGGTGAGTAATTTGCGCGTTTCCACTTTTGACAAATACAACCCCTTCACCATCAAAGGCACATCACCCGCGTATTTGAGCGATTTGATGTTTGAGAGCTTGTTAACAGGTTCAATGGACGAATTGGGCACAGCTTACGGATTGTTGGCAGAAGATGTTGATGTGCCAGTTGACGGCTTAAGCGCCACTTTCAAAATTCGCTCTAACGCAAGGTTTCACGACGGCAAACCGGTGTTAGCAGACGATGTGAAATACACGTTTGACACCTTGACAAGTAAATTTGTATCTCCCGCATATCGCTCATTGCTGGAAGACGTAGAGCGTGCAGAAGTTGTTAGCCCGCTGGTGGTTAAATTCCATTTCAAACGCAAAAACCGAGAGTTGCCACTGACCGTGGGCGGTTTGCCCATTTTCAGCCACGAGTGGGGCAAAGGCAAAACCTTCGACAAAGTCATCACCGATACGCCCATTGGCAGTGGCCGCTACAAAATTGGTCCGGTGAACTATGGCAAAGACATCACCTACGTGCGAGACTCCAAATACTGGGGTGACGTCCTCAACGTCAATGTAGGCAGCGGTAATTTTGAACGCATCACCATCAAAATCTACAAAGACAATGTGGCGCGGTTAGAAGGGCTCAAAGCAGGTGAGTTTGATTTCATGCAGTTTTACTCCGCCGGTGATTGGTCTCGCCGTGCGACGGGCAAACGTTTTGACAGCGGCGATTTGACCAAAGGCGTCTTCAAACACAGTTTGCCAAGCGGTTTTCAAAGCTACGTGTTCAACACACGCTTGCCCAAGTTTCAAGACGTGCGGGTGCGGCAAGCCATTGGTTTGGCGCATGACTTTAATTGGATGAGTCGCTTGCTGTTTTACGGCATTTACAAACCTGTGAACGGTTTGTTTGGCAACACAGATTGCGCAGCTTCAGGGCTGCCGAGCGCTGAGGAGCTGGCTCTGCTTGAGCCGTTGCGTTCGCAAATTCCTAGTGCGGTGTTCGGGCCTATGGCCATGCAGCCCAATGCGGACGGCAAAGACAATTTGCGCGCCAATCTGGTGAAAGCGCGTGATTTGCTGGCACAGGCGGGCTGGACGGTACAAGGCGGCGTGTTGAGAAATGCCAAAGGCGAAGCGCTGGAAATTGAATACTTGGACAGCCAAGAGTCTAAAAGCGCCACGCTGGCTTCTTGGCAGCGCAATTTGGCCAAACTCGGCATCGCCTTGAAGCTGCGAGCTGTTGACTTTGCGCTCTACCAGCAGCGTTTGCAAAAATTTGACTTCGACATGGTCAGCCTTGCCTTTGGCGGCACCAACAACCCTGGCGCTGAATACGCCGACATGTTTGGCTCCAAAGCAGCGGATATTGAAGACTCGGGCAACTATGCGGGTTTGAAAAGCAAAGCGGTTGATACCTTGATTGACAGCATGGTGACCTCGCAAACCAAAGCAGAATTGATTCCCGCGTGTCGCGCGTTTGAACGTGTCGTCAGTCACAGCCACACCATGGTGCCGCAGTGGTACAGCGGGCAGCATAATTTGGCTTACAACCCTAGAAAGCTGGCGAAACCAACTATTGAGCCTAAATATTACAAAGCCGACTCATGGCTTTTGAATAACTGGTGGGCACAATCTGCCAACACGAAGTAATCCAGTAAATAACCATGTTCAGCTATATCCTTAAACGACTTTTGTTGATGATTCCCACACTTTTCGGTGTGTTGTTGTTGACGTTTGTAGTCATTCAGTTTGTCCCCGGTGGGCCGGTGGAGCAGTATCTGGCTGAGGCTAAATCGACCACCGGTGCGAGTGGTGAATCGGTTTATCGCGGCGGCAAGGGCATTGACGAAAAGCGGCTAGCTGAGATCAAAAGTTTGTACGGCTTTGACAAACCCGCACCCGAACGCTTTTGGCTGATGATCAAATCGTATTTAAGCTTTGACTTGGGGCGAAGCTTTTTTCAGCATAAGCCGGTGTGGGATTTGGTCAAAGAAAAACTGCCCGTTTCTATCAGCTTGGGCTTGTGGACGTTTTTCATCAGCTACCTCATATCCGTACCTTTGGGCGTAGCAAAAGCGGTTCGGGCAGGGTCAAAGTTCGACTTAGTCACGACGCTCATCGTCTTATTTGGCTACGCGATTCCTGGCTTTGTGTTGGGTGTGGCGCTGTTGGTCATCTTTGGCGGGCAGTTGCAGTGGTTTCCGCTGCGCGGTCTGACGTCAGCCAACTGGGAAACGCTGAACTGGGGCGCGAAGGTGACCGATTATTTGTGGCATATCGTGTTACCCATCACTGCCATGGTGTTGGGCAGTTTTGCAGTCACGACCATGTTGACCAAAAACGCTTTTTTAGAAGAAATCCGCAAACAATACGTCACCACAGCGCGGGCCAAGGGCTTGTCTGAGCGGCAGGTGCTTTACAAACATGTGTTTCGCAATGCCTTGATTCCTATCGTCACCGGCTTTCCGGCTGCGTTTGTCGGTGCATTTTTCACGGGTTCTTTGCTGATTGAAACGCTGTTTTCGCTGGATGGCTTGGGTTTGTTGAGTTATGAAAGCGTGATTCGGCGGGATTATCCGGTTGTTCTCGGGACGCTGTATTTGTTTACGCTGATTGGCTTGGTCACCAAGTTAATCAGCGATTTGATGTATGTTTGGGTGGATCCACGTGTCAAATTTGACTAAGACCCTAACCCCCACGCTTGCCGCTCCGCGTGCTGCGCTGCCCCCCGAGGGGGCTAATTTTCCTAGAGGCGGCTCGTCGGAAAATTCCCCACCCATCTCACCATCCCCAGGACGCCGCGCTTGGCAGCGGTTCAGGCGCAATCGGCTTGGGTTTTACAGTTTGGTGGTGTTTTGCGTTTTGGTGTTGATCAGCTTGTTTGCGGAGGTGATTTCTAATGACAAACCATTGCTTGTTTACTATAAATATAGTAGCGCCTTAGGCAATAATAACGCCGGCTACAGCCATTTTTATGTCCCCATTGTCAAAGATTACCCTGAAACCCTGTTTGGCGGTGATTTTGAAACGCCGACCGATTACCTTGACCCGTTTATCCAAACCAAGCTGTCCCAAGACGGCAATTGGGCGATTTACCCGCTCAACCGTTACGGCTCAAAAACGCTGAATTACTTCGCCAAATCACCCAATCCGTCCGCGCCTTCCCGTGATAACTTGTTCGGCACAGACGACAAAGGGCGCGATTTGTTGGCGCAGCTGATTTATGGTTTCCGCGTCAGCGTGCTGTTTGCGCTGGCGTTGACGGTGATTGGCGTTGTTTTGGGCGTGATTTCGGGGGCGATTCAGGGCTTTTACGGTGGCAAGATGGATTTGGCTTTCCAGCGGTTTATTGAAATTTGGGGTGCGATGCCTGAGCTGTATTTACTCATCATCTTCAGCGCGGTGTTTTCGCCCAGTCTGGCTTTGTTGTTGATTTTGCTCAGTTTATTCGGTTGGATGGGCTTGTCGGACTACGTGCGGGCTGAGTTTTTACGGAATCGTCAGATGGATTACGTACGCTCAGCGCGGGCTTTGGGTGTGAGCAATTGGCACATCATCACACGCCACGTTCTACCGAACAGCATGACGCCCGTCGTTACCTTTTTGCCATTTCGCATGAGTGGTGCAATTTTGGCGCTGACCTCGTTGGATTTTCTGGGTTTGGGTGTTCCACCGGGTACGCCATCGTTGGGTGAGCTGCTGGCACAGGGGAAAAATAGCATTGATGCGTGGTGGATTTCGCTGTCTACATTTGGGGTGCTGGTGGTGACGCTGCTGCTGCTGACGTTTATGGGTGATGCTCTCAGAGACGCGCTTGATCCTCGGAAAGCGGATAAATGATGACTCCAACTGCTACCACCTCCGTTCGGGCTGAGCTTGTCGAAGCCTTGCAAAACCCTTCGACAGGCTCAGGGCGAACGGATATGACTTTGCTCGACGTCAAGAATTTAACCGTTTCCTTCAACGGTAAGTCCGTAGTTCACGGCATCAACTTCTCGATAAAAGCCGGTGAACGCGTCGCTTTGGTGGGTGAATCTGGCTCTGGCAAAACTGTGACAGCTTTGAGTTTGCTACGGCTGGTGATGAATGCCGAGTTGCATGGTACGGCCATGTTTGGGCAAACTGATACTGTGGATTTAATCAGTATTCCTGAGCAGCAGTTGCGCGGCATTCGCGGCCAAGACATCGCCATGATCTTTCAGGAGCCGATGACGGCGCTGAATCCGCTTTTTACTGTTGGCGATCAAATAACAGAGGTTTTAGAGCTAAAAACCCCCTTAAATAACACTATAGCCAGCGTATTGCCTGCCTTGGCAGCTATAAAATTAATAGCATCTACAGGTATTGCTGACCCTGAACGCTGCGCCAAATCGTATCCGCACCAGCTTAGCGGCGGCCAACGACAGCGTGCCATGATAGCGATGGCACTGGCATGTCAGCCAAAACTGTTACTTGCTGACGAGCCTACGACAGCGTTGGATGTGAGTCTGCGGCTGCAAATTTTGGAGCTGTTGGCTGATCTGCAGAAGCAAAATGGCATGGCTGTTTTGTTGATTACCCATGATTTAAATCTGGTTCGCAAATTTGCCGACCGCATCATCGTCATGGAAAACGGGCATATTGTGGAGCAGGGCGATGTGGAGACCGTTTTTGCGAGCCCGCTGCATGCATATACCCGCAAATTGATGGACAGCAAGCCGGTGCGGGACGTGGTGGAATCCACAAGTGCCACCATGGATTCCCGCCTGCGCGGGAATGACAGCATGAAAGCGAATAACTTGCGGGTGGGTTACCCAACGCCTATTCCTGGCTTCAAAGGCTGGTTCAAAAAAGGCGAGTTTGTCGCTGTGAAAGGCGCAAGCTTTGACATTCCGCAGGGCCAAACGCTTGGCGTGATTGGTGAATCTGGCTCGGGGAAGTCAACTTTGGCACTGGCGGCGCTGGGTTTGTTAGCTTTTTCGGGCAATTTGCAGGTATCTGGCCAAAGCTGGGGGGCAAGTAAAACTGCTGATAAAACCTTGAGAAAACAGGTGCAAGTGGTGTTTCAAGACCCGTTTTCGTCACTATCGCCGCGTATGACCGTGGGTGAACTGGTGGGCGAGGGTTTGCTGGTGCATGCGCCTGAGTTGAGCGCTGAACAGCGACAAACCAAGGTTTTGGCGGCTTTGGCAGTGGTTGGATTGGCTGAATCTCAATTTGCGGGACTACTGAATCGCTATCCGCATGAGTTCTCAGGCGGACAACGGCAGCGTTTGGCGATTGCGCGTGCGTTGATAGTTGAGCCGCAGTTGTTGGTATTGGATGAGCCGACCAGTGCGCTTGATGTGACGATTCAAAAGCAGGTTTTGCAGCTATTGCAGCGCCTGCAACGTGAGCGGGGATTGAGTTATTTGCTGATTACCCACGATGTGGATGTGATTCGCGCGATGGCACACCACGTGCTGGTGATGCGGCAAGGCGAGATTGTGGATTCTGGATCTGTGCAGCAAATCATGGCGTCGTCGCGGCATGAATACACGGCTTTGCTGGTGAATGCAGGTATTTAAGTGATGGTTTTGCTCCTTAAATGCCCTGATACGAGTGACAAATGAATAATTAAGGGCTATAATCAGAAGCTTAGGGTTTTTGCTTAGTTGCTTGTGTGCAGCTCACCACACTCTAAAAAGACGATAGTGCAGCACAATTGTGTTGCAACCAACGGGCGATTTTTATACGCCCGTTTTTTTTGCCTGTACAGAATGAAACCTATGGGTTTCAGCGTATTTGAAGCTTTTACAAAAGGAAATTTAGTTGGCAGCGCAGCAAGTGATTGAACAAATTGTGGCCGGTTTTGGTTATGACCTCGTAGAGATTGAACGCTCTGCAGGTGGTTTGCTGCGTGTGACGATTGATTTTCCTTGGGTGACAGGTGCGGCTAAAGCTGATGAAAAACTGATCAACGTCGAAGACTGCGAAAAAGTCACACGGCAGTTGCAGTTTGCCTTAGAGGTAGATGGTGCTGATTACAAGCGGCTTGAGGTATCCTCGCCCGGCATTGACCGACCACTGCGTCACGCCAAAGATTTTGAGCGGTTTTTGGGTGAAGAGATTGATATCACGCTGAAAGCACCGATTGGCCTAGCTGCTGCTGGTCAGGTGAATGCGACGCGTAAGAAGTTTCGCGGCACCTTAGAGCGTGCAGAGCATAGTGAAGCATCTGCCAAAGAAGCCGATGCTGCGGTTTGGCAGATTGTTTGGAGCGAAGCGCCGGTAGCAAAACCGGGTGCGCGCATCAGTAAAAAACGCCCACCTGCACCAGTGCAGGCTTTGGGTTTTAGGTTGGAAGAATTGCGGGATGCGCGTTTAGCGCCTATTGTTAATTTCAAAGGACGTGCCAATTCGACGGATCAGTCAGGCGGCGCATCTGAAGATGAATCAGAAAATATAGGAGAGTGAAGTCATGAATCGCGAAATGTTGATGTTGGTAGAAGCCATCTCACGCGAAAAAAGCGTTGAGTTAGATGTCGTTTTTGGCGCAGTTGAAGCAGCCTTGGCGCAAGCCACTAAGAAGCTGTTCCCTGGCGATGTGGATATTCGCGTCGCGATGGATCCCGACACAGGAAGCTACGAGACTTTCCGCCGCTGGCACGTTGTGCCAAATGAAGCGGGTTTGCAGTTGCCTGACCAAGAGATTTTGCATTTCGAAGCGCAAGAGCAGATTCCTGATATCGAGGTCGATGAGTACATTGAAGAATCAGTGCCGTCCGTGCCAATCGGTCGTATTGGTGCGATGGCTGCCAAACAAGTGATTTTGCAAAAAATCCGTGAAGCAGAGCGCGAAATGATCTTGGCTGACTTTATGTCACGCGGTGAGAAAATTTTGGTCGGTACTGTCAAGCGCATGGATAAAGGCGATTTGATCATTGAAAGCGGTCGTGTTGAAGGACGCTTGCGTCGTACAGACATGATTCCGAAAGAAAACTTCCGCGCTGGAGACCGCGTTCGTGCGTTGATCATGGAAGTCGACAGCACCCTGCGTGGCGCACCAATCATTTTGTCGCGTAATGCGCCGCAATACATGGTTGAGTTGTTCCGTAACGAAGTGCCTGAAATCGAGCAAGGTTTGCTAGAGATCAAATCTTGCGCACGTGACCCAGGTTCACGCGCCAAAATTGCTGTGTTATCACACGACAAACGTGTTGACCCGATTGGCACTTGCGTAGGTGTGCGTGGTACGCGTGTCAATGCTGTCACTAATGAGCTCGGCGGCGAGCGCGTTGATATTGTGTTGTGGAGCGAAGACCCAGCGCAGTTCGTGATCGGCGCTTTGGCACCTGCTAATGTCACATCAATCGTGGTCGACGAAGAGCGTCATGCCATGGACGTGGTAGTAGATGAAGAAAACTTGGCGATTGCCATTGGTCGTGGCGGACAAAACGTGCGCTTGGCCTCTGACCTAACAGGTTGGAAAATCAATATTTTGGATGCTGCTGAATCTGCTCAAAAGAATGCCAGCGAGACGGATACCAGCCGCAAGTTGTTCATGGAAAAACTTGATGTGGACGAAGATATCGCCGACATCTTGATTTCTGAAGGCTTTACTAGCCTCGAAGAAGTGGCTTACGTGCCGTTGCAAGAGATGTTAGAGATTGAAAGTTTTGACGAAGATACGGTCAACGAATTGCGCACGCGTGCTAAAGATGCTTTGTTAACGATGGAAATCGCTAAAGAAGAAAACGTTGAAGAAGCATCGCAAGATTTGCGTGATTTAGAGGGTTTAACCCCTGAGTTGATCAGTAAATTGGCTGACGGTGGTGTTCATACGCTTGACGATTTGGCTGATTTGGCAGTCGACGAGTTGGTTGAAATTACTGGCCAGTCTGATGACGCAGCCAAAACGATGATTATGAAAGCTCGCGAACATTGGTTTACCAATGACGATGCTTCGCAAGTTGCTCCCCAAGCGTAACGGTTATGAAAGATTACACAGACTATGTCCACCACGACCGTTGCCGATTTTGCAGCTGAACTCAAAAAATCAACCTCTACTCTTTTAGAGCAACTCAACAGCGCAGGTGTTGCGAAAGCTGCCGATACTGACGCTTTGAGCGATGCTGACAAGCAAAAATTACTAGCTTATCTGCAGACCAGCCACGGCACGGTCACGGGTGAGCGCAAAAAGATTACGCTGGTCAAAAAATCGACCACTGAAATCAAGCAAGCTGATGCCTCTGGCAAGGCACGCACAATTCAAGTTGAGGTGCGTAAAAAGCGTACGTTCATTCAGCGTGATGAAGCAGCTGAAGGACAGGCTGAAGAAGCCGCTGTTGCTGCGCAGAATGCCTCAGATGAAGCTAAAGCATTATCAGAACACGCAGATTTGCAGCGTCGTGAGCACGAAGCACAGGTCGAAGCTGACGCAATTCGCAATGAAGAAGCGCAATTGGCAGAGCAGCGACGTTTGCGTGAACAACAAGAGCAAGAGCAAAAAGCTGCAGAAATTGCGAAAAAAATATCTGAGGAAGCGGCTCAGGTAGCTGCGCCTGCGACTGCTGTTGAAGCAGCCGAGGCTGTGCCCGCTGTAAAAACGGTCAAGCGCGTTGGTAACAAGATTGCACCTGTTGTCGATGAAAGAGCAGAAAAAGCTGCCGCAGACGCGTTGGCAAAAGCAGCTGAAATAGCACAAGCTGCAGAACTAGCTAAGTCCAAAGCGAAAGCAGCAGAAGATGCCAAAGCGGCTGCCATTACAAAAGCTGCAGACGACGCTAAAGCATTGATCGCTGCAGAATCAGCACGCGCACAAGATTTAGGTGACCGTCGTCGCAAGGCTGAGGCTGAAGCTGCAGCTATTCGCATGATGATGTCTGCGCCTGCTAAGCCACCTGTTGTGGCGAAAAAGCCAGAGCCACCAAAAGTTGCAATTAAAGGAACATTACATAAGCCCGCTACAGGCAGTGCGGTCGCAAAGCCTGGTGTAAAACCTGCACCTAGTACGGTTGCCGCGCCTGCAGGTGCTGGTAAAGAGGTCAAGTCAGCCAAGCTGTCAAGCAGCTGGGCTGGTGATCCGGCTAAGAAAAAGGGTTTGCCGACACGTGGCGATACAAGTGCTGGTGCAAACCGTGGTTCGAATTGGCGCGGCGGTCCAGGCGGTGCGCGTGGTAAACGCGGTGAGCGTGGAAATGATCACCGTGAAGAATCACCTCAGGCGCCAGCAGAGATGCGGGTGCTGGAAGTCCATGTGCCCGAAACAATCACTGTTGCTGAGTTGGCACACAAGATGGCTGTCAAAGCGTCTGAGGTCATCAAACAATTGATGAAGCTTGGTCAAATGGTTACCATCAACCAGCCCTTAGACCAAGACACTGCCATGATTTTGGTTGAAGAATTGGGCCACAAAGCGGTCGTCGCTGCATTGGATGATGTTGAAGCATTTACGGATGCTGAAGTGTCATCACAAGTGGCTGAATCGTTGCCACGTGCACCGGTTGTTACAGTTATGGGTCACGTTGACCATGGTAAGACATCTTTACTCGACTACATCCGTCGTGCCAAAGTGGCATCTGGAGAAGCTGGTGGAATCACGCAGCACATCGGCGCCTACCATGTGGAAACACCGCGTGGCATGATTTCATTCTTAGATACGCCGGGCCACGAAGCATTTACAGCGATGCGTGCGCGTGGCGCAACGGCTACGGATATTGTAATTTTGGTGGTTGCTGCGGACGACGGCGTCATGCCGCAAACCAAAGAAGCGATCAAACATGCTAAAGCGGCTGGCGTGCCTATCGTTGTTGCTATCAATAAGATAGATAAGCCTGATGCCAACATGGATCGCGTTAAAGGCGAGCTGGTTACAGAAGAAGTCATTCCAGAAGAGTTCGGTGGTGAATCACCATTCGTCGGTGTCTCCGCGCGTACGGGTGAAGGTGTTGACGCACTTTTAGAGCAAGTGCTTTTGCAGGCCGAGGTTCTAGAGCTTCGCGCGCCTGTCAACGCCATGGCCAAAGGCTTGGTGATTGAAGCGCGTTTGGACAAAGGTAAGGGTCCTGTATCGACCATCTTGGTTCAATCCGGCACACTCAAAACGGGTGATGTTGTGTTGGCGGGCTCAACATTTGGCCGTGTTCGCGCTATGTTGGATGAAAATGGCAAAGCCATCAAATCCGCTGGCCCTTCGATTCCTGTCGAAATTCAAGGCTTGACCGAAGTGCCGCAAGCGGGCGACGAGTTCATGGTGATGGCTGACGAAAAGCGTGCCCGTGAAATCGCGACCTACCGTGCAGGTAAGTTCCGTCACACAAAGTTAGCAAAGCAGCAAGCTTCGAAGTTGGAAAACATGTTCACAGACATGACGGCTGGCGAAGTGAAGCTCTTGCCCATCATCATCAAAGCTGATGTGCAAGGTTCGCAAGAAGCTTTGGCGCAGTCTGTTCTCAAGTTGTCAACAGACGAAGTTAAGATCCAAATCGTGTACAGCGGTGTCGGCGGCGTCAGCGAATCTGACGTTAACTTGGCGATAGCGTCTAAAGCGGTCATCATTGGTTTCAACACCCGTGCTGACGCTGGTGCGCGTAAGACTGCCGAAAATAATGGCGTTGACATTCGTTACTACGACATTATTTATGCCGCTGTGGACGACCTCAAAGCTGCATTGTCTGGTATGTTGACACCTGATAAGGTGGAAGAAGTCATTGGTACTGCTGAGATTCGCCAAGTGTTCCGCGCTAGTAAAGTCGGTGCGATTGCGGGTTGTATGGTTACCTCCGGCTTGGTCAAGCGTGTCGCGAAATTGCGCTTGTTGCGTAACAATGTGGTCATCTTTACCGGCGAGCTGGAATCACTCAAACGCTTCAAAGACGATGCGAAAGAAGTGCGCGAAGGCTTCGATTGCGGTTTGAACATCAAGGGTTACAACGACATTCAAGAGGGTGATTTCTTGGAGTTCTTTGAAATCCGTGAAGTTGCGCGAGAGTTGACATAAATACATGGCTGTTAAAAAATCTAAAACTCCGAATCGCAGCTTCAAAGTTGCAGATCAGATCCAGCGCGATCTGACGGAGTTGATCGCGCGCGAGTTGAAAGACCCGCGTGTCGGTATGGTGACAATTCAAGCCGTTGAAGTGACGCCGGATTACGCGCATGCAAAGGTCTTTTTCAGTGTGTTGATTGGTGACAAAAACGAATGTGAAATCGCGCTCAACCAAGCTGCAGGATTCTTGCGGAATGGTTTGTTCAAGCGTTTGCATATTCACACTGTGCCGACCTTGCATTTCTTGTTTGATAGAACGACTGAAAAAGCTGCAGACATGAATGCATTGATTGCACGTGCTGTCGCGACTCAGATCAAAGAAGATTGATGTGAGCGAATTAGAGAGTGATGTAAAAAAAGTAAAAACACCCATAGTTAGGTCTATTCCAATAAAAAGAAGACCAGTACATGGTGTTTTGTTGCTAGATAAACCGCTAGGTTTGTCTAGTAATGATGCTTTACAAAAAGCTAAGTGGCTTTTGAGGGCTGAAAAAGCGGGGCATACGGGAACTTTAGATCCGCTTGCAACCGGTTTGTTGCCTTTGTGCTTTGGTGCTGCAACGAAATTTAGTCAGCTGCACTTGGATGCAGATAAGAGATATGAGGCCATAGCTGCGTTGGGCGTGAAAACGACAACGGGTGATGCTGAAGGCGATGTGTTACAGCGGCAAGAAGTGAATGTTAGTAATGAGTTGCTGCAATCCGTTTTAGAGCAATTCAGAGGCGACATCTTGCAAATTCCGCCCATGCACAGTGCTTTGAAGAAAGATGGAAAAGCCTTATATGAGTATGCAAGAGCAGGTATTGAGGTAGAGAGAGTTGCTAGACAAGTTGTAATATATGCTCTATCCGGCGAATTTATTGCTGATTCAGCTATAAAATTGATAGTGAAGTGCAGCAAAGGAACGTACATTCGTACCTTGGGTGAGGATATTGGAGAGAAGCTGGGTTGTGGAGCGCATTTGAGTAGTTTGCGGCGTACCGGGACAGGTGGATTTGATGTTTCGCAATCTGTGACGTTAGAACAGTTAGAAGCGATGACAGAAGATGAGCGTTTGGCTTGTTTGTTGCCAGTTGAGTCGCTCTTAGAGGGACATAGTCGCGTCACCTTAGATGCTGAGAATGCGACTCGGTTTTTGAATGGCGTTCGTCGACGAGGAAATTGGTTGCCGATAAAAGAGGGTGAGATGGTGGCGGTGTTTGGCAACGAGCCAGCGGTGTTGCTGGGTACAGCGCAAGTTATAGCAGATGAGTTGGTACCGGGCAGATTGTTAAGCCCGCAGGATATTGAACAAATTTTGATTTAGGTAAATAGGAAGCTAGGAAGTAAGAACATGACACAAAAACAAATTCGCAATATAGCGATCATTGCCCACGTTGACCACGGTAAAACAACCATGGTTGACCAATTGTTGCGCCAATCAGGCACGTTTGCCGATCACGAAAAAGTCGTTGACACCGTGATGGACAACAACGCCATCGAAAAAGAACGTGGCATCACGATTTTGGCAAAAAACTGTGCTGTGACATGGGAAGGCACTCACATCAACATCGTTGACACCCCAGGTCACGCGGACTTCGGTGGTGAAGTTGAGCGTGCTTTGTCTATGGTGGATGGCGTTGTGTTGTTGATTGACGCGCAAGAAGGCCCTATGCCTCAGACCCGCTTCGTGACTAAAAAGGCTTTGGCGTTAGGTTTGAAACCAATTTTGGTTGTGAACAAAGTCGACAAGCCAGGTGCACGTCCTGATTTCGTTGTCAATGCTGCATTTGACTTGTTTGACAAGCTTGGTGCTACTGATGAGCAATTGGACTTCCCAGTTGTTTACGCATCTGGTATCAATGGTTGGTCTTCTATGGAAGAAGGCGCGCAAGGCGAGCAATGGGGTCCGGACATGTCTGCCCTGTTCAACACCATTTTGGCTCATGTGCCAGCGCAAAAAGGCGACCCAGCAGCACCATTGCAGTTGCAAATTTCTGCACTCGACTTCTCTACTTTCGTTGGTCGTATCGGCGTTGGCCGTATCAGCCAGGGTACTATTAAGCCAATGATGGATGTGGTCGTCATGGAAGGTCCAGATGGCAAGCCAGTCAAAGGTCGTGTTAACCAAGTGTTGACTTTCCAAGGTTTAGAGCGCGTGCAAGCAACTGAAGCTGGTCCAGGCGAAATCGTATTGATCAACGGTATTAGTGAAATCGGAATTGGTGTCACTCTTACAGATCCAGCGAATCCATCTCCTTTACCAATGCTAAAGGTTGATGAGCCAACGTTGACCATGAACTTCTGTGTTAACACCAGCCCGTTGGCTGGCCGTGAAGGTAAGTTTGTGACGAGCCGTCAAATTTGGGATCGCTTACAAAAAGAACTGCAGCACAACGTGGCCTTGCGCGTCAAAGAAACTGATGAAGAAGGTATCTTTGAAGTGATGGGTCGTGGTGAATTGCATTTGACAATTTTGCTGGAAAACATGCGTCGTGAAGGCTACGAGATGGCTGTT
>JAAFJF010000034.1 GCA_013298815.1 Polaromonas sp. | reverse complement strand
GTTACATGGTCAAAGGCGGTGGCGCAGCGCTCACCCGGGAGAAGATTGTGGCGGCGCTGTCCAAGCAGTTCGTCTGCATTGCGGATGAAAGCAAGCTGGTCACCACGCTGGGCGCGTTCCCGCTACCGGTCGAAGTCATCCCGATGGCAACCAAGCGTGTCATGCAACAGTTTGCAGCGATGGGCGGCGTGTGCAGCGTGCGTCAAAAAGACGGTCAACCTTTAGTGACTGACAATGGGCAACATATCGTCGACGTGCTGAATTTGAAGATTAACGACCCGCTGGCGTTTGAATCCACCGTGAACCAATGGCCGGGTGTGGTGACGGTGGGTGTGTTTGCGCACCAGAAGGCGCATGTTTGTTTGTTGGGGACGGAGAGTGGGGTTCGGACGTTGAAGTTTTAGTCTATTTGGTTTTAAAGTTATCTTTATATGAGCTAGACTGAGCAAATGAATGACTTTCCTACTGTTATCACTGAAAGGTTATTGTTAAGAAATTTCAGTGAAACTGATGTTTTAGAATTTAATACCAGCCGGATTATTGCCCTGCTCTTGCGGTGCAGCAGCAGGTCTTGCGGCACGAGTTGATGCTGGCTTTTCTGAGGCTTCTTTCTCAGCTTTTTCAGCCGCCTTTTTAGGTGTCAAACTCGTCGCCTCTGGGTTGCGGTAGTTGCGCGGCAGGGTTGACGATTTGGGGTAACCCGCGGCGTCTAAATACTTAGTCCATTCAGTTTCTTCATAGCCTTTGAGCTGCTGAGAAGCAATGGTAACCAGCGGCATACTTGTGTCACCGCTGAGCTTTTTGTAAGCTTCAATATCTTCGTTACTGCTCACAGTGCGCTCGTTAAAAGGCACACCGCGCTGGGTCAGCATCAAGCGGGCGTTAATGCATGAGCCACAGTCCGCTGTGGTGTACAAGGTAACTGGATAACGGCTAACCACTTGTTGAAGAGCGTAAGGTAGTGACCCGCTTGAGGCGGACTCAACCGTTAATTTGTTTTCAGAGCCAGGTAAGGGAGGAACTTCTGAATAAGTTACGCGCCCGTTTTTATCGATACTTTTATAGACCTGTTGAGCATATAAATGACCTGCGGCCAGCAAGAATACTGCCTGAATAGCTATAAATTTAATAGCCATTTGAGTAATATTTTGACGGCTTAGGGGCAATTTGGTATTCATAAAACAGATTTTATGCCATGCCTTGGTGGCGTAGCAAGGCGTCAAGTGTCGGTTCTCTGCCACGGAAGGCTTTGAATGAGTCCATGGCGGAGCGGCTGCCGCCTGATTCCAAAATCGCTTCACGGTACTTGCGGCCTGTTTTTGTGCCATCTGGGTCAGCAGCTTCACCTTTGGCTTCACGCGCTTCTTCAAAAGCGGCATAAGCGTCGGCGCTCAGCACTTCGGCCCATTTGTAGCTGTAGTAACCCGCAGCGTAACCACCTGCAAAGATGTGGCTAAAGGTGTGGGCAGTACGGCTGTAAGCGGGTGGTTGAATCAGGGCGACCTCAGAACGGACTTGCGCCAACATAGCCATCACATCCGGCTTGTTTTTGACGTTATCCTCACAATGCAACAGCATGTCGAAGAGCGAAAACTCGATTTGACGTAGCGTTTGCAAACCGCTTTGGAAGTTTTTGGCAGCGGTCATTTTGTCGAACAGTGGTCTTGGCAAAGGCTCACCGGTATCGACATGGGCTGTCATGTGTTTGAGCACATCCCATTCCCAGCAAAAGTTTTCCATGAACTGGCTGGGCAGCTCGACGGCGTCCCACTCCACGCCACTGATGCCGGAGACATCGCGTTCGTTCACCGTGGTCAACATGTGTTGCAGGCCGTGACCGCATTCGTGGAAGAGGGTGGTGACATCGTCATGGGTCAGCAAAGCAGGTTTGCCATCCACGCCGTCGGCAAAGTTGCAAACCAGGTGCGCGACAGGGGTTTGCAGCACGCCAGTATCGGGACGCAACCAGCGGGCGCGGACATCGTCCATCCAAGCGCCACCGCGCTTGCCGGTGCGGGCATTAGGATCTAAATAGAACTGCCCAACCAGCTTCGAGTCACGCTCAATACGGTAAAACTTAACGCTATCGTTCCAAACGGGCGCTTTGTCTTCACGAATCGCCACGTCAAACAAGGTTTCGACGATTTTGAACAAGCCCGCCAGCACCTTGGGCGCGGTGAAATATTGCTTCACCTCTTGCTCACTGAACGAATAACGCGCTTCTTTGAGTTTTTCGCCGATGTACGGCCAATCCCACGGCTGCGGATTCGTCAAATTGAGGTGTTCAGCGGCAAAAGTGCGCATGTCTGCCAAATCTTTTTCAGCAAACGGACGGGCGCGTTGGCCTAAGTCTCGTAAAAAGGTGATGACTTCAGCAGGCGATTTCGCCATTTTGGTGGCTATCGATGCTTCGGCGTAGTTGTTGAAGCCCAAAAGAGCGGCTTCTTCATGACGCAATGCCAAAATCTTGGCGATATTGGCTGAGTTGTCGAATTTCTTGGCTTCTTCCGAAGTCGGAAAAGTCGCTTGGTCAGACGCTTTGGTGGAATTGGCTTTGTACAAAACCTCACGCAAAGCGCTGCTGGTGGCGAACTGCATGACTGGCAGGTAGCAAGGCATTTTCAGGGTGAGTTTGTATTGATTCTCTTTGCCTTCCTTCGCCGCTGCCATTTTGGCGGTGTGCAACACGTCTTCAGGTACGCCGTCTAATTCGTCGAGTTTGGCGTAATAGGCAAAAGATTCGGTCGCATCCAAAGCGTTTTCGCTGAACTTTTGGCTCAGCTCGGCTTGAATCGCTTGAATCTCAGCAAAACGTTCTTTGGCTGCGCCTTGCAGCTCGGCACCGCTTAAAACGAAGTTACGCACTGCGTATTTATGCGCTTGCAGCTGTTCAGCGTTCAACGTTTTAACATCAATCGCTTTGTATTTGGCGTAAAGCAGCTCGTTGGCACCCAGCGCGGTGTAAAACTCGGTGATAACAGGGAGTGACTCGTTGTAGGCAGCCCGAAGTTCTGGGTTGTCAGCCACGCTGTTCAAATGGCTCACAGCGCCCCAAGCGCGGCCTAGTTTTTCGGTCGCTACGTCCAAAACTTTGGAGATTTCAAGCCAATTGGCAGGAAATTTGTCTGCGGTGACGGTATCAAGCGCTTTTTGAGCATCTGCCAAGAGCGTGTTGATCGCAGGTGCGACGTGCTCGGGCTTGATTTGGTCAAACAGCGCCAGTGAGGTTGCTGCGTCAGTATTTTGGAGGAGTGGATTGGTCATAAAGTTAGTTATATGGGTTTACGCCGCCAAAACAAGAACTTGCAAGTGAATATTACATAGCGGATCGTTCAGCGGAATTCAAAGTATTGACAAGCAGCATCGTGATCGTCATTGGTCCTACGCCACCCGGCACTGGGGTGATGTAGCTGGCGACTTCTTTGATAGCTGCAAAGTCCACATCGCCGCACAATTTGCCATTGTCGTCGCGGTTCATGCCGACGTCGATGACGATAGCGCCGGGTTTGACCATGTCTGCAGTCAACACGTTACGGCGACCGACGGCTGCAACGACCACATCGGCCTGTAAGGTGTGTTGTTTGATGTTGTCCGTGGCGCTGTGGCAAATAGTGACAGTGGCATGTGCTGCCAATAGCATCAAAGCCATGGGTTTGCCCACGGTGTTGCTGCGGCCAATGACGACGGCATGCTTGCCGCGCAGGTTGATACCGGTGCTTTCAATCAACTTCATGCAGCCAAACGGGGTGCAAGGGTTGAAACCGGGTGCGCCAGTCATCAACTCGCCCGCGCTCAAAGTTGAATAGCCGTCAACGTCTTTACTAGCGGCGATGGCTTCAATCACAGCGTGTGGGTCAATATGCTTAGGCAGCGGCATTTGCACCAGGATGCCGTGGATGGTTTTGTCTGCGTTCAATGCAGCAATCCGCGCCAATAAGTCAGCCTGACTCAAAGTCGCTTCGTATTTCTCAAAAACCGAGTGCAAACCGCTGTCTTCACAGGCTTTGACTTTGTTGCGCACGTAGACTTGGCTGGCGGGGTCTTCCCCAACCAAAATGACGGCTAGACCTGGGGTGATGCCGCGCGCTTTGAGGGCGAGGGTGCGCTGGGTGACTTCAGCACGTAGTTGTTTGGAAAGGGCGATGCCATCGATATTTTGAGCTGTCATTTGGGATGTCATTGGGGCTGTCATTTGAACTGTCGCGAGCTCTAAAAAGCAGTAAATACTATTAAAATGTGATTTTTAAGGCCTAAATATGCCTCTAGCCGGCGTATTTACTGCCTAAGTAGCTATAAAAAGTATAGTGATTTGGTCGGTAAGCTTGCAGCAACTAAGCTGCAACCTTAGGCGCATTTTTGCCCAAAGCGATTTTGAGCAAATCTGCCACCGTGTTGGCACCAAGTTTTTCCATGATGTTGGCACGGTGTGCTTCCACGGTTTTGATGCTGATGGCCAAGTCGTCAGCGATTTGTTTGTTCAAACGGCCTGCAACGATGCGCTCTAGCACTTGTGACTCACGCGAGGTGAGTTTGCCGAGCAATGCATCACGGCTGGCAGAGGTTTGATGGTCCGCAAAAGTGGATTTGGCTTGATCAAGCATGCGCTCAACCAAGCTGACCAGGGCTTCTTCTTTGAAAGGCTTTTGGATGAAATCCATCGCGCCTTTTTTCATGGTGTCCACGGCCATAGGCACGTCGCCATGGCCTGTGATGAAGACGATAGGCAGGGGAGATTGACGCTCAATCAAGCGGTTTTGCAAGTCCAAACCGGTCATGCCACCCATGCGGATGTCCACAATCAGGCAAGCCACTTCGCGGGCGTCGTAACGGCTCAAAAAGGTTTCAGCAGAATCAAAACAGCGCACACGGTAGTCTTTTCCCTCTAGCAACCATTGCAAAGAGTCGCGCACGGCCTCGTCATCGTCCACAACGTACACAGTGCCTTTTTTAGGAATCAAACTCATGCAAATACTCCTGCTTAATATAAATTCAGTTACGCTGCGCTTGGCGAAGGGGTGGTTTCAGGCAAATTCTCTAGTTGCAAGGGTAACCAAAATGCAAATCGACAGCCCACTACATCTGCACCATTGTAGATGTTCTCAGCGGCTATTCGCCCCAAGTGCGACTCGATGATGGAACGGCACAAACTCAAGCCCATGCCCATGCCCTCAGCCTTGGTGGAAAAGAAGGATTCGTACAAACGCGCCATCACTTCGGGCTGCAAGCCCAAGCCGTTGTCAATCACCGCAAACTCAATCACTTGCTTGTCTTCAACCTTCTTGGGCGTAACGCGCAACTCCACACTTCGGTTAGCAGAGCTTCGCTGGGCCGCGTCAACAGACTCAGCGGCATTTTTAAGCAAATTGATCAACACCTGCTCAATCAAAATAGGGTCTACCTGCAGATCTGGCAAACGCGCTGCAACGTAGGTTCTTAGATGAACATTTCTGCGTCGCATTTCAATTTCAGCCAATTCTTTGGCTGCTTCGACCATAGCCAGCACACCAGAAGCGGTCCGATTGGGCGCGCTGCGCTTCACAAAGGAGCGAATACGTTGAATGATCTGCCCCGCTCGTTGCGCTTGCTTGGCAGTTTTGTCAAGCGCGTTAAGCATGTCTTCTTCAGAGATCTGCTTGTCTTTGATGCGTGAGACCATGCCATTGCAGTACAAACTGATTGCCGTCAAAGGCTGGTTCAGTTCATGCGCCACGCTGGATGCCATCTCGCCCATGGTGATGAGTCGACTGGCACTTTCCGCCCGCTCAGCTTGCTGCAAAGCGAGTGCCTCAGCGTCGCGACGCGAGGTGATATCGGTGGCAATCACCATTTGTGCCAATCGACCATCCACCCAGGTTAAATAACGCGAACGAACTTCCAGCCATTTAGACAACTCTGGAATGAAAATCTCAAAGTTTTTGATCTGCGACGTGCTGAGCTGGTCCAACGGTAACCCTGCCAAACTGTCCACGTCATCGCCCATTTCTTCCTGCGGCAACTCAGTCGCAACGCCTGCTTGGGCAATCAGCTGCAAATGACCCACGGTGTCGCCACCAAACCATTGGCGATACATTTTGTTGGCAAACAACAGATCTGCCCTGCCCAAAGGGGCAACTGATACTGAGGCGTCCATGCCTTCTAGAACGGTGATAAATCGGTCTTGCGATTCGACAAGTTGTTGGCGCACGCGGTTGGGTTCCGTGATGTCTGTGGTCGAGGTCATCAAACCTGTTTGTTGACCCTTGGCGTCAATGAGAGGCGACACATACATGCGCGCATCAAACAGTTTGCCATTTTTGCGTTTGACTCGAATTTGAAAACCGCCCTTGGGCGCACGTCCAGCTAATTCATCCTCCAGCTGTTTGCTGAGTATTTCATAGTCTTGCGTAGGCCAGTAGGGAAACGGGGCCGTCGAACCTAGCAACTCCTCTTCGGCCCAACCCGTCATTTCGCAAAAAGCAGGGTTGACGTAGGTAATTTTGCCTTTCATGTCTAGGGCGCGCATACCCGTTAGCATGGAATTTTCCATCGCACGACGAAAATTAGTCTCGCTGATTAATGCTTGCTGCGTTTTCATTCGCCGTCTTGTATGCCGCCATGTGGCTACCAGCATCCAAACCGTTAGTGCACTCAAGGCTGCAGTCAGCCAAAATAGCCCACTTCCAACCAGACCCAAAGACGTGCGGTAAGGTTGCGCACGCAAAACCAAATCGTTGCCAACAGGTGAGACCGGTATCTGATATTCGTTAGGCGCAGCCGCCCAAGGCAACAGCTTTGTAGCCGCATTTCGCGGCTTGATGGTTTGACCTGCCATCACCGTATTTTTTCCGTTAATAAACGAAACAGCATATTTAGCAGTGATTTCATTGGGTACGCCATATCGCAGCACGCCATCTACCGAATACTCCCCCATGATGACACCAGTGAATTTACCCTTTTCAGTTAGCGGTATGTGCAACTGCAAAATTGACGCTGCTCCCGGCTCCGAAATAGGGCGCGAATAGATGGGTTGAGCTAAGTCCTTAGCCAAATTAAAGGCGAACGAACCTTCGGTCTCTTTGAATATGACCACGCTGCCCACACCGCGTAACTGTAGATTTGACGCGCTAGACGAGGCATAAGCGGCTTTGACACGCTGTTTGTTATCAATCCAAGTTATTGCATGTAGCTCTGGATAGTTGTTGATAAGCATTTCAGCCTGCGTGGTGAAATCTTCAGCGTCGATTTCTTTACTGGACACATCACGAGCAACGCGCATCAACTGCTCTTGCCTCTCTAACAGTCGCAAGCGCAGTCTTTGCTGCGCATATTCAACATCTCGCTTGATGGTTTCTTGCTCTCTGTCAATTTCTTCCAACCGCAGGTAAGAGAATGACGCGACGATGGCCGCCAAAAACAGCAACACTGTGATTAAAGGCGCAATGCTGGCATAACGGTCTTGCCGATTAGGTGACTGTCTTCGCCACCACCCGCGCAATAAAGTGGGAATGCCCGTTAAACCTTCTGAGTTTTTGCGATTACTCTGTATCAAATCCATATGTAGAGTGTATTGCTTTGTCAGCATAGTTGAATCAACTTAAAAACCATTCAATATTTCACCATACAAAATTCAAAATCATAATTTGATATTTTTAAAAATTTATGACACAATAGAGAAGATGCACTAATTAGTGCTTAAATCTATACAAAACCCTTACAAATAGGAGACAGTGATGAATGCAACCGTTGCCAATTTATCTGACACGTTCACCAAAGCACTAGGCGCTGACAGCGACACAGCCGAAACTCGTGAGTGGCTAGATGCCCTGTCTTCAGTGATTAGTAACGAGGGTCCAGAGCGCGCGCACTTTTTGCTTGAGCAGTTGCTTGAGCATGCGCGCCAAAGCAGCATTGACATGCCGTTTTCAGCGACGACGGCATATGTCAATACCATTGAGCCTGAAAATCAAGTGCATGCACCCGGCAATTTGGAAATTGAAGCTCGCCTACGCGCTTACATGCGCTGGAACGCGATGGCTATGGTGGTTAAAGCCAATCGGCATTATCCCGCTGATGGCGGTGACTTGGGTGGTCATATTGGTTCATTCGCCTCGTTGGCTAGCTTGTTTGGTGCTGGCTTTAACCATTTTTGGCATGCTGAATCTGCCGATCATGGTGGTGACTGCCTCTATATTCAAGGCCATGTCTCTCCAGGCGTTTATGCCCGCGCCTACCTTGAAGGGCGTTTGACAGAAGAGCAATTGCTCAATTTTCGCCAAGAGGTTGACGGCAAGGGCTTGTCTAGCTACCCACACCCTAAATTGATGCCTAACTTCTGGCAATTCCCAACGGTTTCTATGGGCTTAGGGCCGCTGATGGCTATTTACCAAGCTCGTTTTTTGAAATACCTTCATGCACGTGGCATTGCTAATACCGAAAACCGCAAGGTTTGGGTCTTCTGCGGTGACGGTGAGATGGATGAGGTTGAGTCATTAGGTGCGATTGGTTTGGCTGCTCGCGAAGGCTTGGACAACCTGATATTTGTCATTAACTGCAATTTGCAGCGGTTGGACGGCCCTGTGCGAGGCAACGGCAAAATCGTGCAAGAGTTGGAAGGTGAATTCCGTGGCGCAGGTTGGAACGTCATCAAACTGCTGTGGGGCAGCGGTTGGGATCCGCTCTTGGCGCGTGATAAAGATGGCGCTTTGAAGAAGTTGATGATGGAAACCTTGGACGGTGACTATCAAGCGATGAAGGCCAATGATGGCGCTTATGTGCGTAAGCATTTCTTCGGCAAAGACCCGCGCACGCTGGAAATGGTCGCCCACATGAGCGACGAAGAGATTTTTGACTTGCGTCGTGGCGGTCACGACTCTAAAAAGGTTTACGCGGCTTACCACCAAGCGGTCAACCACAAAGGTCAGCCAACGGTGATGTTGATCAAAACCGTCAAAGGTTTTGGCATGGGTAAATCTGGTGAGGGTAAAAACAACGTTCATCAAACCAAAAAACTGACGGACGAAGACATCAAAGCTTTCCGCGACCGCTTCAACATCCCAGTTCCTGACAGCCAGTTAGCTGACTTGCCGTTCTACAAACCGGCTGATGACACGCCAGAAATGAAGTATCTGCACGAGCGCCGCAAAGCCTTGGGCGGCTACCTGCCACATCGTCGCACCAAAGCGGACGAGCAGTTCACCGTGCCGGCATTGGAAACTTTCAAGTCCGTGATTGAGCCAACCGCCGAGGGCCGTGAAATCTCCACGACCCAAGCCTATGTGCGCTTCTTGACAACGCTGTTGCGTGACCAAGCCTTGGGACCTCGCGTAGTGCCAATTTTGGTGGACGAAGCACGTACCTTTGGTATGGAAGGCTTGTTCCGCCAGATCGGTATTTATAACCCAGCGGGTCAAAACTACACACCGGTTGATAAAGACCAAGTCATGTATTACCGCGAGGCAACCGACGGCCAAATCTTGCAAGAAGGTATCAACGAAGCAGGCGGTATGTCTAGCTGGATAGCGGCTGCAACGTCGTATTCGA
Organism: Polaromonas sp.; assembly: GCA_013298815.1. Classification (GTDB taxonomy): domain Bacteria; phylum Pseudomonadota; class Gammaproteobacteria; order Burkholderiales; family Burkholderiaceae_C; genus Aalborgiella. Next base: position 25,043 of record JAAFJF010000034.1, on the reverse strand, counting down.
CGAACAACCGCATCATGATTCCGTTCTATGTCTATTACTCCATGTTCGGTTTCCAACGCATTGGTGATTTGGCTTGGGCAGCGGGTGACATGCAAGCGCGCGGCTTCTTGTTGGGCGGAACTTCTGGCCGTACGACATTGAATGGCGAAGGCTTGCAGCACGAAGACGGCCACAGCCACATCATGGCGGGCACGATTCCTAACTGTATCAGCTACGACCCGACTTTTGCGCACGAAGTGGGCGTGATCCTGCACCACGGCATGAAACGCATGGTGGAAAAGCAAGACAACGTGTATTTCTACCTCACTTTGCTGAACGAAAACTACGCCATGCCTGGTTTGACCGCAGGTACTGAAGAGCAAATCATCAAAGGCATGTATTTGTGCAAACCAGCAGCAATTAGCGCGACAAATTCAAGCAATACGGTGCAATTGCTTGGTTCTGGCACGATTTTGCGTGAATCCATTGCCGCACAAGAGTTGCTTGAAAAAGACTGGGGCATTGCAGCCAACGTCTGGAGCTGCCCAAGCTTCAACGAATTGACCCGTGACGGCCAAGACGCAGAGCGCCACAACCTGCTGCACCCAACCGATGCGCCACGCGTCTCTTTTGTCGCTAAACAACTGGGCGAGCATGCCGGTCCCGTCGTCGCTTCGACCGACTACATGAAAGCCTACGCAGAGCAGATTCGTCCGTTCATTCCGAACTACAAAGACGGCAAACACCGCGCTTACAAAGTGTTGGGCACAGACGGTTTTGGTCGCTCAGACTTCCGCTCAAAACTGCGCGAGCATTTTGAGGTAAACCGCCATTACATCGTTGTTGCGTCTCTCAAAGCCTTGAGTGAAGAGGGCAGTGTGCCAGTTGCGAAAGTGGCTGAAGCCATCAAGAAATACGGTATCAAAACCGACAAAATCAACCCGTTGTATGCCTAAGCTTTGCGCCTAAGCTGTACAAAAAACAAAGAAACAACATAAAAGACATCGGGAGAAACCTATGGCATTAGTAGACATCAAAGTTCCAGATATTGGAGACTTCGCGGAAGTGGCTGTCATTGAGTTGATGGTTAAAGTGGGTGACAGCATCAAGGTGGATCAATCCATCTTGACAGTGGAAAGCGACAAAGCGTCGATGGAGATTCCTTCCAGCCACGCAGGTGTGGTCAAGGAAATTAAAGTCGCGGTTGGCGGCAAAGTCAAAGAAGGCTCTATCGTTTTGTCACTCGAAGTAGCTGGAGATGCCGCAGTTTCTGCAACAGCTTCCGCACCCGCAGCAGCTGTGGCGGCTCCTGCCCCTGCAGTTCAAGCAGCACCTGCAGCCGCCGCAACTGCGGTAGTTGCATCAGGCCCAGTTGAAGTCAAAATTCCAGACATAGGCGACTTTAAAGACGTTTCTGTCATCGAGATTTTGGTCAAAGTCGGCGACAACATCAAAGTTGAGCAATCTTTAATGACAGTCGAGTCCGACAAAGCCGCGATGGAGATTCCTTCTTCTGCCGCTGGCGTTCTTAAAGAACTCAAAGTCAAGCTGGGTGACAAGGTCAATATTGGTGATTTGATTGCGATTTTGGAAGGTGTTGGCGTTGCAACCACGCCAGCCGCCTCAGTCGCAGCGCCTGCTGCCGCTCCACAAGCGGTAGCTGCACCCGTTGGCGCTGTAGCCAGCGCTGCACCTGCAGCAGCGGTGCCAGCGCATGCGCCGACATCCAACACCTTGAACATGCCACACGCTTCACCTTCCGTTCGCAAGTTCGCACGTGAGCTGGGCGTACCCCTGGCTGAAGTCAAAGGCAGCGGTCAAAAAGGTCGCATCACCGAGCAGGATATTCAGCAGTTCACCAAATCAGTCATGTCTGGCGCTATACAAACAATAGCTGCTCAGGCAACAAATACGCCGGCAAAGGGTGTAAATGCAGGTGGTGATTTAGGCGGTATGACATTGCTGCCATGGCCAAAAGTTGATTTCACCAAGTTTGGCCCCGTTGAGCGCAAAGATTTGTCGCGCATCAAGAAAATCAGCGGCGCGAATTTGCACCGTAACTGGGTGATGATTCCGCATGTCACCAACCATGACAATGCCGATATCACCGAGCTGGAAGCTTTCCGCGTTCAGATGAACAAAGAGAATGAAAAGGCAGGTATCAAGACAACCATGCTTGCATTTGTGATCAAAGCTGTCGTCTCTGCACTCAAGAAATTCCCTGATTTCAACGCTTCATTAGACGGCGATCAACTGGTCTACAAGCAGTACTACAACATCGGTTTTGCTGCCGATACGCCTAACGGTTTGGTCGTACCTGTGCTGAAAGATGCAGATAAAAAAGGCATTTTCCAAATCTCGGCAGAAATGGGCGAATTGTCTAAAAAAGCGCGTGATGGCAAATTGGGCGGTGGCGATATGCAGGGCGGTTGCATCTCCATTTCCTCACTCGGTGGCATTGGCGGACGTTACTTCCACCCCATCATCAACGCACCAGAAGTGGCGATTTTGGGATTGAGCAAATCGGTGATGGAGCCGGTTTGGAATGGTTCTGAGTTCAAACCTCGCCTCATGTTGCCGTTGTCGCTGAGCTACGATCACCGCGTGATTGATGGCGCAGCTGCTGCACGGTTCAACGCGTATTTGGGTCAAGTGCTGTCAGACTACCGCCGCATATTGCTATGAAAGCCGTGCTATGACCACAGTAGTCGTTGTCAAAAAAGGCAAGCAAATCGCCATTGCAGCCGAAACGCTGGTAACGTTTGGTGATACGCGCCTGAGCCATCGGTTTGAAAGCAATACCAAGATTTTCAAATTTGAGACTGCTACGGGGCCAACCTACGTCGGCATGGCGGGTACGGTGGCGCATTTCCCTGCGCTGCGTAAAGCTATTAACAGCTTGCCCAAGGCCGAGCGTTTGTTCGGCAGCAAAGACGAGGTGTTTGACACCTTTTTGAAGCTTCACCCTGTGCTGAAAGATAACTACTTCTTGCAAACCAAGGAAGAAGACAATGACCCATACGAGTCCAGCCAGTTCAGCGTGTTAATTGCAAATCAAACCGGCATTTACGGCCTCTACAGCTACCGCGAAGTGTTTGAGTTCAACGAGTTCTGGGGCATTGGCTCTGGTCGTGGCTTTGCATTAGGTGCGATGCATGCCAGCTACGCCAAAGCTAAGACTGCGCGCGAAGTGGCTGAAGCAGCCATCAAAGCAGGCTGCGAGTTTGACAAAAATTCTGGTGGATCTATGGACATTTTCACCATCAAAATGAAATAAGTAATTTCCACAATTCAGTGAACTAGAAAAGAGACAATCATGGCAAATATAGACATCAAAGTGCCCGATATTGGCGATTTCGCAGAAGTAGCCGTTATCGAATTGCTGGTCAAAGTGGGTGACACGGTCAAGGCCGAGCAAAGCTTGATTACCGTCGAATCTGACAAAGCATCCATGGAAATCCCTTCCAGCCATGCTGGGGTGATCACTGGTTTGAGTATCAAAATCGGCGACAAAGTCAAAGAAGGCTCAGTCATCATGACGATGGACGTGGCTGGCGGCGCGGCTGCAGCACCATCTGCGGCTGCAGCTCCTGCATCGGGTCCTGCGCCCTCAAATACGGCTTCAGCCAGCGTGAGTGTTGTCTCAACAGCTACAACTAGCATAGCATCAAACTATGCTGGCACAGTAGACTTAGAGTGCGATTTGATGGTTTTAGGCGGTGGACCAGGTGGCTATTCTGCGGCTTTCCGTGCTGCAGATTTAGGCTTGAAAGTTGTTTTGGTCGAACGCTACGCCACCATTGGCGGCGTGTGTTTGAACGTGGGTTGCATACCATCAAAAGCGCTATTGCACGTCGCAGCGGTGATGGACGAAGTGGCGCATTTGGGCGATTTGGGCGTCGATTTCGGCAAACCTGTCGTCAATATCGACAAACTGCGCGGCCACAAAGACAAAGTGATTGGTAAGTTGACCGGTGGTTTGGCTGCTATGGCCAAAATGCGCAAGGTTACGATTGTCCGTGGCTACGGCTCGTTTGTGAGTGCAAACCACATTGAAGTCGAAGAGACTGCTGGTACAGCACAAGAAAAAACAGGCACTAAGAAGGTCGTCGCCTTCAAAAACGCCATCATCGCTGCGGGTAGCCAGGCAGTTCGCCTGCCTTTCATGCCTGAAGATCCGCGTGTGGTCGATTCAACGGGTGCTTTGGCGCTCAAAGAAGTGCCGAAACGCATGTTGATTTTGGGCGGCGGCATCATTGGTTTGGAGATGGGCACGGTGTATTCCACATTGGGCGCACGTTTAGACGTCGTTGAAATGATGGACGGTTTGATGCAAGGCGCTGACCGCGATTTGGTCAAAATCTGGCAAAAGATGAACGCGCCACGCTTCGACAACATCATGTTGAAGACAAAAACCGTGGGTGCCAAAGCTACGCCAGCCGGTATTGAAGTGACCTTCGCCGCAGCAGAAGAGGGCGGCACAGCGCCTGCACCGCAAACCTATGATTTGGTATTGCAAGCCGTGGGTCGTACGCCGAATGGTAAAAAGCTTGCTGCCGACAAAGCCGGCGTTGACGTCACAGACCGTGGTTTCATCCCCGTCAACATCCAAATGCGCACAAACGTGCCCAATATTTTCGCCATTGGTGACATTGTCGGTCAACCCATGTTGGCGCACAAAGCCGTGCATGAAGCGCATGTGGCGGCTGAAGTCATCGCTGGCGAGTTGCAAGGCAACAAAGAGCTGGCAGCCGCAGCCTTCAACGCACGCGTGATTCCAAGCGTCGCCTACACAGACCCCGAAGTGGCCTGGGTAGGCTTGACCGAAGACGAAGCCAAAGCCAAAGGCATCAAGGTCAAAAAAGGCCTGTTCCCTTGGACAGCTTCAGGTCGTGCGATAGCCAATGGCCGCGACGAAGGCGTCACCAAACTGCTGTTTGACGATTCACCCGAAGCGCACGGCCACGGAAAAATCCTGGGCGGCGGCATGGTTGGCACGCATGCGGGCGACATGATCGGTGAAATCGCCCTGGCGATTGAGATGGGAGCAGACGCCGTAGATATCGGCAAAACCATCCATCCGCACCCGACACTGGGTGAATCGATTGGCATGGCTGCGGAAGTGGCGCATGGCAGTTGTACGGATTTGCCGCCAAGCAAGAGGTGATGCTTGAAGTGACACGCTGACAATAAAAACTAAGCCGCTTCAAGAAGCGGCTTAGTTTTTTGCGGCATTAAGCGTCTGCACCAATTGATTGAATTCAACGGGCTTGTGTAACAAACTTGAATTAGATAGCAGTTGTATCGCAGTTAGTTCTTTCACTGCGCTGTCACCTGTTAAAAAGACAGCTGGCGTCGGTGTCTCTTTTTCTATATTGAGGTCGTTCTGACTTCTAACCTCCAACACAACGTCAAGACCAGTGCCGTTAGCCCCTAAGCGATAATCTGTCAAAACAACATCTATTTTAATTTTTAGCTTTAATTGCTGTCTAGCCTCGTCAATACTTGCGCAGGCATAAACAACAGCGCCTGCTTCAGATAGCAATTGTGAAAAAAGATCGCGTAGCTGTGGCTCATCTTCGACATACAAAATATGCATATCTGCCAATGGCTGCGCCATACCATCACGCAGAACCGCAACATCTGTAAGCACTGTAGAGGGTGTCGTCATGTTTAGCGAGACGCAAAATGTGCTGCCTTTGCCGATGGTTGAATGCAAGTCTAGCGGGGTAGCTGTCAGGTCTGCCAAACGTTTCACAATGGACAAGCCCAAGCCTAAACCAGCCTCGTTGTTGCGAGCTGGGTTGTTGAGCTGCGAAAACTCATCAAAAATCGTAGTTTGGTGTGCTTTGCTGATGCCCAAACCAGTGTCACGAACCTCAATCCGATGGCGGGCAGTACGCCAAGCTATCCAGACACCGCCTTGGTTTGTGTATTTGATGGCGTTGTGTATTAAATTCGACAACATGCGGTCCAACAAATCGACATCATGAACAACCCAAGCCGTGGTGGGCACAAAGCGCATCCACAGACCTTTTGATGCGGCAAGTTCGCCAAACTGAGCGTCAAACTTATCGAACAGCGGCTGCAGCGCGAGGGCTTGCATGTTTGGTTCAATATTACCTGAGTCGATGCGAGAAATATCCAACACGCGATCAAATAAATTACGGATAGTGTTGAGATTAATCTCTATTTTTTCAATGATTGATTTATCAGCGCGACCAATCTGCTGCGATTTTTGTAAGCTTTGAAATAATAAACTAATGACCTGCAACGGCTGGCGTGCATCGTGACTGGCAGCCGTGAAAAAGTTAGATTTAGCTGCGTTAGCGGCATCAGCGCGTTCACGCTCAATATTCAATTTTGCCGTTAACTCTTCTAATTCAAAGCGCTGTTTGATGGGTAACAAGATTGCATTTGAAGCATTAACGCCGTAAATTGCCATGCTCAGCATAGAGATCAGAAAGTACATTGCTATAGTCACATGAGCGCTGTCAGCTTGCATGAAAAACGCAACAGTCATGGGCGAAAACACCAAAACTGGCAAAAGCCGTGCCGCAGTGGGGTGAGCCATGTTTTTAATAAATGCGCTGAACATATACATCGTGGTGCCAACGACCACCATGATCTCCCAATCGGGTTTTACCTTGATGAGAAGGATAGCAACAATGCCTAAAAACAAACTATCTAACCAACAGTTCCAAACTAAAAGCTGCAAATAGCGCTGTGATTCAACCGGTTGCTGGCGTTGTTCAACTGGTTGAAAGCGATGGTAAAAGTGCAGGGCAAAATACAAAATCGAATTCAGACACCATGCCAACAAAGCTAATATCAACCCCACTGAGCCGGGCCATGTCACTGTTTGATACCAAAAAAATACGGTCAACAACGGTACAGTTATAGCGCGAACAAGCATGCCTTTGTACAGATTTTCTTTGACCACAGCGCGCACGCGTGGGTCTTGCATCATGCTCGGTTCTGCTGGGCTCATAGCAACCAATTTTGTGATTTGACGATAGCTTCAGATCGGGTGTTTACTTCCATCACGGAATAGAGCGTGTGCAAGTGGCTTTTGATGGTACCCAGCCCAATGCCCATTTGAGCCGCGATGACTTTGCTGGGTTTGCCTGTGTGCAGCAATTTTAAGATCTCTCGTTGTCGCGGCGTCAACTGAGCGCTGCCTTGCTGACCCGCAGGCGATGACGCCCGCACCGATCGAGGTTGTTGTTCGGCCACTGGCAAAGATTGCTTGCAACGAGGTAGCTTCAAAGCAGCGTTTAATTGCAACAACAGCTCATCTGCACCTTTGGTTTTGTTGACAGCGCAATAAATGCCTCTGTTTAGTAAGCGCTGTACCAAGCTTGGGTCTTCCAAGGCTGTGCAAACAATAACCGGAGTGCCCATGGCGCGCTGAGTAATTTGTTGCACACTTTCAACGCCACGCATGCCTGGCATGCGCAGGTCTAAAATAACAGCGCTGAACTTGGGCTGATCTGAAACCATCTCTAGTTGCTCGATAACAGAGATGTAATCATGCGCCACAACGCAGCTGCTTTGCGGCCAAGCCGTGCGAATCATCAACACCATGCCATCCCGCATCATGGCATGGTCGTCTGCGACTAATATCCGTGGAGGAGTGGTTACGGGCATCATTGAATGATAGCGTAAGCTCTGCAGGTCGCTATTAACGGCTAGAGCGGACCAGACGTAAACCGAACGAACCACCACGCGCCTCTTTGTTACCCGCAGTGTCTGGAGGTCGGACAACGACGCCGTTATCGTCTCTGTCAGCCGCTGAACTCGACCAATATGTACCAGAGCTAGTTTCAGGAAAGTCAGCCAATTTGCTGCTTATCAGTCCTAGTGCGGCTAACTCGTCGCGGGTTGGCAGACGCCAGTCTGAGAATCCACAAAGCGCGATACTGTTGATACTGTTTCTGTAACCTATGGAATTGGCTCCCGCTGTGATTTCAGCGGCTGTGGGCTGTCTCGTACAGCTTGGACAAGTAGGCGTAGACACCCGCACTTGCATTGCAGCGCCGTTGTCATAGTTGCTAAAAGTGCGCCCGATCCCTTGTGGATGCGCAGGATTTGGGTTTTTACCTTCCCAAATTAAGCCTGTTGAGTAATCTTTGGCGCATTGATTTCCATAATTACCGCCGGCAGGATTGGTGACATAGCCGTAGCCGGTGGTTGGCTCAGCGACTGGGGAGGCGGGAGTGGGAGTGGGAGTGGGTGTTGGTGTCGCTGAGGTTGTGGGCGTACCAGATGGTGTTGGGGCGGGCACTGGCGTTTCTGTGGGCGCAGTAGCATCACCGCCACCGCCACCGCCACCGCCGCTGCAAGCTGCGAGAAGGGCGATTGAAAAGCTTAGAACGGAAATTGAGGTAATTTTTTTGTTAAGCATAGTATTTGGATTGTTGAAGTTGTTGAAGCTCTGAATGTTGTGTTGTATTCTTCATTTCTATTAAAGAATTAAAGAATTAAAGAATCAATTTCTAACCAACCTTAAATGGTGGTGCTTACTGCGATGGGTTCTACCAACGCCTGCAAAGTCAAATATGTATGGGTCATGCGTGAAGCTTAATGCACTACCCCAGTGCACATTGGTATAAGCATTCCAGTTGCCCTGAAGATCTTCTACTGTCCAGTAATTACCCCTAGCTGTATTGGGGAACCAAGTGGGATCAATCTTCGGCTCGTAACTGTCGTTTAGCAATGACGATAATTCAGCCTGTGTGGGAATTCGCCAATTTGAAAAACCGCAAAAATTACGACTGTTCACCATGTTGAGGTAGGACGTGGTGTTGCCCATGAAGTAGCTTGCATCTAAAGTATAAGTCCACCACCCGTATGGATGGCCCGCAGCACCTACCCGATCGTCTCGGTCAATTTCCCATTGGTATGGATACTTCCATGACACGTCACCCCCAGCTATAGGTTGCGCGTATTCAAGTCGACTTGTACTGGAGAAATTGGTGAAAACACCGCCTTTTTCAGCTCTGTCCCAGCCATAGGGCTGATTTGGTATTTTGCCTTCCCAAATCAAGCCTGTAATTTTGTCTCTGACGCAACTGTTATAGGCTCCAGAGTAGCTGGCGGGCAAAGCAGACTCAAACCTGCCTGAAACGACACCAACCGCTGGCGGGCTTGAGGGTGTAGGCGTAATGGTTACGCCAGGCGTCGGTGAGGGTACCGGTGCTCCAGGCGGCGTGGGTGTTGGAGTTGGCACACCTGCAGGCGATGGTGCTGGCGTAGGCGATGGTGTGCCTGAAGGCGTGATTTCAGCTGGTGCTGAAGCATCACCACTTCCGCCGCATGCCGTAAGCAATACGGTAACTAGACCCAAGTTGGCTACAAGGCGATGGTTCATAAAGTCTTCCCATAACATTTCAAAAAGTGAAGAGATGGTAGATCTAAGAAACAGCGCCTACAACTGCATTAAGGTATAGACCGAAAGGTATAGATAGATTTAACAGATAGCAGTAATTTAAACAGGTTTAGCTGCTCGAAATCAATTTTAAAGGCCTATTTAGCCTTCAGCCCTCATATTTACTGCCTGGACAGCTATTATATAAATAGCAAAGAGGAATTCAACGAGGAGTATTCAAGGTGCCGTCAGTCGCTTGCAATGCCTGGAGCTTGGTGGCATCTAGGCTGCCATCTTGGACACGCCTTGCGCCATCAAAGCGGACATTCCAATACGGAATGCGCATGTCTTCTATTCGCACACTCGCGCCCGAGCGGGGGGAGTGAATAAACTTGCCTTCACCCAAGTAAATACCAACGTGGCTAAATGTGCGCTTCATGGTGTTGAAAAACACCAAATCGCCCGGTTTTAGTTCACTTTTGTCGATTTTTTGCGTTATGTTTGCTTGCTGGTCGGCACTGCGGGGGAGCACCAAGCCAATGGTTTCTTTGTAGATGTAGCGTACAAAACCGCTGCAATCGAAGCCTGTTTCTGCAGAGTTACCACCACGCAAGTAAGGAATTCCCATCAAACCTACTGCAGTGCTGATCAAATCTGTTGTGCGCTCACTGACTTGCTGAACCACAGCTTCACTCTTTTGGACAATTTGCCCACCAATTTTTGACAATAAGCCTTTGCTTACCAGCAGTGCTTGCATGTCATCCACGGGCGCAGATGCCTCGGTATTGAGAGCAAACGCAGCTTGTGACAAGCTCAAACCCAGTACAACAACGGCCAAGGCCATAAACTTGGTGCCGAACACTGCACAAGGTTTTGCAATGCGCCCAAGTGGTGTACGAGGAAGGTGAGTGGGATTTTGTATCAAAGCTAGACTGAACATTATTGCTAGGGTAACCTCTTAAGGCGTTGAAGTCAAGTTAAATTAATGATGTAACCTATTGATTTGTATAGACTATTGCTGAAAAGTTTGCACTATTACAGATACATCTAGCTTTTCAGTCAACCCCCCCTCTCTGATGCCTCGGATGGGGCAAGCATCTAAATAGTCTCGGCCAATGGCGAGGCGGCAATGTGAATCGCTGGCGAAAATGCAGTTAGTCACATCAACACTGACCCAGTGCTCACCCAACCACACGTCTACCCACGCATGACTGGCGGCCTCGTGGCTGTTGCCGGGATCAACGTAGCCACTGACATATCTGGCACTGACGCCTAAACTTCGGCACGCAGCAATCATCACATGCGCATGGTCTTGGCACACACCACTGGCTTGGTCAAAAGCTTGTTTGGCTGTGCTGTTGACATCTGTGTCGCCTGTGACATACGCAATTTTTGCGCAAATAGCGGTCGCTAAAGTCAATACGTCCTGGCCATGCTTCAAGCCATGTGGTAGCACGGCGCGCGTGAAAGTTTCTAGCTCAGCAAAACCTGCTGTTAAGGGGGTGGGTACCAAATAGGCAATGGTTGGCACGGCTTGGCTGCTGTCCTCATGACCCAAAACACCGTCAACCAAAGGTACCAAGTCAACGGTGCCTTCGACCAAAATGTTCAAATCCGATTGCGGGGCGTTCACCACGTGGCTGTGACTGGGGTTGCCAAAGGCGTCGGTAAAAACCGTTTGCTTACCCGGTGTGCTGACGCGCCAATCGACAACACGCTGGTGTGCGTCTAGTCTCGGTGTGAGGCGCAGCAATTGAATTAAATGCTTGGGAGCATCGTCGTAATGGTAATGGGTATTGTGTTTGATGATAAGGCGCATATTTAGCCCAATTTATGTATTAAATATAACTATAGCCAGCGTATTTAATGCCTAAGCAGCTATTAATTTGATAGTGAATTTAATTAAATGCAAGGTTAAGCAACCAAAAAGTCTTGGCTAATGCCTTTACCAATCAGGTTGATGCTGACCAAAAACTGCGTCAAGTACGCATGTAAACCCTGCTGCAAAATATCGTCGATATGGGTGAATTGAATCTGTGCCTGCAGTAAACCAGCCGCTCGCAGCGTCTGAGAGCTTCGCTTATTGGCTAATTTTTGCAGATGATTGCACAGCGCGTTCATCGCCGCCATCAATGAGCGCGGCATGTCTGCCCGCAAAATCAACAGCTCGGCAACCCGGGTGGGAGTGATGGTGTCGCGGTAGGTTTTGCGATAAATTTCAAAGCCTGAAACACTGCGTAAAATCGCCGCCCAGTGGTAATACTCGCCTTTGGCATCCCAATTTTGCAAATCTGCTGCAGCGCCTTCAAAAAACTTAACGTCCAGCAAACGCGCCACGTTGTCAGCCCGCTCCAGCGCTGTGCCTAGTGCTACAAAGCGGTAAGCATCGTCGCGCGGCATAGTCCCAGCCGTCACGCCTCGGGTTAAATGGGCGCGGTGTTTAACCCATTCAAAAAACGCTGGCATGTCTTTAACCCATGCATCGTTTTCAAGGCGAGCTTGCAATTCAAGCCAGGTCACATTGATGGTTTCCCACAGTTCGGTGGTGATTGCACCGCGCACAGCACGCGCGTTTTCACGGGCTGAGTAGATGGCGTTGTAGATGCTGGATCCGTTGGTGGTGCTGGATACCATGAATTTCAGGACTGATTCACTGCTAAGCTCCCCATGGGCAGCTTCGTAAGCGGGTACAAGTTCGGAAATCAACAACACGGCGCGTGCCGCTTGCCCACGTTGTAACTCACTGCGTCCACCAGCTAACAAGCTGCTTTGCAGGTGAATATCCAACATACGGGCAGTGTTTTCGGCACGCTCTGTATAACGTGCCATCCAAAATAAATGATCTGCGGTTGAACTTAACATGTTGATTTAACTCGTTTTTTGAGATTTTTTACTTATTCCTGCAGAACCCAAGTGTCCTTTGTGCCACCGCCTTGCGATGAGTTGACCACCAAAGATCCGGCCTCCAAAGCGACGCGGCACAAACCGCCTGGTACCAGTTTGGTCTCTTTGCCGCACAGCACATAAGGGCGTAAATCAATATGTCTGGGTGCAACACCGCTTTCAACAAAAGTAGGGCAGGTGGACAGGGCTAGCGTAGGTTGCGCGATGTAGCCTTCTGGTTTGGCAATCAGCCGGGCACGGAAATCTTCGATTTGGGCTTTACTAGCCGCAGGCCCCACCAACATGCCATAGCCACCCGCACCATGAACTTCTTTAACCACCAAGCTAGATAAATTAGCTAGCACATACGACAACTCGGACGGTTTGCGGCACTGGTACGTGGGCACATTGTTCAAAATAGGGTCTTCACCTAGGTAAAACTTGATCACATCAGGAATAAAAGGGTAGGTCGATTTGTCGTCTGCAATACCAGTACCCACGGCGTTGGCAATGCTGATGCGACCTGCGCGGTAAACAGACATCAAACCCGGCACACCCAAAGTAGAGTCAGCTTGGAACACCAAAGGGTCTAAATAATCGTCATCAATGCGCCTGTAAATCACGTCAACCCGCTGCGGGCCTTGCGTGGTGCGCATGTAAACCAGCCCATCGTCGACAAACATGTCCTTGCCTTCAACCAGCTCGACACCCATTTGCTGCGCTAAAAAAGCATGCTCAAAATAAGCCGAGTTGTACATGCCAGGCGTTAAAACGACTACATTGGGTTCATCCACACCCACAGGAGCACTGGCTCGCAGCGTTTCTAAGAGCAAATCTGGGTAATGCTCAATCGGTGCAATCGGCATCGCATTAAAGACTTCTGGAAACAAACGCATCATCATTTTGCGGTCTTCCAGCATGTAAGACACGCCTGAAGGCACGCGCAGGTTGTCTTCTAAAACGTAAAACTCACCTTGTCCAGCCCGCACGATATCGACGCCGGCGATGTGGCAATAGTTGTTACCTGCCACATCAACACCTTGCATTTGCGGACGATATTGGGCGTTTAAAAAGATTTGCTCTGCTGGCACAACGCCCGCTTTGATGATGCTTTGCTTGTGATAAACATCGTGGATAAACATGTTTAGAGCTTGCACACGCTGAATCAAGCCTTTTTGTAAAGTCGTCCACTCTTTGGAGGGAATCACGCGCGGAATCAAGTCAAAGGGTATCAAGCGCTCAGTGCCCGCGTCGTCACCATAAACTGCAAAAGTGATACCCACTTGGCGAAACGCAGCATCTGCCTGAGCACGTTTGCCTGCCATAGCTTCTGGTGAATAGCTTTTTGCCCAGCTTTGGTACGCATGATAATGTGGCAAAGGTTCTACCTGCTTATCAGTCCCATTTGGCTGAGGATTTAATCCGTACATCTCATCATAAAAAACCATGGCAACCTCTAGCTATAAAATCAACGTTGATGTGTGAATAATGACGAAAACATTGTCGCACTAATAAAAAAAATGTTTAGCGAATTAAGTCGCGTTAATCGCGCCTAAAACCCTAATTCAAACCCTAACTCAAACAATATAAACCTCCCTTATGTTATTGAACAGTACAGAATCTCAACTCGTTCTCATCGACTATCAAACACGCTTGCTACCTGCCATTCACGATGGCAATATCGTTTTAGCTCAAGCGTTTAAATTAGCTCAAATCGCCAAACTGTTGCGAGTACCAACCATTGGTACAGAACAAAACCCCGAAAGCTTAGGGTACAACGACCCAGCGCTTAAAGCTCTTTGCTCACAGACTTTGGTAAAAACTCATTTCAATGCCTGCGCTGAAGGACTAGGAGATGTGCTGCGTGACATTGGTACCCCTAGGCCATCACCCAATGCAAGAAGCATGCCTAAACACATGCAAAAAGAGCCAGAAAACCAACGTCCGACGGTTGTTTTGGCAGGTATGGAAGCGCACGTGTGCTTTTTGCAGACCGCACTGACTTTGATGGAGGAAGAGTTTGACGTTTGGGTCGTGACAGATGCTTGCGGCTCTAGAAAAGAGCGCGACCGAGATGCAGCTTTTGACCGTTTGGCAGGCAACGGTGCTGAATTGGTTACCGTTGAAATGGTTGCTTTTGAGTGGTTAGAAACGTCAGACCATCCACAATTCAAGGCCGTTTTAGATTTAATTCGTTAACCCACATCAGGGCAATCCATCAAAGCGCCACCTCAGCTTCTATTAATCTCTTGTTGAATTAATTCACGCGTCGATACAAGAGTACATCTTCATTGTCGTCTGACGGGCGGCGCATTTTTGTGACAAAGCGCCATGCAGACATGTTGACGGTTGATAGACTTTGTTCTGCGTCCGCATCCACGATCAGCCAGGGGCAGGGCGAAGTGGATTGCAAAGGCTGCAGTTGCATAGACCCATGGTAGGCAAAAGCGGTAGCCTGGCCTGGGTTTAAGCCATAAACTTTCACGCAAGTTTGCTTCCCAATTGTTTCAGACACACGTTGCACCAGCGGCGAGTAGCTTCTAGCAAAGTCCAACATAGGCAACCACAAAGTCATCAACAGCAACCAGCACAGCGCTGTGCCGCCAGCTGGCAGTACCAAGCTTTTCCACATCGCTGTACGGTGACGTCCCACACGCCAAATCACCAAGTACAACCAAGCGAGCGTGCCCAATATGGCGGCTAAAAAAGGCAACCTTGCAAATGTTGGCTCGTAGCCAGGCACCAGTTTGTCAATCAGCAGCATGCCTTTGGAAGACAAACCAGTTTGCATGCTGATCCAAATGCCCCAAATCAACATACCCAGCACACTGAAGAAAAACAGTGTGAACCAATCGATCAATGCGGATAAGCGACGCTCTAAGGTTGGTAGGGCAAAAGCGGCCAATGTGGCCATTGCAGGTAGGCCCAGCAAAAGTGCGCGGTCTGAGCTGCGTGTCAAAAGCATAGACACCACGGCAACGCCAGCAAATAACAAGGGCAGGGCGACATGCAAACTGCTATATTGGCGTCGCCAGCGCCATAAAGTCCAAAGCGTCAAAGGCCAAGCCGGCCAAGCAAACCACAGCAGTAAACGGCTAGCAGTCTGCATGTCTGACCAACTTGCGCTGGGGACAGATGCGTTTAATCGCCACAAGTTATAACTGCTCGCAACGGCCGCTGCACAGATGACGCAAAACAACATCCATAAACCGTAGCGTACGCGGTCCACACGTGCTACAGCGTCTTTTTTGTTGTCTTCAAACTGTGCGTCTGTTGAAAATATCAAGGCACTGCCTAAGCCTAAAACCAAGGCAATACTTGGCGCACCGCTCAAGGTTAAACCCATTAATCCGAACAAGAAAGCGGCAGCCGCCAAAGCGCGGTGGTAAGGCATTGCCGATACTGCATAAAAAATAACGGCTGTAAAGCAGACTTGAGGCAATGCAGGGGTTGTCTCATGCGAAAACTGAGCCAAGCCCAAGCAGGCGATCAGCGCCAACAAACCTCCATCTGCTATGGTACGAGCGTAGTCTTTCGGCTTGGCCTCACCACCAAAAGCAAAAACAACGGGCAGGGCACGTGGACTTCTTGCTAAATAATAGACGCCATGCCAAGTTGCTAAAAAAGTCACAACCAAAAGCGCCATGAATGGCAAGCGCACCGCAAATGCAGGATCTAGCCAACGGGGTGCAAGCTGCATGGCCCAAACACCAAGCCAATACGGCAGTAGCGCAGATCCCTCAGCGGCTTGTCCCAACAACTGAGGGGCAAACCAACTGCTTCGCCCGCTGAAAATTTCCAGCATGTAACCAAAAGCGGACACATCTGCATTCTTCCAAGGCTCTCGTCCCAAAAAACCAGGCAATATGTAAGCCAAGCAAAACAGCCAAAGAATGCGGCGCGACAAGCGTTTTGTGACGCTTTGCGCAACAATGGCAGGGCTTGGGATCGATGTCATAGATTTGACAATTAGATATTTTTAGGCAAAAAAAAGCAGCACGGTACCGTGCTGCTTTAGTTTAAACGATGCAGAAGATCAAGTCGTCTGCGTTTAAGCAGCTGTTGCCTCAGTCTTAGCAGGCGTTTTGCCGAAACGGTTACGGAAGCGCTCAACGCGACCACCCATGTTGTCGACAGATTTTTGTGTACCCGTGTAGAAAGGATGTGACTCGCTTGAAGTATCCAGTTTGTACAGTGGCAGTTCGCGACCGTCTTCCATTTTCACCATTTCTTTGGTGTTAACGCATGAACGAGTCACAAATTTGAAGTTGTTGGACAAGTCCAAAAAGCAAACTTCGCGGTAATTTGGGTGAATGCCGTCTTTCATTTTCTATTCCTTATTCTCTAATAGAGATCAGTTTGGCCAGCCACGAAACCCTATGCTTCGCACTTGTCCGGTTAGCCCTGTATTATCGCACGAAAATGTTCCATGACGCTAGTGGTTACCTGCAAATGAATCAGTGCAGCTTTGAGGCGCTATCATTATTGAAAATTTGACCCCTCTTAAAAACTAATTACACTTTATACGATGTATATTAAGTTAAATTTAATATACATGTATAGATTAGGCGATATATAACTGTGCAGCTATTAAAATTATAGCATAAATCCGATTTTCTCCTTGATGTGCAACTAAAAGGGGAAATATATGGAATCGATCGAAAAAAGCAATGGCGTTAACAAGCCTCACATTGCGACATTTTTTTCAACAAAAGGTGGGGGTGGAAAAACTACCAATGCGGTCACTCTGGCAGCATTGCTAGGTGAGTTGGGTTACAAGGTCTTAGCTATTGATGCAGACTTGCAGGCATCATTAACCAAGTTTATGCTTGTTGATGGTGCTAACGCACCAACTGGTGTGTCTCAACTACTGCAACGCGCTGCCAACGGCGGGGCGCTGATGGCTTCCGATGTCTATGCCTCAAAATTCACTGGCGTTGACATTCTTCCATCTAACCTCAATGAAGAATCACAGCAATGGATGCGGACGCAGCCATTAAGTGCTGTTTTATTCAAGTCTGCATTGGATGGCGAGGCCAGCAAAGCCTATGATTTCATCATCATAGACAGCCAAGGCAGTAAAGGTGAAATTCAGCGTTCTGCAGCACTTGCTGCAGACTCAATTTTGTCACCTATTGTGCCTGACATGCTCAATTTTGGGGAGTTATTTGCAGGAACTATCCCACAGATCGCTCAGCTGAATATGCTGAGCAAATATGCTCCCTCTTGTGTGCCAGGCAGGCTCAAGGTTTTCATCAATCGGAATGAAAAAACATCGATGGCCGAGGAGGTCGTCAAATCACTGGAATCGTTGCTACCGACAGTGGAGGGTGTTGATTTGCTCAGCGCTCGAATCAACAAATCAACTGCCTTCGGAAACGCCATTGCGGCTGGTATTTCCATCAACAAAGGCGACAAGCGAATCGGTGCAAAACCGACCAGACAATCGATTGCATTGATTGAAGAGCTTTTTCCTTGGGTAGATACCTCCAGCATTGACAGCATTGAGCTTGTGTCTGGAGATGCCAATGAGTAACGCTAAAAAAGCTTTACTCAGCAGCATGGAAGCTATGACCGCCAAAATGGCGGCTGGACTCCAGAATGCTGGCAATACACCAGAAGTCAAATTGCTAACCAATGATCAGCAGTTGATGCGCGTCAACATCCGCGACATTGAGGCATACGACAGAAACCCTCGTACAGAAGAAAACCCTGAATTTGAAAACATCAAGGCTTCAATTCGTGCCAAGGGCCTAGAAAGCATCCTCACCATCACTAAACGCCCAGGGAACGATAAATACATCCTTGCCAAGGGCGGTAAAACGCGATTACGCGCGATTAAAGAGCTGGCGCTTGATGATGCACGTTGGCAGTATTTAGAGTGCTTGTACGTCCTTTACACGAACGAAACTGATCTTCTATCCTCGCACCTTTCAGAAAACATGATGCGTGGCGAGATGTCCTTTTGGGACAGTGCCAACGGTATCGTGGTGATGCGCGACACCATGCAAATGGAACTGGGTAAACAAATCAGCAAGGCCGAGTTGCAAGAAGAGTTCAAAAAAATGGGTGTGGTATTTGATGTTAATTACCCAAATGAAGCACTTTTTGCCGTCCAGTTTTATTCATCCCTAGGCCAACTCGCTCAAAAAATCACACGCGACAATATCCGGCGTGAGCTACGTCCACACTTCAACCAATTGCGCGATTTATGGCTCAAACATCCTGGTCATACCGAGGAAACCTTTGAGGTTCACTACCAAGATTTTGTGAGTTTGTACCAGGCGCAAAATGACGCTTACAGCGCCAACGCTCTGATTGAGTTTGTGCAAAACGAATGTGCAAGTGCATTAAGCATCGATACAGCGCTGTTTACACGCTTGTTGACGCTGCTGGCACGCAAGGAGCACAAAGATGCATCACTTGACCAGCTCAACGCCTTGGCACAGGCTTTGGAGCTGCCAGCCACCAGTTTGACGGATGCGCAAGCCCTTCAAACTGGTCACCTAACAGACGCAGACAGCAAGGATAGCGACGGCAATGGCAACGGCACCTCTGAGAATGCGCAGGGTGCTGCGCCAAAATCAGCCGGCTTGTTGGCTTTGGAGGCGACACTGGCCAAGAGGGGAGCTTCCCTAGGTCAGAACGACGCTGACCATGAAGACAGTAAAGATTTTGATGACTTCAGTCTCAGTGATAAGGTCGTTGTTGGCTTCGCAGGTGTGCAAGGCCTTGAGGTATCGGATGGTAAAAATCTGATCCGCACCTATCCCAACAACCCAGCAGCCAAAAAACCACCGCATGAGCTGTTCCAAGATCTGCTAACCCAGATGTTGCTGCGAGCGGGTTTGATGGAGTTGGCTGTTGGTATTCCAGAGTCGCCGACCAAGACTTTGGGTATGTTCATTGAATTGCCTGAGCAACCCGTCGATGACCCGTATGCGGTTCAAGTCTGGTGGGCAGTGGCTGCCATGACGGGGCAGTTAATCCGTCCTTTGGATCTCAGCGACCTACCTGATGGACGCTTCAAGAGCGTTTTTGGTGACCTAGAGAGGAACTCAGAGACGGTTTGGGAATTGTTTGGTGATATGCCAGACGATGCCGCCAACTTGGTGTCAATTTTGACCAATCCTAAGCACCCACTGTGCGATGATTTGGTCGAACTGCACCGGTTACTTCGCATGTCTCATGCTGGAGGTGATGCATGAGCGCACCTCAGCTATTGATCTTTGAGATCGCCGATACCGCGATCCTTAAATTGGCATCTTTGGAAGTGATCAGGCGTTATGCGCCAGCTATTCAAAGTAGCCACTTTTTGGACAACATTGATCCCGATGAACTAGAAAAGCACATTCGCCTCACCGCCGATTTGAGCTTGTTTATGAATTTCATCAAGCGTAAAGACATGATGGCGTTCAAAGACAAAGCCAAGCGCTACTTGATACAGCGCGGCGCACATTCGCCCATGTTGTACGAATTGTTTGGCATGGCCAAACATGAAATCACCAAACTTCGACGCGAACTGAAAGTCGAGATGGCCACGGCTCACAGCTCGCACCTGAGCGACAGAGAGTTGGAGATGATTTACAGCCATTGGAAACATATATCCAAAGCCGCATCAGACGTAGTGGATGCCTGGTGTCAGATGGCTTTGGAGCCAGATTTGCTCAAGTACACGATGAGCACGCTTTACAAAACCGTAAAAGGGGATTCTTGATGGATACACAATTTGGAACCAAAAGCCCTGTAACTTCAGAGATGGCTGACATTGCCAGTATTTGGGGCGATGATCAGTTTAATTTTGCTCAGCCAGAGTGGTGTCTAGCCTTGTTAGAACCACCAGTGAGCTTCTACAGGCAATTTGTGCCACTGACTGGCTCTGTGTCCTCAGCGCTCTTCCTGTCAACGCTGGTGGACACTTTGGTGTCTACCCAAGGACTACCACCATCGCATGTTCAATGGGACCATAACGACATTCAAGCTAGGTCAGGTATGAGTGAAAAAGAGCAGCGCACAGCGCGTAAATGCTTGCTTGAACTACGCTTGATTACCGAGCGCAAGCACGGCATACCGCCACGCGTATTGATCAAAGTGCAAGAGCGTGAAATCCTTGCACGTATCAAAGCCCTTCACACCAAAACAGAGCGTACTGCACAAGCTGGTACCGCTTTTAGCAATAGCGCCCTGGCTTGTTGAGCCGCAGTGCAGCTAGTCGAGTCTTCCTGTCTTAACAGCCTCAATCATCACTGAAACAGCATGCAGCGCATCATAGCCGTCAGCAGTAACGTCGTCCGACTGGTCGGTGACGCTAAAGCAGCTATCTGGTACAGCCAATTGATATATTGGTCGCGTAAAGGCGTGGATGTTCAAGAGCATGATGGGTGGATCTACAAAACCCGTGAAAGTTGGGGTATTGAAACGGGTCTGACACGCTATGAACAAGAATCAGTGCGTCAGTTGTTGATTGGTAAAGGACTGCTTGAAGAGTGCAGGGTAGGGATGCCAGCCCGCTTGTGCTTCAGGGTGAACCTGCAGGCCTTGGCACAGCAAATGGGCAAAATGCTGCGTCAGCAGTCGCTACAGTTCAGTTTGTTAGATTTACAAGCCAACAGCTCTGTGGTCAAACAGATCATGGGTAACCCATTAGCCTTTCAGCGCAGCATGGCAGACCGCTTAGGTCTGCAAAACACCATGTATCTGTCTCGCTTGATGCAACTGGATGATTACATGCGTCGCGTCAACCAGTCACGCAAAAGTGAGCAACGCGACAGATGGCTACATCTCAATCCTGCGCAATGGGTCATTGATACGGGTTTATCACTGTCTCAGCAACGTGGCTCTTTGAAGGCATTGACGAATTTGAAAGTCATTGAAACAGCCATGCAAACCGTACCACGCAAAAAGGTCTACATCAGATTTTGCCGTGAGGCATTGGTGCAAGTGTTGAATTCACCAGCAAACCAAACACTCAAATTGGCAAAAAGTAGTGCTGAAACACAGAAAAATTCCCGTTGTCAAAAACCACCAACTGATTCTGCCGTTAGGGAAGAATCAGTTGGTGGAAATTCACAATATTGGATAAATCCTCAGTATTTGTCAAAACTTACCCCTGAAGTATCCCAAAATGGTACAGCTGGTGCGGCGCACTGGGTATCCCAAAATGGTACAGGTGATGCCGAGTATCAGGTACGCCAAAATGGTACAGTTGACCATGTGGAACTTGACCCTCAAGTTCAAAACCAACAGCAAGTTTTGGCATCCTTGTTGGTTGAAAATAACACCAAACCTAGGCGAGTTTTGACAAACTATACGCGTGCGCGTAATAGTGTTAATGATTACATATTAATAACTACAACAGGACCGGAGTTATCCACAGCCCGTGATTTGTCTGAAACAGATTTGGATGTTGTGGTGGTGGGTGTTGAGAAAAATTCAAAGAAGCAGGAAATTCAAAAAACGCTGAGGGCTCAGAGTTTTGCTGAAACAACGATCCCTGATGATTTGATTTGGCCAAAGCTGTCGGATTCATTGCAGCTCTCAAGGTTTGAGAAGGCTGGCATGTGGCAGCACATTCGCAACTTGGCTGTGCATCAGCATCAAGTTATCTTGGATGAGCTGGCAGGTGCGTTAGCACATAGCCGGCAACCCATTCTTAACCGCACTGGCTGGGTTCGCACGATGGCAGGATTGTGTCGTCAAGGTTGCTTTGTGCCAGAGTGGGCGTTAGTCGTGGCAGAACAGCGCGAGGCGCAACGTAGCCATCAAGCACGTCTTACTGCGCTTGGTTCCGTTAGCCTGATGCAGCCATCAAAGCCAGCACAACCATCCACTGATGCAGCCATCACCGAGGCTTCGCAGGGTGCGTCACAGCATGTGCGGGGGCAGCAAGTGCGAGATTTCATTGCCAAACTAAAGCAAGAGGGCGGAATGCCAAAACAACCGCAAGGGCGAATTGACCAAAGTGTCAATGCC
Organism: Polaromonas sp.; assembly: GCA_013298815.1. Taxonomy (GTDB): domain Bacteria; phylum Pseudomonadota; class Gammaproteobacteria; order Burkholderiales; family Burkholderiaceae_C; genus Aalborgiella. The sequence goes on along the minus strand of JAAFJF010000034.1, from coordinate 2,839 downwards.
AGTGCCAAAGCGCAAAACGCTGCATCAGCGGTGAATCCCGATGCATCCAAACCATCACATTGAAATCAATTTAAACAGGAGTATAAAAATGTCCGATACCAAATCGAATCCGAAAACAGAAGTGATATCACAGCCTAGCAGCAGCGCAGCTGATGTCTCAATGCCAGAACAAATTAAAGCGCCCAGAGCACTCGGTTTAGCGGGCTTGATAACTGGCGAAGAGGATACGATGGAAATTCATACGAACCACACAGCGCAGCTGTTCAATGGTTCATTGGACATGGATGTTACGTTTTCGATACCAGGTGCGAGGTTGGCAGCGTCGCGCGTTAGGCGAGTATTTGTAGCAAGTTGGGGAGATAACCCCTATGCCGACGAAGTGTTGTTGCAATTTGAATCCATGGTTGAGCGTATTCGCAGCACGATAGCGGCAACCGAAAAGTCCATCAAACACAAGCTAGATGAACGGGCAATGCGAGGCGCACCTTGGACATTGGTGCAGCACAGAAATCCAGTCAAACTTTCATTAGGATTTAAATCGCCTTACGGTTTCATGCTGTCAAATTTATTGATTGATTTTGACTACATGGCTAGGTTGATTTTTACGGCAGAACGTCGGGATTTGATTACTCAAAAAGAATTGCGAGTTTTATTTGCCAGCGCAAAGCGCGAGTTCCGTCGCTCATTTGTGTTTCTCATTCGTGCATCAAATGCATTCATGGATGAGCGCATTATTGGATTATGCCGTGCAGACTTTCTACACACTGCGCCTGAAGTAGCAAAGAAAAGAGTGATTGCAGCCGAAGAAGTTTTTGGAAAAATTGTGAAGCTCAGTGATGAGGTTTTGCGATTGCAAAAAGAACCACGTCATTCATCTCGTTCCTATGCTGCTTCCAAAAAAGATATTGACTTATTCAGGCAGGCTTTAGAAGCTGGTCTTGCTGCTGCTGATAAACCAGCTGCACCGATTTCTACGAAAGGACTTATTTGATGGCTACAAACTCAATCTCTGATGGTTTGATTATTCTTACGATCGTCATTATGGTTTTAACAATTGTTGGCTCTTTGACTGTTTTAATTCCTGATTTAATTTTAGGAACAAAACATGCGGGCTACGTCATTGGCATCAAATTCAAGGGTTTATTTGCGTCCTCACCAAATCAAGGAGATGGAAATGGAACAGCCTGAAACATCATTGATTTGGCATGACATTGACGCACAATTTATTTTGCGACTCTTTTATGCATTCGACGGTTCTATGGCTGCAGCTATGGTGGTTGCTGAAACGTTGAAGTTCCATAGGCATGCAAATAGCTTTGACAGCTTTTGTGGCAAGTCAGTCGATGAGCTGGTGAATGTCTTCAAGCCAGCGAGTTTTTCTAAAAGGACGTTGCATCGTGCCTTTCAAGATTTAATCGCCATGGGTGTGTTGGAGCTGAAACCAGTTGTTCGCAATACAGCCCGTAAATACAAGATCGTACCTCAGGCATTGATGGCTTTGGTTCAACCTATCGATGACTCATATCCGGGATTAACCCCTTCGCTATCTCAGGCAGGCTTGGGTTCGATTGCAACTGCAAAAGCGAAGGATGCTAGTGCCAAAGCAAGGATGGAAGCAGTGAAGCCGAAACATGGTAACGGTGGTCAAGATGGAAACTAATTTTGTTCAAGATAGTGTGACGGAAAAGCCTTTAAGGGGTAAGGGGGCATCCGTGGATGCCGCCGTGAAGTTTGATTTTGATTCAGCTTCAATTTCTTTGCTCAAACGCGCTGATATGGAAGCTGGTGTGGGTGTTGATGTGGGCGCATGCAGTTTGTCTGGAATTTTGGAACAAATGATGACAAATGGTCCAGGTGTCGGAAAAGTGACTTGGCGGCAGTTTTGGAAGAACAGCAAGCGCCAGCAAGAGAAGCTGCACGAGATCATGCAGGGTTTCGCGCATGGAACAGATCTACCAGGTGTCGTGTTGTTTGTGCAAGTGAACAAGCGGAACATGGGTAACTGGACGCTTCGCTGGCGTACGCGCTTAGGGCGCTATTACACCTACGTGACGTTTGAAACAGCACAGGAGCGTCTATTTCCTGAAATGACAGCCTCTATGCAGCGATATTACGTCGACATGGACAGGGTGTTGCGTGAGCTGAATACGACCGATTCCATGCTCCAGCATCAGATTTCGTTTGCCAAGCGCTTAGTGAATTGAATCAGTGCTTGAAGTTTTGTTGGGTTTTAAAAGTCAGTGCATGTGACTGAAGCAGATTAAAAGGGTGGTGTTTTAAGTGTGTGAGTGTATTTATTAACTTAGGAGTTTGAAATGATTGAAGCAGTAGTTCGAGGTAATTTGTTGAGTAATCCAACTCAACGCATGGTGCCAACAAAAAAAGGTGACCTAAAAATCACTGAAGTGGTGATGATGAATGCCATTCTTCGCAAAGACGGTGATGTCTTGGTAGAAGATACGGAGAAAAGCCATCCAGTTCAGATAACGTTCTGGAACGAAAAGCAGGGCGATGAAATCATGGCGGTGTTTCGTTCGGGTATGCATGTGCAAGCATCGCTAGAAAACGCCTACGTGAGCAACTGGGTGCCAAACGACGTGCAAGCGGCGAAAGGCTCCAAGCCAACGCTTGATTTGCGTGGCGATGGCGTTGTGTTGGCATTGCTGCCACGTCGCGTGGAATCTGTGCAGATGCGAGCTCGTAAAAACACTGGTGTAAATGCTGATGTGCCAGCAACGGGAACGCATGATTAAGTCAAGAGTAACTGCGACAGTGAATCGCATTGCAAAAAGCGTTGTGGCTGTGCTGTTGTTTGTGCTGATGTATGCCTTCACCTTGC
>JAAFJF010000033.1 GCA_013298815.1 Polaromonas sp. | reverse complement strand
GCAGCAGCTCAAAGGTGGCCTCAGGGCTGAAACGGCCGTTGAAGGCGACGATTTCGCGGCCGAAGTACAGCGTGGGTAACAGCGCGTCCATCAAGCCGCCCGTCCACGCCCAGTCGGCGGGGCTCCAGAAGATGGCATTGGAGGATTTGTTGGTGACGCCATCGAAGCCAAACCAATTTTGGCTGCAAACGAAGCCCGTCAAGTTACCAATCAGCGCCCGATGCGGAATCAAAGCGCCCTTTGGCGGCCCCGTGGTGCCGCTGGTGTAAATCAATATCGCGCCTTCATTTGCCTTAGTGACCACATGAAACTTGTTTTTTGCTATACTTTTAATAGCTGCTGAGGCAGTAAATACGCCGGATAAAGGCATAATTGAGGCTAATTTAGGGCAATTTGACTGAATTTGACGCAAATTGGGCTCTGAAATCTCGTCCACCAAGGCGACAACGGCGTCAGAATCATTGATGCGGTATTCCAGCGCGTCGGGACCGAACAGCATGGACAGCGGCACGGCTATCGCGCCCATTTGCAACACCGCGATGTAGGCAACGGCCGTTTCAAAGCGCTGCGGCAGCACGATGGCAACACGGTCGCCACGTTTGACGCCTAAATCCGCAAGTTTTGCAGATAAGAAGTTGGCAGCCTGTTGTAGCTGAAGATACGTGTATACCTTCTCGTAAAGCTTTGATTTTGCTAGAGATTGGCCAGAAGCATGCTCGCGAATCGCCACTGCATTTGGCGTTTTCTTCGCCCAACGGGTGCAGCAAACCTGCGCGATGTTGAAATCTTCGGGTACCTGCCAGCCAAATTGGCTGTGTAATTGCGCGTAATTGTCATTAAAGCTGTCTTGCAGTTGACTCACTTCCCTATTTTTAGCCATGTTTGCCTCAAACTTTTCTTTATGATCTAGCAATGTACACCGTAAAAAGAACCCCAAGAAGCGAATTTATACCGATTCGAAAGATGAATTACCACGTCCTAGTGTGGGGGGACACCACATCTACCTTGCCACCACTGGTGCTGATGCATGGCTGGATGGACGTGGCGGCGTCTTACCAATTTATGGTGGATGTGCTTTCAGAAGCGTTTTTCTCTAATCGCCTCATCATCGCTGCCGACTGGCGCGGCTATGGCAAAACCACGGGTGCACCGGTGGACAACTATTGGTTCCCCGACTATTTAGCGGATTTGGACTTTTTACTTGACCACTATGCGGGTGACAAGCAAGTAGATTTGGTCGGCCACAGCATGGGCGGCAACGTGGTGATGATGTACGCCGGTAGCCGCCCTGAGCGCGTGCGCCGGCTCATTAATTTAGAAGGTTTTGGCATGCCGGTGTTTGCTCCTGAAAAAGCACCGTCCCGCTACGCGCAGTGGATGGATGAGTTGAAAAAACTGCACCGTGGCGAGATGGATTTAACCGCCTACGACAAACCAGACGGCGTGGCGCGCCGTTTGATGAAAACCAACCCACGCCTAGGCCGCGACGAGGCAGGCAAAGCCAAAGCCAACTGGCTGGCTCGCCAATGGGCCGCTGAAAATGCGCAGGGAAAGTGGGAGATTTTGGGTGACCCAGCGCACAAAATCATCAATGCCAACCTGAACAACGTGGCCGAAGCGCTAGCGCTGTACAAAAGCATTACCGCGCCAGTCTTAGTTGTTGAAGCGAGTGACGACTCACTCAGCGGCTGGTGGAACGGCAAATACACGTTGGCTGAATTCCACGAGCGGCTCAAAAACGTGCCAGATTGCACCGTCAAAGTCGTGCAAGACGCCGGCCACATGATGCACCACGACCAGCCGCTGGTGCTGGCGGGGATGATTGAGGCGTTTGTAGCCTGAATTTTTGAGTAAACAACTGAATACCTACTTGAAATACCCCGTTTGGGGTATCAAAATTACCCTCTTTAGGTGATTGTTAGCGCCTGATGCGGCTGATAGCATGGTTGCATGTTGTCACCAAATTCAACCCCAAACAAGCTACTGCGAAATCGCGCTACTCGGCATGGCACCCTTGCCGCTATCACCTGCGCTGGTAGCCTTGGGTTCTGCCTGGCTGCTTTTGCACAAAAACAGGCACCCGTGCAATATTGGATGGATGTTGCCACGCTGACAGTCTCTGGCATTACCAACACAGCATCGTCGCAGGACGCGATTGCAGCCGACGCTTTAGGCCAGCTCACAGGTAATACCAACACCCAATATGGCGGCACAAAAGGCATGCAACCAGGGCGCTGGCTAGATGTGGCTTTGGCAGTACCCACGCCCTCAGCAAAAGCAACTGGAGCTGCTTTGACCGTTTTGCAGAGCATCCCTAAAGGTCAAAACATGGGGGATAGCTTGCAACTGTCACGCGCAAGCAGAGCCAATGACTCAACTTTGTCCCATTCACGTCAAACTAGCCTTGCTCTGCGCGGTCCAGAATCAGAGGACAAGTCAGTTGAAGTGATCAAAAACACAGAGCAAAGCGAATCTATTGAACGCAATTTACCCAAGAAACTGCTTCTATATTGGGGTTGTGGTGAGCGGGTACGGGCGGGTCAACCAAGGCACTTGGACATGACAACAACCAGCAGCAACAGCCCAGCAACAGGCTTGAAAGGCCGCGCCATTGTTGAAGCCAGCCCTAGCCCAGACAGCGGTGTTGCAATCTGGCCCAACAGTGCCAGCAGATCAGTGGTACCTAAAGAAGCATCTTTGGTGGGCAAACATGCTTTCAGTGGCGACAATATTCCAGCCAATATGCAGTTTGATTTGAAGGCCAAGCAGGACTTTATGCCCGCACTTGCTATTAACGTGAACGGCATCAAAGGCAGCGCCACCACCTTGAACTGGAGCCGTATCGCCACAGCGCAAGGTTATTTTTTGATGGCAACAGCTAAAAATAACCGCGAAATCGTCGTTTGGACCTCGTCTGAGTTACCCGAGCCCGGCTGGGGTTTGATGGATTACGCCAGCAACGAAAGCTTGGCCCAGTGGAAGCGCGACAAAATCGTCTTATCAGCCAATCAAACCAGTTGCAGTATTCCAGCCGGTATTTTTAGCCAAACAGGTGGTGCTGTACTTAACGGCATCGCTTATGGTGAGGAAACCAATCTGAAAAGCAAAAATGCTAGCTGGAATGCTCGTATCCGTGTGAAATCGGCCACCATGCAGCCGTTTGACGAGTTCAATGTCCCACAATTGGTCGCTAGCCCTAACGCGCCATACACGCTTATTCGCACCTCACAACTTGACTTGCCAAGCGCTAGCTCAAGCACACCAGGCACGGAAGAGACTCTGAATCGTTTGTTAACGCGCGTTCCTGACACAAAGCCACCTAAATGTGACCCTTGCAAAAGACCAGGCGTGTTTTGACCGATTAACTTTTTTCGTCCTGCGGCATGGCAACATGCGAAAATGCATGGTTAACGAGATGCTTTGTCTCGATTCACCACTATAAATTTCGCAAGGATAGCTCGCATGGACGCAGAACAAATCAACAGCATTGGCAGCCACTTGGTCGATTTGACCGCCCGGACACTTGATTTACGGGGGTATCTTTGACTACGATGCCAAATCTGAGCGTCTGCGCACGGTCAATGCATCCCTAGAAGACCCAACGGTCTGGAACGACCCGAAGAAAGCCCAAGAACTCGGACGTGAAAAAAAAGCGCTGGACGGCGTTGTATTGACGATTCAAACGCTGGATACCGAGCTGGCCGACAACACCGAGTTGTACGACATGGCCAAGGAAGAAGGCGATTTTGACAGCCTGGCGCACATCGAAACCGAAGCCAGCAAGCTGGAAGAACAAGTCGCGCAGATGGAATTCCGCCGCATGTTCAACAAACCGGCCGATCCGCTGAATTGCTTTTTGGATATTCAATCAGGCGCTGGCGGCACGGAAGCCTGCGACTGGGCCAGCATGCTGCTGCGCCAATACCTCAAATACGCGGAGCGCAAAGGCTTCACAACCGTCATTGAAGACGAAACACCGGGTGACACGGCTGGCATCAAAGGCGCAACCATCAAAATCGAGGGTGAATACGCGTTTGGCTTGCTACGTACCGAAACCGGCGTGCACCGCCTGGTGCGCAAGTCACCGTTTGACTCGTCGGGCGGACGCCACACCTCGTTTGCATCGGTGTTTGTCTACCCCGAGGTGGACGATTCGATTGAGATCAACATTAACCCTGCCGATGTCCGTGTGGACACCTACCGCGCCAGCGGTGCGGGCGGTCAACATATCAACAAAACAGACTCTGCGGTGCGTTTAACGCACATTCCCACCAATACGGTTGTGCAATGCCAAGATGGGCGCAGCCAGCACGGCAACCGCGAGGTGGCGTGGAAGCGATTGCGTTCCAAGTTGTATGACTTGGAAATGCGCAAACAACTGGAAGAACAGCAAAAGCTGGAAGATACCAAAACCGATGTGGGCTGGGGTCATCAAATTCGCAGCTACGTGCTGGACAACAGCCGTATCAAAGACCTGCGCACCAATGTGGAAACGTCAGCGACGCAGAAGGTGCTGGACGGGGATTTGGACTTGTTTATTGAAGCATCGTTGAAGCAAGGCGTTTGATGGCGATGACAAAGCCCACCACAAAAGCTTTGATTTTCGACATGGACGGCACGATGGTCGATTCCATGCCGCACCATGCAGCGACTTGGCTGGTGTTTGCAAAAAAGCACAATGTCAATCTCAGCATAGAAGAAATGATGCGTCGTACCACAGGGCGCACGGGTTTGGAATGTGTGCGGCTTTTGCTTGACCAACCTGATCTGGACGAGGAGCATGCTTGGTCTATGGTGCATGAAAAAGAAGCCTTGTACCGCGAGGTTTTTGGGCCTATTTTCAAAGAAGTAGCCGGTTTTAAAACTTTTGCCACGCAAGCGCGCGCACGTGGCTTAAAAATCGGTGTCGGTACGGCGGGCGATATTCATAATGTTGAATTTGTCTTGAAGCATTTACAAATGCACCCCGCACCTGATGCGATCGCACGGGGTGATGAAGGGTTAACTGGAAAACCCACTCCTGCTATATTTTTAGAAGCAGCTAAGCGAATAAATACGCCGGCTGAAAACTGTATTGTCTTTGAAGATGCACCCTTTGGCATTGAAGCGGCACGTCGCGCTGGCATGCGCGCGGTGGCGGTTTGCACGGGGCACACGGCTGAAGAGTTAGCCGGGCCACACGTGATTGCATCCGTTGCCAATTACAACGAATTATTGAACGCAAACTTTTTGGAGAATCTGCATGTTGCAGCATAAAAACGACGAAAGCGCTAGCCAAGCCATCGCCATTAACCGCTTGGATTACACCGCGCCTGCGTATTGGATTGACACCGTCGATTTGACCTTTGATCTTGACCCTGCAAAAACGCGTGTGCTGAACAAAATGCACGTTCGCCGCAATGCAGCGGTGGATGTTCAGCCCCTCAAATTAGATGGCGATGAGTTGAATCTGTCGCGCGTTTTGGTCAACGGACAAGGCTGTAGTTTCAAGATGGAAGGCAGCCGTTTGGTGTTGGATAATTTGCCAGATGAGTTTGATTTAGAAATTTTCACCACCTGCGCACCTGCTAAAAATACCAAGTTGATGGGCTTGTACGTTAGCAACGATTCGTTTTTCACACAGTGCGAAGCAGAAGGTTTTAGACGCATTACCTACTTTTTAGACCGTCCAGATGTGATGGCGAGTTTCACGGTGACGTTGCGGGCGGATAAAACGGCGTATCCCGTGCTGTTGTCGAACGGCAATTTGGTCGAGCAAGGCAATCTAGACGGCGCGGGCAATGAAAATCGTCACTTCGCTAAATGGGTTGATCCGTATAAAAAACCAGCTTATTTATTTGCATTGGTTGCTGGACAATTTGTTTGTCGTGAACAAAGCATCACCTCACGTGCGGGCAACTCACACTTGTTACAAGTTTATGTACGCCCGGGCGACCTGGAGAAAACCGAGCATGCGATGAACTCGCTCATGGCCAGCGTGGCGTGGGACGAGGCGCGTTTTGGTTTGAGCTTAGATTTAGAGCGCTTCATGATTGTGGCGACCAGCGACTTCAACATGGGCGCGATGGAAAACAAAGGCCTCAACATCTTCAACACCAAGTATGTCTTGGCCAGCCAAGCGACGGCGACGGATGTTGATTTTGCCAACATTGAATCGGTCGTCGGCCACGAGTATTTCCACAACTGGACGGGCAACCGCATCACCTGCCGCGACTGGTTTCAGCTCTCGCTCAAAGAGGGGTTGACCGTTTACCGCGACCAAGAGTTTTCACAAGATATGGCTGGCGTAGCTTCAGCCCGTGCTGTCAAACGCATTGAAGACGTGCGTGGTTTGCGTGCAGCGCAGTTTGTGGAAGATGCCGGACCGATGTCGCACCCCGTACGGCCCGACCAGTACGTGGAAATCAGCAACTTCTACACCGCGACGATCTACGAAAAAGGCGCTGAAGTGGTGCGCATGATGCAAACCTTGGTCAGCACACCCGAATCACCGACTGGACAGACTGGTTTTGCCAAAGGCATGAAGCGCTACTTTGAACGCTTTGATGGCCAAGCGGTCACGTGTGATGACTTTGCTTTGGCGATTGCTTCGGCCAACCCCAACTCTGAACTCGACCGCCATTTGCTGCAATTCAAACGCTGGTACAGCCAATCTGGCACCCCGCGCGTGCAAGCCAGCGGTGTGTATGACGCTGATGCTCGCACCTACAGCATCACATTCACGCAGCATTTGAAAGCTGGTAATGAACCGTTTGTGATTCCGCTCGCACTCAGTTTATTAAGTAGCGACGGCATTGAATTGCCTTTGCAGCTCAGCGATGAAACCGTTGCAACGGCAGAAAGCCGAACCGTTGTGTTGACACAAAGCAGCCAAACGGTGAGCTTCATCAACGTCGATGCGCAGCCTGTGCCATCATTGCTGCGCGGTTTCAGTGCACCGATTATTTTAGAGTATGCGTATACCGAAGCGGAGTTATTGACACTACTCGCTAACGACACTGACCCGTTCAGCCGCTGGGAGGCTGGGCAGCGTTTGGGTTTAAAAATTGCTATTGATTTAATAGCTATGAATTCAATAGCTGCTCAGGCAATAAATACGCCGGCTACAGCTGAAAATATCACTCTAAATAGCTATATTGAAGCGATGCGTAAGGTTTTGCGTGACCCAGCGCTGGACGCTGCGTTCAAAGAGCTGGTGCTGACGCTGCCGTCGGAGAGCTACATCGCCGAGCAGCTCGACGTGGTTGACCCGCAGCGCATCCATACTGTTCGCCAAGACTTGCGATCTCGCATCGCCACCGCCTTGCAAGCTGACTGGGAATGGGCTTTTGAAGCACATCACAACAACGGCGCGTACACGCCAGATGCGTTCTCCAGTGGCCGCCGTGCTTTGGCTGGTATGGCTTTGGCTAATCTGTGTTTGTCTGCAAAAACCACAGGGGATGCAGTTTGGCCCGTTAAAGCTTTACAGCGCTTCAAAGACGCTGGCAATATGACCGACCGTTTCAATGCGCTCAGCGCCTTGGTCAGCACGGGTCACGCCTTGGCAACGCCTGCCTTGGCGCAATTCCATGCGATGTTCAAAAATGAAGCTTTGGTGTTGGACAAATGGTTTGCCCTGCAAGCCGGTGCGCCAGACCACGATGGCAATATTTTGCCTATCGTGCGTCAATTGATGACTTTGCCAGACTTCAACATGAAGAACCCAAACCGCGCCCGCAGTGTCACCTTTAGCTATTGCAGTGCCAACCCGGGTGCATTCCACCGCGCAGACGCCGCTGGTTATGTGTTTTGGAGCGACCGCGTGATGGAGCTAGACAGCTTCAATCCGCAAGTTGCAGCCCGCTTGGCGCGTGCTTTGGACCGCTGGAAAAAATTGGCCGAGCCATACCGTAGCGCTGCGCAGGCAGCGATTACACGCGTCGCCGAGAAAAAAGATTTGAGCAACGACACGCGTGAAGTTATTTCGCGGGCTTTGGCAGACTAAGTTAGCGAATTCCGACAGCCAGTCAAACACGACAAAACTCACCATGAAACCACTGCACGACATCGCCTTATCCATGCTCGACCTGGTAGCCGTGCGCGAAGGCGGCACGGTGGCGGATGCGTTGAAGATTGCGCTTCGCACGGCACAGCATGCGGAATCACTCGGTTTCAATCGCTACTGGGTGGCGGAACATCACAACATGGCGGGCATTGCCAGCTCGGCCACGGCGGTGTTGGTGGGTCATTTGGCGGGTGGCACGAAGACGATTCGTGTGGGATCTGGCGGCATCATGCTGCCAAACCACGCACCGCTGGTGGTTGCTGAAGCTTTTGGTACCTTGGCTGAGTTGTACCCCAACCGCATTGACCTTGGCTTAGGCCGAGCACCGGGCACAGACCAAGCCACCATGCGAGCACTGCGACGCGACCGTGCGGAGGCTGAAAGCGACTTTCCGCGTGATGTGGCGGAGCTTGAGCATTTGCTGTCCGCGCCGCAAGCTGGTCAGCGCTTGATTGCCATGCCGGGCGCAGGTACAAATGTACCGATTTGGCTGCTGGGTTCCAGCTTGTTCTCCGCAAAATTAGCAGCTGAACGTGGCTTACCTTATGCGTTTGCATCACACTTTGCGCCGCGCTCGCTACTGCAAGCTTTAGATGTGTATCGCTCGAATTTTCGACCTTCTGAAACGCTTGACAAACCCTATGTCGCAGTTGGTTTGCCGCTGATAGCTGCTCCCACTGACGAGGAAGCGCAATACTTAGCCAGCAGCACTTACCAGCGTGTTTTAGGTATTTTGACAGGTGACCGCCGCCGACTTCTTCCGCCGGTTGAAAACTACATGACGCAGCGCCATCCGCAAGAACGTGCTGCCATCGCCGACTTCTTGGCGTGTGCGATTGTGGGCGGCCCTGAGACGGTGCACACTGGTTTAACGGCGATGGCTGAAGCCACGCAAGCAGATGAATTTATGCTGGTTTGTGATGTTTTTGACCCTGCGCTGCGTTTGCGTTCACTTGATATTGCTGCTGCAGCGATGAAAAGTGCCTAAATCCTAAGCTTCGGTCTCAGACAATGGCCTAGCCTGCAATTTATCTATCCTACGGCCTTCTAGCGCCAGCACTTCAAACTCCCAGCCCTCACAGGCAATGCGCTCGCCAACAACGGGTAGTCGACCAGAAACAGACATCAACAAACCGCCCACGGTGTTGTAGCGGCCTTTGTCTTCATCAGGGAGTTGTTTGATATCTAGTCTTGAGCGCAACTCGGCCAGCGGCATCAAACCATCCAGCAACCAAGTACCGTCTTCGCTGTGCGTGGCCCACGCGTCTACTTGCGCGTTCGGACGCAGCTCGCCAGTGATGGCTTCCAGCATGTCACGCGGCGTCATCAAGCCCTGCACTTCGCCGTATTCGTCCACGACCATGACGATACGCTCTGAGCGTTGACGAAACTGCTCTAAAACCTCCATGCCCGTCAATGTTTCTGGCACAAACGACGCGGGGAGCGCTAACAATTCAATCGCTTTCTCCGGTTCTTTCGTAGCCAACAACTTCGCCACGCTGATAACGCCCACCACATGGTCTAAACCACCACGACACACGGGGTACCACGAATGGTTGGCATGAGCTTCGTGCTCGCCGATTTGCTGCAGCGCCTGCGCGACGGTAAGCTGCGCACCCAGCCATGCAATATCCATGCGCGGAATCATCAGCGACGTCAGTGGCCGGTCGTCCAGATGGAACACATTGCGCACCATTTGGTGCTCATGCTCTTCGATCAAGCCGGCGTCAACGCCCTCTTCTAGGCTTGCGGTGATTTCCTCTTCCGTCACACTACGCACGGCGTGTACGTCAAAACGAAGCAGTTTGAGAATACCTTGCGTGCAGGCAGCCAGCAATTTAACAAATGGTGCAGCTATGGTTGCGATAGCACTCATAGGTCTAGAAATAAGCCTAGCTACCGCTTCAGGATGCAATTGACCAATACGTTTGGGAACAAGCTCACCAAATATCAAGGTGATGAAAGTGATGACAACGACAACGATGGTCGTGGCCGCAACACTGGCAATTTTTGGCGCTGCACCAAAGCTTTGCAGAAACAAAGACACGCCTTCAGAAAACGCTGCTTCACCCACGATACCGTTCAACATGCCAATAGAAGTGATGCCGACTTGCACAGTCGATAAAAAATGCGTGGGTTGATCCATCAAGGACAGCGCCTTTGCAGCACCATTGTCTCCCGCCTCGGCCATGGCTGCCAAACGCGCTTTTTTACTGGCTGTCAGTGCCATTTCTGACATGGCAAACACTGCATTGAACAGCGTCAACACTAAAATCAAAATTAAATCCACAGCATCAAATCCATAAAAACCATAGAGTGCAATAATAACTGATGGCAAATTACTTGATTGGCGACCTGCAAGGCTGCGATAGCGCACTGGAGCGCTTGCTGACAAAAATTGACTTCTCCCCCAGCCGCGATGTATTGTTCTTCTTAGGCGATTTAGTCAACCGCGGGCCTGAATCGCTGGCCGTTTTAGAGCGCTTGATGCGTTACGGCGATGCTGCACAGTGCTTGCTAGGCAACCACGACCTGAACTTATTGGCCATCGCCCACAGCGTGCGGCAGCCGCACCGCAAAGACACTTTGAGTGAGATCTTGCAATCGCCCAAACTGCCCGCCTTGATGCATTGGCTCAAACATCAAAGCATGGCGATGCTGCATAAACCTCTCAAAAATACACCAAATTCCACCATTTTAATGGTTCATGCAGGTGTATTACCTGCCTGGAACGCTATTAATACAATAGCATATGGTAACGAAATAGAAGCCATCTTACGCTCTGCATCCAAATCTGAATTAACCGAATTTTTGCGTGATATGTATGGCGATGAACCTACGGTTTGGCGCGATGATTTAACCGGAACTGCACGCTACCGCGTCATCATAAACGCCCTCACCCGCCTGCGATTTTGCACGGCAGATGGGCAAATGGAATTTGCCACCAAAGACAGTGCTGACGCTGCGCCTGCGGGCTACATGCCGTGGTTTGATGTGCCAAACCGTGCGACAAAAGGTGTGACAGTTGCTTTTGGGCATTGGTCAACACTGGGTTGGTTGAACCGACCTGATGTGCTGGCACTGGACGGAGGCTGTGTGTGGGGTGGGTGTTTGAATGCGTTGCGGCTGGATGACTCAGGCGCTGCGCAGCATGAACTGATTCATGTCGATTGCGAACAATCTCAAAAACCCCAGCTTAAATTTGAAAGTATTGAGGGATTTGTCACTCCCGCGAAGGAGGGAATCTATGGTGGCGCTCGTGGATTCCCGCCTTCGCAGGCATGACAGAACAAACAAATACTTAATTGACCTCAGCGGGCTCTTGCGTAGGTTCTGCAGCGATAGGCGCTGCCATCGCTTGGAACAGCGCAGCCACGCGCTTTTTAGAGCGAATATTGGCTGACTTGCCAGCGCGTGCCGGGCCAGCCTTAGCGGCAGCTTCCCAAGCGGGTGTCACGGTAGCTGTCACGCCATCAAGTGCTGGTGCAACGGGTACGGATTCGTAAGGTTTGTCGAAAAACGGGTCATGCGCTTTAGGCTTTGGGCCTTTGAACGCATAGCGCTCGCCTTGATGTGATGAGTCATCTCTGGTGTTGCGATCACGGCTGCTGCCACGATTTGATCGGCTGCTGCCTTTCCCTTCGCCGTCGCCATCCTCTGAATACATGCGACGACCATCGTTGATGCGGCCTTGCTTTCGAATGTCTGGCAGATTCTCTGGGTACTCGATACCTTCGAGTTCGATCTTAGTTTTAAGCAATTTCTCCAAATCAACCACCAAACGACCATCGCTAGGCGCTACAAAGCTAATAGCTACACCCGAAGCACCAGCGCGACCTGTGCGACCAATGCGGTGCACATAATCTTCAGCGTTGAAAGGCAAATCAAAGTTAAACACCGCTGGAACATCTTTGATGTCCAAACCGCGTGCGGCCACATCGGTGGCGACCAATAGATCAACAGCGCCAGATTTGAAGGCTTCTAGTGCTTTCAAACGTTCGTCTTGGCTCTTGTCGCCATGCAGCGCTGTGGCTTTCAAACCAAATTTTTCTAAAGAGCGCGCCAAACGTGCACAACCCAGTTTGCTGTTCACAAACACAAAAGATTGCTTGATCTCTTTTTGTTTGAGCAGCGTGACTAAAGCGTGCAATTTTTCGTCAGTCGGCGTATTGAAAAAATGCTGTTTGACGGTTGATGCCGTCTGATTCGGTCGCGCCACTTCGATGGTGACGGGGTTTTGCAGGTAACTGCTAGACAGGCGTTTGATTTCAGGCGAAAACGTGGCGGAGAACAGCAAAGTCGTGCGCTGCTTGGGCAGAAAGCTCAAAATACGCTCTAAGTCAGGCAAAAAGCCGATGTCTAGCATTCGGTCAGCTTCGTCCAACACCACGTATTCAACCTGGTTCAACACGCAATTTTTAGCTTCAATGTGATCTAGTAACCGGCCTGGCGTGGCTACCAAAATCTCGACGCCAGCTTTCAGCTCGATCGTTTGCGGCTTCATGTCCATGCCGCCAAACACTACCGCACTGCGGATATTGGTGTACTTGGCGTAGGCTTTGACTTGTTGGGCGACTTGGTCGGCCAGCTCGCGCGTTGGCAACAGCACCAAAGCGCGTACAGGGTGGCGGGCGGGTGAGGTGGAGGCGTTTTCGTGCTTGAGCATGCGCTGAATCAAGGGCAACGAGAATGCAGCCGTTTTGCCGGTACCGGTTTGGGCAGCGCCCATCACGTCTCGTCCTTCCAAAACCACAGGAATCGCCTGCTCTTGGATGGGTGTCATGGTTTCGTAGCCCATGTCGGCTACGGCGCGTGCCAGCGACGGGGCTAGCGATAGTTGTGAAAAAGATGAGGTCATTTAGCCCTCTATTGTCGCATTTTGTTGTGACAGAACCAAATTTACAAATTCAAAAGGCGATTTACTGGACAAAATTCCAGCAAATCGCCTTAAAAGACAATACTAAGACTAAACGGTGTTGATTACAAATCGCGGGTACTAAACGTATCGCAGCTCTTCACACTGCCCGTTTGCAAACCCACATTGAACCACTTAGCGCGCTGGGCGCTGGTGCCGTGGGTGAAGCTGTCTGGGCGCACTTGGCCGGTAGATTGGCGTTGCAACGCATCATCGCCAATTTTGGCTGCTGCGTTCATGGCCTCTTCAATATCGCCAGACTGCAAAATTTGGCGTGATTCATTGGCCTTTTTTGCCCACAAACCAGCATAGCAATCGGCTTGCAATTCCACGCGGACGGATAAGGCGTTGTTTTCACGCTCGCTCAAACGGCGACGCGCTGCTTCAACCTTGTCGTTCACACCCAGCTGGTTTTGCACGTGGTGCCCAATTTCGTGGGCAACCACATAAGCTTGTGCAAAATCACCACCCGCGCCGAGTTGGCGTTTTAATGTGTCAAAAAAGCTCAAATCGATATAAACTTTTTGATCTGCTGGACAGTAAAACGGCCCCATCGCCGCTTGTCCAGCGCCACACGGTGTAGGTGTTGAGCCACGGAAAATGACAAGTTTGGGTGGGCTGTAATTAGCGCCCCCCTTGCTGAACACATCTTTCCAGACGTCTTCGGTGTCAGCCAGCACGACTGAAACAAACTTGGCCTGCATATCGTTGGCAGGTGGCTTGGTCGCTGGGCCTTGTACTTGAGTTGGAGATGAATCCATCCCACTCATTGTTTGAATAACTGTTAATGGATTGATGCCAAAAAACCCCCAAGCTGCCAGTGCAATGATGATGGTTCCGATGCCAATTTTTCCTCCGAACAACCCCCCGCCCCCGCCTCCACCGCCACCTCCATCGCGTCGGTCTTCGACGTTGTCAGACTCTCGGTTGCCTTCCCATTTCATAATACGCTCCTGAATTCAAAATATTGCAAACACTTGCAGTTAGCTTGATTATCTTAGAGATTCTTTAGATAAAGAGATTTAAGTTTTTGTGTAATTTAAGTCTTAGGCAGGGTGACGCCCGTTTGACCTTGGTACTTACCCCCTCGGTCTTTATAACTGGTGGTGCAAACTTCGTCTGCTTTGAAGAACAACACTTGCGCACAACCCTCACCCGCGTAGATTTTGGCTGGCAGCGGCGTGGTGTTGCTGAATTCCAGCGTCACAAAGCCCTCCCACTCTGGCTCAAACGGCGTCACGTTGACAATGATGCCGCAGCGCGCGTAGGTGCTTTTACCCAAGCAAACCGTCAAAATATTGCGCGGAATGCGGAAATACTCCATGGTCCGCGCCAGTGCAAAGCTGTTCGGCGGGATGATGCAGCTATCGCCCTCAAAATCCACAAAACTCTTTTCGTCAAAATTCTTCGGGTCAACGACGGTGCTGTGGATGTTGGTAAACACCTTGAACTCAGGCGCGCAGCGGATGTCGTAGCCATAGCTGCTGGTGCCATAGCTGATGATCTTCTTCCCCTCCTTCTCCCGTACCTGCCCCGGTTCAAACGGCTCAATCATGCCGTGCTTCTGTGCGAGTTCGCGGATTTGGTGGTCAGCTAGTATGGACAAGGGAAACTCCAGTAAAAAATATCAGAACTATGGGAATAGGTTGATATTGTGCCGTATTGTGCTGGTGGTTTTGGAATGTGTATTTTGCTATTTATTCAATAGCTATTAAATAAATAAATACGTCGGCTAGAGGCATCAATAAGTCTATTTTCGGCATCTTTACGTTATATATTGCACTTTCAGCGCCCTCAAACCATTCAAACGCGCAAATCCCAAATCAGCCGTGACAAAAACGACATCTTCCCCTAGCGACAAAGCACTGGCGGCTTGCAAAGCATCGGGCGTTTTCAGGCCGTAACTGGCGCGTAGCGTAGTAGCCATATCAACCACTGCAGCAGTAAGCTCGACAATACGAGCTTGCATGAAAAAAGCCTCATACGCAGCCAGCAGGGTGTGCGCATTGTCCCGCAGCGGTTTAACGCGGCATTCCATCACGCCTAGGCGTGAAACGGCTAATTCGCAGGCTGGGTATTGATTTTTCAAATTCAGCAAAACGTCTCGCACTGCTTTTTGCGCGGTTGCATCACCTTCAAAGTAATAAATGGCGGCGCTGCTGTCTAAAAAGGCGATCACCGATCAGACCAATCATCACGCAAATGGGCAACTCGCTCTTGCAACAGCGCCACGTTAGACAGACCCGCCTCGCCACCCGTTTGCAATGGTTGTTGTAGCATCCAATCGACGCCAGTAGGCGCTGCGGAGGCATTAACACTTTTATTGCGAGCATTGGTTAACTCAGCCATATCCTTGGGCGAGACGATAAAAGCCGCTGTCCGCCCATGCCGAGTGATGCTGATAGGCTCGCGCTGCGCCGCATCCAGTAACTGCCCAAACCGGTTTTGCGCTTCTACAGATGTCATGGTTAGCATATTTAAATACCTCTAAATATTAGCCGAGTTGGCTATTGTGTACAGTTTAGCTATTTGTTTGAATGATGTCAATTTGAGTTTGCGTAGTGATTTGACTTCTATTTTCAACAAATTTACTATAATTTCGATAGCTGCTAAGTCAATAAATACAACGGCTACAACCATATTTAAGGGGTAAAAATCACATTTTCAATGGTTTCACGCCACCAACTGCTGCGAAATCACCGTTTTCTCTATCAAGCGGTCATCGCCCAAGACAATCATCGCAAAGAGGAGTTCGTCTAGGCTCTCGGCGCGGGCGGTGCGGCGGGCTAATAAGGGAGTGGCTTGGGGGTTTAGGATGACGAAATCAGCTTCGCAGCCTACTGCCAAGTTGCCGATAACGCCGTCTAAACCCAAGGCTTTGGCCGCGCCTGCGGTGTGCTGCCACCAGAGGTCTTGCGGTGAGAGGCTTATGCCCAGCCTGGGCTGGCCGCCTTGATAACTGTCTAAGAGCGCAGTTTTGACGGTGGCGCGACCTCCTGAACGACCAACATAATAGGCGGCTAGCATGGTGTGGAAGGGGCTGAAGCTGGTGCCGCCGCCTACGTCGCTGGCCAGCGCATATTGCATGCCGGCGTCATCCGCAGCGCGGTAGTCGAAAAAGCCACTGCCTAAGAATAAATTACTGGTGGGGCATACAGATGCTGCTGCGCCAGTGCTTTGCATCAAGGTGCGGTCAGTGGCGTCTAGATGGATGCAGTGGGCGTAGACAGAACGTTGTCGCATCAGGCCGAAGTCGTCGTAAATTTGCAAATACGAGCGGGCTTGGGGGAAAAGCGACAGTGCCCAGCTGATTTCTTCAACGTTTTCGGCGACGTGGGACTGAATCCATACATCGGGGTATTTGGCTGCCAACTCGCCCAAGCCGCGCAACTGGGCGTCGCTGCAGCTGGGAGCGAAGCGTGGGGTGAAGGCGTAGCCCAAACGGTCCACACCGTGCCATTTGTGCATGAGCAACTCGGTGTCGATCAAACTTTGCTCAGTCTCGTCGCGCACCCCATCTGGGCTGTTGCGGTCTTGCATGCATTTGCCGGTGATGAGGCGCAGGCTATTTTTTTGCGCTTCAGCGAACAAAGCATCCACAGACGCAACGTGCGATGTCGCAAAGGTCAGCGCTGTCGTGACACCATTTCGCAGCAATTCTGCTATGAAAAAAGTAGCTACTGAGGCACAATATTCTTTATCTACAAACTTTTTTTCTTCTGGAAAAGTGTAGTTTTCCAACCATGGCAACAAACCCTCGGCGGGTGAGCCAATCACATCAGTTTGCGGGTAGTGCACATGGGTATCGACAAAACCGGGCGCGATGATGCGGTCTGGCAAATGCTGCACTTTGATGTCTGGATGACGTGCTTTGAACTCCTCAAAACTATTGGCCAGCGAGTTGTAGTCACCCACCATTTGCACGACTTGCCTGCCCTCCTCGTTAGCGCCAATGACGAGCAGGCCATCTTCCTCTAACCGTGCTGACTGTGATGGCTCAGCGTTTGGGTCAAAGCAAAGAATGCGAGCGCGGTAGGCTTGGGGCATTTTTAAAACGTTTCAAAAACGGCATTCAACTTGTCAATGTGAAGCCGCTTGGCTGATGCATCCAAAAAACTCGCCTCAAAACTGTTGTGCGCCAGCTGGTAGGCGTGCTGGGCGGTCATGCCGGTGGCGGCGAAGGTTTGCAAGAAGTTGTCGTTCATGTAACCGCCAAAGTAGCTGGGGTCGTCTGAATTGACCATAGCGCACAAGCCTGCATCCAACAATTGCGGTAGGTTGTGGTCGCGCAAGTCTTTGAAAACACAGAGTTTTAAGTTAGACAAGGGGCAAACTGTGAGCGGGATGCGATCTTTTTTCAGCCTCGCCATTAACAAAGCGTCTTTGCTGGACTGCACGCCGTGGTCGATGCGTTCAACTTTTAGCAAATCCAGTGCGGTCCAAACGTAGGCTGGCGGGCCCTCTTCCCCCGCGTGGGCGACGAGGTGTAAACCCAGCTCGCGGCATTTGGCAAAGACTTTGGCAAACTTCTCAGGCGGGTTACCCACTTCGCCGGAATCTAGGCCGATACCGATGATTTTGTCGCGGAAGGGCATGGCGGCTTCCAGCGTTTCAAAAGCTGCTTCTTCGCTCAAATGGCGCAAGAAACACATGATCAAACTGGCGCTGATGCCGTGCTTGATTTCTGCTTCCACGCAGGCGCGGTGCAAGCCGTTGATGACGGTTGCCATGCTCACACCACGGTCGGTATGGGTTTGGGGGTCGAAGAAAATCTCGCAAACTGCTACATTATCAATAGCAGTTTTGGCAATATATGCGCTAGCTAGGTCGTAAAAGTCTTGTTCTGTAAGTAAGACGCTAGCGCCGGCATAGTAAATATCCAAGAAGCTCTGCAAATTGGTAAAGGCATAAGCGCGGCGCAGCTCGTCGACGCTGGCGTAGGGCAATGTCAGGGCATTGCGTTTGGCTAGGCTGAAAATCATCTCTGGCTCTAACGAACCTTCGATGTGGATGTGCAGCTCGGCTTTGGGCATAGCACGCAGCAGGTCGGGCAGACGGTCTGTAGGGATGTTTTTAACTTGATGCATATATCTATTTTGCAATAAAAAAGCTGCCCGAGAGCAGCTTTTTTTAAGACTATGAAACCGAAGCTTCGCGAATCAGATTACTTCTTGTCGCCGCCTGGAATTTTGCCCTCTACGCCTTTGACATAGGCCATCAAACCGCCTAAAAACTTATCATCAGCAACGGCATCTTTGGCAAGCATTTCTTTGCCGTCCGCACCCATGATAGGGCCTTTCCAGATTGAGAAGGTGCCTGCTTTTAAGCCAGCTTTGACTTCGTCAACTTTGGCTTTGGTCTCAGCAGGTACGTCAGCTGCGACATTCACCATGTCGATTGCGCCTTCCTTCACGCCCCACCAAGTAGCGCTACCGCCTTTCCATGTACCGGCCAAGGCTTCGCCAGTGGCTTTGATATAGTACGGTGCCCAGTTGATGACGGCTGAACCTAAATGCGCTTTCGGGCCGTAGGCGGTCATGTCAGAATCCCAGCCAAAAGCACGTTTGCCCAGCTTTTCAGCCGTTTGCAGCACAGCGGATGAGTCGGTGTTTTGCATCAACACGTCAGCGCCGCCGTTAATCAAGGTCGTTGCAGCTTCGGTTTCTTTGCCCGGGTTGAACCATTCTTGCACCCAAACCACGCGCGTTTTGATTTTTGGATTGACCGATTGCGCACCTAAAGTGAAGCTGTTGATGTTGCGAATCACTTCAGGAATTGGGATAGAACCGACGACACCCAGCGTGTTGGTTTTGGTCATCTTGCCAGCAATCACGCCCGCCATGTACGCGCCTTCGTAGGTGCGGCTGTCATAGGTGCGCATGTTGTCGGCTTGTTTATAGCCGGTGGCATGTTCAAAGCTCACACCTTTGGTGTCAGCGGCGACTTTGAGCATGGGTTCCATGTAGCCGAAGGTTGTACCGAAAATCAGCTTATTGCCTTGGCCTGCCAAGTCACGGAAAACGCGCTCTGCGTCAGCTGACTCAGGCACTTTTTCGACGAAGCTGGTGACAATTTTGTCGCCAAACTCTTTTTCAACGGCTTTGCGCGCGTTGTCATGCGCAAACGTCCAACCACCGTCACCCACAGGGCCAACGTAGGCGAAGGCTACTTTTAATGGCTCAGGTTTGGCAGGTGCGGGAGCAGCAACTGGTGCGGCTGGTGCAGCTGCGGCAGGCTTGGCTTCTTCTTTTTTGCCACAGCCGACCAATGCGGCAGCGGCGATCGTGGTCACAGCAGCAACTTTTAAGAGTGTGCGTTTTTGAAAATCTGTCATTTCAAAGAATCCTTTTTAAAGTAAAAGTAAGGTAACGGTTGAAAAAAATATCACTGCAAGAAACACGCCAAAACATCAATGGAACATTTAAGTTGAAAACGGTTTGCCCAGCGATGCGGGCATATTGACCCGAATAAATGCTGAATTTCGTGAAATCAGCACCAAAACGACAATGGTAACAATGTAAGGCATCATGCTGAGAAATTGACTAGGTATTTCTACCCCCGCACCCTGCAAATGCAGCTGCAAAAGGGTAAATCCACCAAACAAATAAGCGCCCAAAAGTACGCGGGCGGGTCGCCAAGTGGCGAAAGTCGTTAAGGCTAAAGCAATCCAACCCTTTCCTGAAACCATGCCCTCGACCCACAGTGGGGTATAAATCGTTGCTAGGTAAGCCCCAGACAGCCCGCAAAGCGCACCGCCAGCCATCACCGCCCACAGCCGAATGCGTCGTACTGGGTAGCCCAGTGCGTGAGCCGATTCCGGCGACTCTCCCACCGAGCGCAGCACCAAGCCAGCGCGGGTGCGGTACAAAAACCAGATCAAACCAAACACCAAGCCAATCGTGATGTAGACCATGGGGTGATGGCGAAACAGGGCTTGCCCCATAAGCGGAATATCGCCCAAAACTGGGATGCTGTACTGCGTTTGCTCGGGTAGCTTTTCTTGCACGTACTTGATGCCCGCAAAAGCTGAAAAACCCGTGCCAAACAGCGTCAAAGCCAAGCCCGTCGCATATTGGTTGGTACCCAACCAAATCACCAAACCGCCAAACAGCGCCGCTAAAAATGCCCCTGCCGCCATGCCTGCCAGGAAACCCAGCCACACGTTGCCGGTATGAACGACGGTGGCAAAGCCCGCAATGGCGGCGCACAGCATCATGCCTTCTGCGCCCAAGTTAACAACGCCGGCTTTTTCGTTGATGAGTAAACCCAGCGCGGCGATGGCAAGCACCGTACCAGCATTGAGTGTGGCCGCAATTAAAAGTGCATAGGCTTCCATTAAGCAGCACCCCCTAAGTTAGATTTGACGGCAGATTTAGCATCTGATTTGATAACCAACTTGTAGGCAAGCAAGGTGTCACAAGCCAGCAAACTGAAAAGTAGCAAGCCTTGAAACACACCCGTGATCGATTTAGGCAAGCCCAAACGTGACTGCGCCAGCTCGCCGCCAATGTAAAACATGCTCATCAACACGGCTGAAAAAACCATGCCCACAGGATGCAAGCGCCCCACAAACGCCACAATAATGGCGGCAAAACCGTAACCTGCAGGCACATAAGGTGTCAATTGTCCGATCGGGCCCGCAACTTCTAACGCGCCCGCTAAGCCAGCAGCAGCGCCCGAGCACAGCATGGCCACCCACAAAGCCCTGCGGCTAGAAAACCCCGCATAACGCGCAGCTGCAGGCGCTAAACCGCCGACTTGCTGCGCAAAACCGGCGCGCGTACGGAACAAGAATATCCATAACGCAGCTGCTACTGCCATCGCAATGGGTAAGCCAATTGTCATGCGCGAGCCTTGCATGAGTCTGGGAATACTCGTCACCGCTTCAAAGGTTTTGCTTTGCGGGAAGTTAAACCCGTTCGGGTCTTTCCACGGGCCGTAGACCATGTAACCCAAGAGCAAATCAGCTACATAGACCAACATCAAACTCACCAAAATTTCATTGGCGTTGAATTTGTCGCGTAAAAATGCAGTGATGCTAGCCCAAGCCATGCCACCAAACATGCCAGCCATTAAAATCGCCACGACAATCCAACGGCTGGTTTCCTTGGTGGCCAAAAGCGCTACGCCACCTGCAGCCAGTGCGCCAATGACAAACTGACCTTCTGCGCCAATGTTCCACACATTAGAACGAAAACAAACCGCCAAGCCCAGCGCAATAATCAAGAGCGGCGTTGCCTTCACCATCAACTCACCCCAAGCATAGCCAGAACGAATTGGCTCCCAAAAAAACATTTGCAAGCCACGAAAGGGATCTTTGCCCAAAGCCATGAACAGCAAAACACCAATCACCACTGTCAACAGCAAGGCTAAAACAGGTGAGCCGTAGCTCCAAAATGCGGAGTTTTGCGCACGCGGCTCCAGTTTTAAACGCATCATGCAGACACCTCGTTTACTACCCTATCTATTGACTCAGCCGTAGGCCACAAACCACTCATCCATTCACCGACCAGTGAAACTGTCGCGTCTGCACGCTTTAAGGATGGCGATAGCTGCCCTTTTGCCATGACATGAAGTCGATCACTGATTTCAAACAATTCATCCAGCTCTTCGCTCACTACCAGTACGGCACAGCCAGCATCGCGCAAAGCCAATATCTCACCTCGAATTTGCGCAGCCGCACCCACATCAACGCCCCACGTGGGTTGCGAGACGATGAAGAGTTTTGGTTCGGCATCAATTTCCCGACCCAAAATAAACTTTTGCAAATTGCCGCCCGACAACGATTTGGCTGTTGCATGTGCACCGCTGGCTTTAACTTTGAAACGGGCGATGATGCCATCAGCCTGCTTCGCTAAGTCTTTGACACTAATCCATCCCATTTTCCAACCAGTTTTACCAATCGCATCATCGCGAGTCAACATCAAGTTATGTGCCAAGCTCATGCTCGGTACCGCACCTCGTCCTAGGCGTTCCTCTGGAACAAATTGCACACCAAGACGTCTGCGTTCAGCAGGCCCTAGATGCCCAACCACCGCGCCAAACAAAGTCACCATACCAGCATCCGCTCGGTTATCTTCGCCTGACAAGGCGTACATCAACTCACGCTGCCCATTGCCAGAAACACCCGCAATACCGACAACCTCGCCTGCGCGCACGCTCAGAGAAACCGCATTCAGATTCATACCAAATTGATCGATACGCGGCAAAGTTAATTGATGGATATCCAGAACAACATCACCTACTTTTGCCGCACGATGCTCCAGCGCAGGTGGCTCAGCACCAATCATCATCCGGCTGAGCGAGGCATTGCTCTCATTTTGAGGATTGCAATGTCCTGTGACTTTGCCAGCGCGTAAAACTGTGCATGCGGTGCATAGCTCGCGAATTTCATGCAGCTTGTGGCTGATGTACAGAATACTGCAGCCTTCTGAAGACAGTTTTTTAAGCACCACAAACAATTTTTCAACAGCTTGCGGCGTGAGCACTGAAGTGGGTTCGTCCAAAATAAGAAGTTGCGGATTGGTGAGCAAAGCACGGATGATTTCAACGCGTTGCATTTCACCGACGCTCAAGGTATGAACTGGTCGACTTGGATCAATATCCAGACCGTATTCACTGGCTTTGGCAGAAATGCGCTGTGTCACTTCAGCCAGCGTCAGATGTTTATCCAAGCCAAGCCAGACGTTTTCGGCCACGCTCAGTGTTTCAAATAAATTGAAGTGCTGAAAAACCATACTAATACCCAAAGCGCGGGCTTCTTGGGGATTACGAACGTGAGCGACAAAGCCATTGAAACTGACCGTGCCAGCATCAGGTTTGACTGAGCCATAGATGATTTTCACCAATGTCGATTTGCCAGCGCCGTTTTCACCCAAAAGCGCATGAATCTCGCCGGGTAACACCGTCAGCGACACATCTTGATTGGCTAAGACTGATGCATACCGTTTCGATATGGATGTCAATTGCAATCTTGGTGTCAGATCAATCATGTTAATTAATTGTTGATTTAATGATAAAAAATTAAAGAATCAATATAGCCCTGAAATCATTCACATTGGTGAAGGTAGGACCAGTAATCACCAAATCACCCAAAGGCTCAAAGTATCCATAAGCATCGTTTCGGTCGAGGTGGTCATGAATTTTCATTCCGAGCGCCTCAGCCCGTTCAAGCGTTGTTGGGTCAACATAGGCACCGGCATTGTCTTGAACACCATCTATGCCGTCGGTGTCTGCGGCTAAGGCATAGACATGACTTAGTCCTTGCAAAGAATGTGCCAAACCAAGGCAAAACTCTCCTGCGCGTCCGCCTCGCCCTTTTGCCGCGCCGGGCAGACGTGGACGAACAGTGACCGTAGTTTCACCACCAGACAGAATGACGCAAGGACGAACAAAAGTTTGCGTCTGAACTAAATCGGCACTTTTTGGACGGCTCTTAGCTGCTGCACGAGCCAAAGCGGCTTGAACAGTGCCGACCTCGCGCGACTCTCCTTCCATGTCGTCACTCAAAATATAGGCACGTAAGCCTGCGTTTCGCACTGCTTCCGCTGCGGCTTCTAGACTTTGCTGGGGTGTTGCCGTCATATGGACGACATGCCCCTTAAAAATCGGGTCGTTGGACTTGGGTGTTTCAAGCGCGCCTGAGGCCAGTTGCTCAGCAATCGAGGTAGGCACATCAATGTTGTAGCGCTTCAAAATTGCCAAAGCTTGCGCACAAGTCGTGTCGTCCGGCACGGTCGGGCCGCTCGCGATGATGCTGGGGTCGTCACCTGGGACGTCGCTAATCGTTAAAGTAACAACCTTTGCAGGAAAGCAGGCAGCAGCCAAACGACCGCCTTTGATGCGTGAGAGGTGTTTACGCACACAATTCATCTCAGAAATAGGTGCGCCTGAATTGAGCAAAGCTTGGTTGATGCGCTGCTTATCGGCGAAATCCAATCCTTTTACTGGTAGCGATAACAAGGCAGAACCGCCACCTGAAATCAGGCAAAGCACGACATCGTCAGCAGTCAGGCCTTGCGTCAAGTCCAATATCCGCTGCGCAGCTTGTAAGCCTGCTGCATCGGGTACGGGGTGTGATGCTTCTACGATTTCAATACGGACAGGTTTTCCGTCAAGCTCAGCTGGTCTGACTGGGGTATGTTGATAACGGGTCACCACCAAACCGGACAGAGGCACGTCAACAGGCCAATGCGCTTCCACCGCTTGCGCCATGGCGGCACCCGCTTTGCCTGCGCCCAGTACAATCGTAAGCCCACCGTTTGCTGGCGGTGAAGGCAAATAAGCGGCCGTGTTATGCAGTGGCAAAGCGCGTTTAACTGCTGCCTGAAACAGATAGGTTAAAAACTCACGCGGACGCTGCACAGGATCTGGTGCTGTCATGGAAATTGCCTTTTATGTCAATCTTTACGTCAAAAGCTCAGTGTCAAACTTAGTGTCTAAAGTGGCGCACGCCAGTGAACACCATCACCACGCCGCGCTCATCAGCCGCAGCAATCACTTCCGGGTCGCGCATGCTGCCTCCTGGTTGAATCACGCAAGTCGCACCTGCATCAACGACGACATCCAAACCATCACGGAACGGGAAGAAGGCATCGCTGGCGACAGCTGTATTTTCCAGTGACAAGCCAGCATGCTGCGCCTTGATACTGGCAATGCGAGCTGAATCCAAACGACTCATTTGACCTGCACCTACGCCCATGGTCATACCACCTGCGCAGAAAACGATAGCGTTAGATTTGACATATTTCGCAACTTTCCAAGCAAACAGCAAATCTTCCAGCTGCTGCTGGGTCGGTTGCGCTTTCGAGACGACTTTGAGATCAGCCAAAGTCAACACATGGTTATCGGCTGTTTGCATCAACAAGCCTGAACCGACTCGCTTGACATCAACGGCATTGCGACCATTGTCCCAGTCAGAATTACCAGCCTTACCGAAGCTATCAGGCAGTTCAATTTGGAGCACGCGAACGTTGGCTTTGGCTTTGAAAAGTTCCAGGGCTTCTGGTGTGTAAGCAGGTGCCATCAAAACCTCCACAAATTGCTTAGATATTTGTAGCGCTGCTGGCACGTCTACCGTGCGATTGAAGGCAATGATGCCACCGAATGCAGAGGTTGGATCGGTTTTAAAAGCTTTCTCATAGGCTTGCAATGCATCATCGCCTACGGCAACACCGCATGGGTTGGCGTGCTTGACGATGACACATGCTGGCACATCAAAACTTTTGACACACTCCCAAGCCGCATCTGCATCCGCAATGTTGTTGTAGCTTAGTTCTTTACCCTGTAATTGTTTTGCCGTTACGAGCGAGCCAGGAGCTGGGTACAAGTCGCGATAAAAAGCAGCCTGCTGATGTGGATTTTCGCCATAACGCAAATCTTGCAGTTTGATGAAACGGCCATTCGATTGCGCTGGGAAGAGTGCGTGGTTGCCGTCTTCTTGAATGCGAGACAGGTAGTCACTGATGGCGCCGTCATATTGGCTGATACGGTTGAATGCAGCCACCGACAATGCAAATTTAGTTTTATCAGTCAGCATACCGCTAGCTTTGAGTTCTGCAAGCACAACGGCATATTGCGAGGAGTCAGTTAAAACACCGACATCCTTCCAATTCTTAGCAGCCGAACGCACCATCGCTGGGCCACCAATGTCGATGTTTTCGATGGCATCTTCCAAGGTACAACCAGCTTTGGCAACTGTCGCTTCAAACGGATAAAGATTGACCACCAACAGGTCAATGGTGTCAATGTTATGTTCGGCCAATGCAGCCATGTGCTCCGGCTGGTCTCGACGTGCCAGCAAGCCGCCATGAACTTTAGGATGTAAGGTTTTGACGCGGCCATCCAGCATTTCAGGAAAACCTGTGAGCTCAGCAACTTCAGTAACAGGTAAACCTTGATCAGCCAGGAGCTTTGCCGTGCCTCCGGTGGACAGCAGTTTGATACCCAAGGCATGTAATTCGCGGGCGAAATCTACAACGCCGGTTTTGTCTGAAACTGAAATTAGTGCATTCATTGTTTGTATTTTTGAGGAAAATTAAAGAAATAAGTTAATGTGATGAGTGTTTTTAAAATTTAATTTAGTTAACTTTAATTAAATTAAATTGTGATCTAAGAGCTTTTTACGCAAAGTATTGCGGTTGAGATTCAACCATTCTGCGGCTCGTGATTGGTTGTTATCGGCTTGCTTCATGACCACTTCAAGCAATGGCTTTTCAACCGCTTTAACCAGCATGTCGTACATAGCGTGCGGTTGCTCGCCTCCTAAATCTTTGAAGTAGGCTTCTAAATTTTCACGTACGCATTCGTCTATTTGTTTTTTACTCATCGCATTCTCGTTACAGCTTGTTTTTGTTATTGGGATTTATATGTAGTTCAACTAGCACTTACATAAATGCCGCAGCTTCCTCATCTTGAACATGTACCATTGGTTGAGGTAAGCGCTCGTATTTATCAGCCAACGCATCAAAAAAATGCGCTACTGCTGCATGCTGCGAATCACAGGTTTCTAGTGCATTCATGCTCTCACGAAACGATTCACCACCCGGCAAAGAACGCACGTACCAACCAATGTGTTTACGTGCCGTCCGCACACCTGCAAATTCACCGTACAAATCGTAATGATCTAACAAATGATCGCATAGCAAACGCTTTACCTCAGCAACCAAAGGCTGTACCAAGTGCTCGCCTGTGGCCATGAAATGTGCAATTTCTCGAAAAATCCATGGTTTGCCTTGCGCCGCACGTCCAACCATGATGGCGTCGGCCCCCGTAAATGACAATACTTCACGTGCTTTTTCTGGTGTAGTGATGTCACCATTAGCGACGACAGGAATGCGAACTGCTGACTTTACTGCCGCAATCGTTTCGTACTCCGCAACGCCCTTGTAGCCCTGCTCACGCGTACGACCATGCACAGCAAGCATTTGCACGCCGGCTTGCTCAAAGGCACGCGCTAAAACCACTGCATTTTTATGACTTTGGCACCAACCCGTTCGCATCTTCAAAGTCACAGGAACGTTGCGTGGCGCACAAGCTGCGACGACAGCTTCAACAATGGACAAGGCCAAACCCTCATCTTGCATCAGCGCGGAACCGGCCCATTTGTTGCAAACCTTCTTTGCAGGGCAACCCATGTTGATATCAATGATTTGCGCGCCATTATCTACGTTGTATAACGCAGCTTCAGCCATCATGTCAGCAGATGTTCCTGCAATTTGTACCGCAATTGGTGCGCTTTCACCATCATGGTTAGCTCTGCGTGACGTTTTAAGGGTGCTCCATAACTCACGTTTAGATGTCACCATTTCACTTACCGCATAACCTGCCCCCAACTTCTTGCAAAGCATACGAAATGGTCTGTCTGTCACGCCGGCCATGGGCGCTACGAACAAATTATTTGGCAATGCATATTGACCAATGTTCATGCAGAATTGAGAAAAGGGAAATGAAATGAGTTGCTTAAAAATGAAGCACAATTGTACCGCTCTATACTAGGCATAGTTCAAGGTACTGTGAGTCTTTTTTTGACTTCTTTTTTGGCTTATTGGTTTACTTTTACACTTGGTTTTACATGGAAATTTGGCTCGAACAACTGTTGATCATGCTTGCATTGCCTAAATTTGGCTTGTCGACAGTTTTTGTCGTATCACTGATCAGCGCGACTCTGCTACCCCTAGGCTCAGAGCCTGTTGTGTTCGGACTCATTAAACTCAATCCAGAACTCTTTTGGTCTACTGTCTTGGTAGCCACGGCAGGAAATACGATTGGCGGCGCAATCGATTGGTGGATGGGTTATGGCGCGCACCGAGTTGTAGACAAATACACAAACTCACGAAGCCACGCCAAAGCATTGCAATGGTTAAAAAACTTAGGTCCCAAAGCATGCTTGTTGGCTTGGCTACCAGCTGTAGGCGACCCTTTATGTGCTGTAGCTGGCTGGTTGAAACTCCCTTTTTGGCCATGTTTGCTGTACATGGCCATAGGGAAGTTTCTTCGCTACTTGCTTATTACGACACTGTTATTAAGTGCGTTTCCAGGCAAAATTCCCATCTCAATTTTATGAAGACGTTTTAGCAACATCTGCATTGCGCAGGCGAATATGCAATTCTTTGAGTTGCTTTTCATCGACCAGTGATGGCGCTTGCGTCAACAAACATTGAGCGCGTTGGGTTTTCGGGAAGGCAATCACATCACGAATAGACTCTGCACCTGTCATCAAGGTCACAATACGGTCTAAACCGAAAGCCAAGCCACCGTGTGGCGGTGCACCATATTGCAACGCATCCAATAAGAAACCAAATTTAACTTGCGCTTCTTCAGGTGTTATTTTGAGTGCATCAAATACTTTCTGCTGCACATCCGCACGGTGAATACGCACTGAACCGCCACCCATCTCCCAACCATTCAACACCATGTCATAGCCCTTGGAGATACATTTCTCTGGGGCTGTGACCATCCAGTCTTCATGGCCATCTTTGGGGGCTGTGAATGGGTGATGTGTTGCCGTGTAGCGTTGTGCTTCTTCATCATACTCAAACATCGGGAAGTCAACGACCCACATCGGACGCCAAGCCTTTTCAAACAAACCGTTCTTTTTACCAAACTCACTGTGGCCGATTTTGATACGCAATGCACCAATCGCGTCGTTCACAACCTTCTCTTTGTCTGCGCCAAAGAAGATCAAGTCACCATCTTGCGCACCCGTACGGGCCAATACTTCTGCAATTGCTTTGTCATGAATGTTTTTAACTATCGGGCTTTGCAAACCATCGCGACCTTTTGCCAATTCATTAACCTTGATGTATGCCAAACCTTTAGCGCCGTAGATTTTGACAAATTCGGTGTAGCCATCAATTTCACCACGGCTCAAACCACCGACTTCACGAGCGCCGCCGGGCACGCGTAAAGCAACCACACGTCCATTTTTCATGGTCGCTGCGCCAGAGAAGACTTTGAAGTCAACATCTGCCATCACGTCAGTCACTTCGGTGAATTTAAGACTCACGCGCAAATCAGGCTTGTCTGAGCCATAAACATGCATGGCATCCTGGTAAGTCATGACTGGGAATTCACCCAAATCCACATTCATGGTGTTTTTGAAGACTGTGGTGATCATGCCTTGGAACATGTCACGGATTTCTTGCTCGTCTAAGAACGACGTTTCAATATCGATTTGCGTGAATTCTGGCTGGCGGTCAGCCCGCAAATCTTCGTCACGGAAACACTTCACGATTTGGTAATAGCGGTCATAGCCGGCCACCATCAGCAACTGTTTGAAAAGCTGAGGCGATTGTGGCAAAGCAAAAAAGTGTCCATCGTGCACACGGCTAGGTACCAAATAATCTCGCGCACCTTCGGGCGTGCTCTTTGTCAGCATCGGCGTCTCAATGTCAATGAAGCCGTTTGCATCCAAGAACTTGCGAACCTCCATGGACACTTTGTAGCGCAGCATCAAGTTGTTTTGCATGTACGGACGACGCAAATCCAGCACGCGGTGTGTCAAGCGCGTCGTTTCAGACAAATTCTCATCATCCAGTTGGAAAGGCGGTGTGACTGACGCATTAAGTACGATCAACTCATGGCACAACACTTCAATCTTGCCGCTCTTCAAACCGTCATTCACAGTACCTGTAGGTCGTGCGCGAACCAAGCCTTTGATTTGAATACAAAACTCATTGCGCACACCTTCAGCGAGCTTGAACATGTCCGCACGATCAGGATCACACACAACTTGCACATAACCTTCGCGGTCACGCAGATCAATAAATATCACACCACCATGGTCACGTCTACGGTTAACCCAGCCACACAAACTCACCGTTTCGCCGAGCAAAGCCTCAGTCACCAAGCCACAATATTGCGTACGCATTGCCATAATTTTCTCTACTTTATTCGTTAATAAATTCGTTAATACTGAAAGATAATTCCTGATTATTTCGGAAGCAGTGGTGCAAGCATGGTTGGGGAAACCACACCCATTGACACAATATATTTCAGCGCATCATCAACACTCATGTTCAGCTCTATGCAATCTGACTTTTTCAGCATGACAAAATAACCACCTGTTGGATTAGGTGTTGTCGGAACATAGACGCTGAGATAGTCTCCTTTGAGATGATTTGTGACATCGCCACCCGGCGTGCCGGTCACAAAAGCAATTGTCCAAACGTCTGCACGCGGCCACTGTATCAAAACAGCGGTACGAAAAGCACTGCCCCCATCGGCAAACAGGGTGTCCGACACTTGTTTGACACTTGAATAAATGGAGCGAACAACAGGAATGCGATTCAAAAATGCATCACCCCAAATCATCAATTGGCGGCCCAAGAAATTACTAGCGGCAGCGCCAACCAACAGCAAAATAGCCAACGCAAGCAGCACACCAAAACCTGGAATATGAAAGCCAATCAGTCTGTCCGGGTGCCAAGCAGCTGGCAAAATCAGCAGCGTCTTGTCCAATGTGCTGAGCATCCATTCCAGCAACCAAACTGTGATTGCAAGCGGTACTATGACTAGCAAACCAGCAAACAACCATTTACGCAACTTAGCCATGGATATCCTTGGGTTAACTGTCGGTTAAACGCTAGAAGCTGGCGTTGCAGCTGGCGAAGGGATTGGTGAAGAAGCTGTTGAAGCTGCCGGCGCAGATGACGCAGTACTAGCAGGAGCCCCTGATGGGGCAGATGCGCCCTCTGAAGAAGCACCAGTTGTCGCAGCCGGGGCTGACGACTCACCAGATTTTGCATCAACAGCCGGTGCAGTGGTTTTACCGCCACCTTCGCGGAAATCAGTCACGTACCAACCCGTACCCTTAAGCTGAAAACCAGCCGCAGTCAGCTGTTTTTTGAACGTAGCTTGTCCACAAGCAGGGCAATCGGTGAGTAGCGGGTCCGACATTTTTTGCAAAACGTCTTTGGCAAGCCCGCAAGCATCGCATTTGTAAGCGTAAATAGGCATAAAAAGAGGGGGTTAAATCGTCATAAAAGCGCAAAAGCATAGAAAACGCTGCATTTGTGCAACTTTCTATTATAAATGGCTTAGGTTACGGCTCTCACGAGACTAAAAAACAAACATATGCATGCGGGATACCAATTGCATAGCGATCAAGCCCACAATAAAACCAAAACCCGCGTACATCAAACGTTGTAATAATTTATTTGTTCGTCGTTGCTCACTTAATAAATCCTTGAGTATTTGTGACTCAGCACCGGCATACGAGGATTTGTGTTTGAAATAGTTCGCCAACAGCGCCGGCAACTCTGGTAACAATTTAGCGTACTGAGGGGCTTGATTTTTCAGCTCTTCAAGCAATTTTTGTGGGCCAATTTGCTCCAACATCCATTTTTCTAAAAATGGCTTTGCAGTATTCCATAAATCCAAATCCGGGTCCAAATCTCGACCCAAGCCCTCAATATTCAGCAAAGTTTTTTGTAACAAGACAAGCTGTGGCTGAATTTCCACATGGAAGCGGCGAGAGGTTTGGAATAAACGCATCAATACCAAGCCAAGCGAGATTTCCTTGAGTGGACGGTCAAAGTATGGCTCACACACGGCACGAATGGCGGATTCCAGCTCATCAACCCGCGTTTCCTTAGGCACCCAGCCGGATTCAATATGCAATTCGGCGACTCGTTTGTAATCACGCCTGAAAAACGCTGTGAAGTTTTGCGCCAAATACTCTTTGTCCACCGCGGTCAAGCTGCCAATGATGCCAAAGTCGAGCAAGATATATCGACCAAAAGTTTCAGGTTCCAAGCTGACCTGAATATTGCCTGGATGCATGTCGGCATGGAAAAAACCGTCTCTGAAGACTTGGGTAAAGAAAATAGTTACCCCGTCTCGTGCCAGTTTTTTAAAATCAACCCCTGCATCGCGCAGCGTTTGGGTTTGGTTGATGGGCACACCTTTCATGCGCTGCATCACCATCACCTCAGGGTGGCAATAGTCCCAGTACATGTCGGGAATCATTACCAGATCTTTTTCAGCTTTGTGCAACGACATATTTCGCTTCAACTGCGCGGCGCTTGAGGCTTCGCGAATCAAGTCGAGCTCGTCGTGCAGGTATTTATCGAACTCACTGACCACTTCGCGCGGCTTCAAGCGCTTCCCATCAGCACTGAGCTTTTCGACCCATCCAGCCATCATATGCATCAAGGCTAAATCTTTATCAATCACAGGTAGCATGTTTGGGCGCAGCACTTTGACCGCGACGTCTCGGCTGACGCCTTCTTTGTCTGTGATGGTCGCGAAATGCACTTGAGCGATGGACGCACTGGCAACTGGCTTATGATCAAAAGACGTAAAAATATGATTAAGCGGTTTCTTAAATGATCTTTCAATCGTTTCCACAGCGATTTTGGGATCAAACGAAGGCACACGATCTTGCAAACGCGCCAATTCGTCAGCAATATCTAAAGGCAGCAAGTCACGCCGTGTAGACAAGACTTGACCGAATTTAATGAAAATGGGCCCCAAATTCTCCAAAGCTTCCCGCAAACGCTGCCCGCGCGGCGCTTTAAGATTGCGCCCTGCTGAGACTAAACGCGCAATCATGGTGAGCCATGGCTTTTGAAAACTGGTCAGTACCAATTGGTCTAAACCGAAGCGCAGCGCTATCCAAACAATGAAAGCGCCACGAAAAAGCTTTCTCATGAACCTGCCTTTACTGATTGGTTTCCTGCTGATTGACTTTTGGGGTCAGTGTCAGCGACTTTGGTGACTAAAAATGATTTCAACCCAACAACGACCTGCTTTGCAACACTCGTCACAGCATGAGCAGGAGCATCGCCTAGAATGCGCGACAAATCTTCTTCTACATCCCATCGCACATGATCAACCAACCAATTGACCTCGGCTGCGAGCTGCACATCGCCCTCTATTTTGATAGGTGGTTTGCCCCCTGCTAAAACAGTTTGCACCAATGACACTGGTGAATCATCAGCAACAAGCAAACTCAAGTCAGCAGCTTTGTGACCGGCATCAAGCTCTAACCGTCCTGCGGGCGTTGCGGCTAGTGTCATCGACAGTGCTCGCCATTGCGCTCGAACAACACGGCCTTTGAGTCGAGCCAAACGCGCTGTCGCTTCGGGTTCTTGCATCAGGACATGGTTTAACAATAAAACAAGACGGTGTTGTACCTCGTCAACAACCCAAACGGGTGGCTGCAGACTAGTGAGCTTATTAACAAGTTCGTTGAATAAAGAAAAAGGGGACGATGTTGCCATAGTCCCCAATTATTCACACTTTTGCTGTATTTAAAACTTCAAGGTTTTTTAATCTCTAGCAGTGTTGCTTTATTTCGCTTTATTGCAGTGCTTGAACGCCAGCCACCAACCAGCCGCCACCATTTTTAGATTTTGTCATGTTCCAGACTTCACGGAATGGTGCTGGGCCGGCTGACGCGTCTTCACGAATCATGCCTGAAAACTCAACACTGGCCATATATTCAGTCGCCATTTCTTCAATGCCCAGCAACTGGGCGTCCAACATTACAACATCAGTTTTATTGACTGCGCTTGCTTGAACACCGCGTTCAGCCAACTGAGACTTGATCTCAGCTGCCATCTCGTCTGTCATCATCGCCTTCAATGCAGCGATATCAGACTTATCCCATGCGTCTTGCAAGGTTACAAAATTACGTTTTGCAGCTGTCAAGAAGCCAGCTGTGTCGAAATCAGCGGGTACACCCCAAGATTGAGAGCCAGACAAACCAGTAGCGTTATCGGAAGATTGTAAACCGGAGCCAATCATGGATTTTCCAGCTTGGCCAGCATTTGTATTGTCAAACGCGGTGGTATTAGCTTCCCAAGGACGAGCAGAAGCATCGTTACCAACGTTCAGCGGGCTGTACGAACGTGGTGCAATGGCATCTGTCGGCGATGCACTACCAGCACCTTGCATCGCATAAGGGCTGCCCGAGTTGAACGTATTGCCTCCGGACTTTTTGCCAACGATGCTACGAGAACGAATAAAGTACGCAACAAGAGCAATCACACCAAACGCCAATAAACCGAACATGACGGCTTGCATAATGCCACCCAACATGCCACCCAAGCCTAAAGAATTAGCCAACCAAGCTAAGCCCAATCCTGCGGCTAAGCCACCGAGCATCGCTCCCCACGGCTTTTTGGGCACCACTGCTGGGGCTGCAGCTGGTGCAGCTGCAGTGGGTTTTGCGGCTGTACTGTTTGCGTTTTGTGCAGGAGCAGTTGGCGCTGCGCTTTTCTGCGTTACGTTACTGGATTGTTTACCCATTGAACCACCGCCCCCTATACGACGGGCGGCTTCGGCGTTCAAACCTGAAAAAGCAAGTGCACAAACCAAAATGGCAGACCAAAATTTCATGTTTTCTCCAAACACACATGTTGACATCAACACAGCACGAATATAGGTGCAAATGATGTGTTTTTCAATAGGTGCTGACAGAGGCTTGAGTTGAATCATGTCAATTTATTGGCTGATTTTCACAATTTGTGAATATTCACACAGCTTAGGTGTTGAAACAGGCTCTTAACACTTGATTCCGACATGCAAAGCCACGACGCCACCCGTCAAATTATGAAAATCAACATGGCCGAAACCTGCAGTTTTCATCAATTGCTTGAGCTCTTCTTGGCTGGGGTGCATGCGAATCGACTCTGCCAGATAACGGTAGCTCGCATCATCACCCGCTACCAGCTTGCCTAGTTTTGGTAACACATTGAAAGAATACCAGTCGTAGACCTTAGACAAGGGTTTGACGATCTTCGAAAACTCCAACACCAATAGCTTGCCACTGGGCTTCAAAACTCGGTTCATTTCCTTCAGTGCCGCGTCTTTGTGCGTCATATTGCGCAGTCCGAAAGCAACGGTCACGACGTCAAAATGGTTGTCTGGAAACGGCAATTTCTCAGCGTCACACACAAACGTTGGCAAAACAACACCCGCGTTAACCAAGCGATCACGCCCTTCACGCAGCATGGCTTCGTTGATATCGGTATGCACCACACGACCAGTTTTACCTACTTTTTTGGCGAAAGCCAAAGCCAAATCACCCGTTCCGCCTGCAATATCCAGCACTTGTGCGCCTTCTTGCACATTGGCGACCATGACGGTGTAGGCTTTCCAAGCACGATGCAGTCCCATGGACATCAAGTCGTTCATGATGTCGTACTTGGGAGCGACCGAATCAAACACGCCGCGCACATGTTTGGCTTTGTCATTTTCTTCAACGGTTTGAAATCCGAAATGTGTTTGGCTCATAGTGATACTTTAATTTTTTGACTAGCTGAAGGGAATCGCTCAATGACTTGCGCAGCCACCTCCAGATTTTTCAATCATAGGTGCATCGCGGCTGATGCCAGCTTTTTTGAGGCGTGCTTCGTAATCTTGCCAAATTTCAGCTTGCTGAGAGCCTAAAAAGTACAAATAATCCCAAGTAAACAAACCCGTAT
>JAAFJF010000032.1 GCA_013298815.1 Polaromonas sp. | reverse complement strand
TGAAGCGGCTCGCGATAAATTAGCGTTTTTTAACGTGATAAATGGCGAGTATTTGGGTTTCACTTTGCGCAATTAAATCTCAATTAGCGCAAGTCTACACGGTATGGGTTACGGTTGCTGCGATTATGGCTACAGCAGTGACTACGGGGTCTGGGGTTAGCGTTATGGCTAGGGTTGTGCCAGCTGGGTAGGTTGGCAGCACCAGCTCAGTACCTGCGATACCTGCGCCGCTAGCTACGACTGACGAGATGCCGCCATTCACGCTCAGGCTGATGATTGCTCCTTGGGCGGCTTCTAGTTGCCAGACCAGCTTCAGGCGGCTCACGCCAGCAACTACGTCGTTTACTATTCCCGCATTAATGACTTTTGCTACCAAGCGCTCTTCGCTTGGGAAAGTGCCTGCCACTGGCGTGTACTCGCTCGCATAATAGGCTGGCACGTGGTCGACGGCGGTTAGGCGGACTTTACCTTCGGCTGTGGGGGCTACGTTTAAGATACGGACTTTTTTGCCTGGTACGGCTTGCACACCTGTCATGACCATGAAGTCTTGTGGCAGCGCATCTGGCCAGTAGCTGGCGGCGTTGCTGGTGTTTTGCTGGTCTAGGATGCCTGCGGCATTGGCTAGGGGCATAGGCGCGGTCAAGGTTAATACAAACGATGGCGTGGCTGGTGGTGTGGCTTGGTAGACGGGCAATTGGCCGTTTGGCAGGCGGACGCATACATAGTAAGGCGCTGGGGCTATGGGATCATGCAGCTCTCGGTTTAGCTCTAAGCCTGTCACAGCACCATTACTGACGATGAAGCGTACGATGCGGGCGCTTTGTGCCCACTGGGTCAAATCGTGGCCAAGTGCGACTACATCGCCGCGTGTAGCCAACAAGCCTTCAATATCAGTCTCCCAGCTAATAGTGCGGCGGTGGTAGAACTGTTCGGCTGCGACCAAGTTGGCCTCGCGTTGGGCTTGGGCGGTGTTGGTGCAACCCCAAAGGGTGATTTGCGCTTCTGTGATGGGTACGGCTACGCCTGGCACCACGGCTTCGACTTGGGCGGACTGGTAATCACGAGCGCTATCTATATAGTTGACGATGACACGGTCTGGCGGAGTCTCGGATATATAGCTGATACTGAAGCTACCGGCCACGATGTTATCCATGCTGAAAAGCTGCACAGCCGGGTCGTTGGCAGTGAAGTAAATCACGCTGATTTTGCCGTTCGGCTGGCTGAGTTGGGCGCGGCCAATGCGGGCGATGTCGCTCAAGATGTCGAAGCAGTTGGCTGCGCGGTCAACCACGGCGCTGAAGTTCAAGCTGTTTGCTGTGCACCATTGCGCCCATTCGATGATTTTGGCGTAGTCGATGCGGTTGTGGCGACGGCCAAGGCCGTAGAGCTTTTGACTATTGGCACTGCCTGCCAATGCCTCACCGAGCATCCAGCCCTTGTTGGTCAGCGGGTGGCCTAATGGGACACCTTGATTGATAAAGCCACCAAGCGCAAAGTTCAAAAACCACCACGCTGGGTTGACACTGGTTTGCCATGCCCAATTGCCCGATGCGCCAGGAATGCTGCCGTCCCACGTTGCGGCCGTGTAAACCCACGTTTTCGCGCTGACAAGGCTTGACCAGCGGTCTAAAGCGCCATTGAGCTGCTTGCTGGCGCGGATTTGTACACCCATGCGGTTTTGAGCTGGGTAAGTTTGGGTGACAGTGTTGTAGGCTTTGAAAGCTTCCACGGTGAAGCTTTGTTTTAGGCGTGAGTCATCAGAGTCGTCATTTTCGATTCTCGCCCGCACGCTGTAGTGCCCTGCTGCTACCGACCAGCCACGGGTTTCACGCACGGCCGTGGTGTCACCGTTAACAATTGTTATGGGGCTGATGGGCGCGTTCACCCATGCATTAGTGCCTGCAACTGCGTATTGAACCGTGATGCTGACACTGCGGGTCTCTACGCCTTTTTCACCGTTGTAAAACAGGCTGCCTGAAATATCTAGCTCTAAATAATTGGCCTGAAGGCGCTTAGTCTCGCGGGTGACCCAAATGCCAGCTTGTCCAGGCTTTTTAGTCAAACCGCCCGAATTGGACTCTGTCTCTACATCGGACGGAAATTCAATTGTTGTCACACCGTCTGCCCGCGTCCAGCCACCCAAGCTGTTACCCGAATAACTGATTTGCGCGGCATTGATGGTGACATCATAAAAGTCGCTGGCAGGCGTGGTTCCAACGTAGTGGTTGCTGAGCGCCAAATCGCCAAAACCGTAGTTGAAAATGGCATTTAAGCGCTGCGTGTTTTCTGGCGTTGTGTAGCCGAAGCTGCTGATGACCGCGATTTGACCCGGTGGTGGGTACGGTTGCCAATAGGGGCCGAACATCATTTGCCCACCGTTGGGGTTAGGGCCTAGTGGCTGATCTGGCTGAATATATTGCTCGTAGGTACAAAATTGAAAGGTGTTGAATGTTCCCGCCACACGCCTGACAACAAATGTGTACAGGTAATTGACTTGGTAACCCGTGTAATTCAGGTAACTTCTGGCTTGGTTGTCGCCATAATGCAGCTCTGAATTAACCACAGACGGGTCGCCTGCGATCAAACTCCAAGGCGCTGCTGGGAAATTGACATTGCCAGCGTTGTAGTAAAAAGCAGGGACGCTTGCCAAGAACAAATTGGGATCACCATTTAAAACGAAATGATCACCGTTAGGGTCAAGAATATAGTCCAACCACCAGCGCGAGCCAAAGTCGGGAAACAAGCGGTGTGTACCCAGCAGCACGGGCATGCCTTGATTTTGGCGGAATGAGTTACCGCCGCCTGAGAGACCGTAGGACTCTTTGCTTTTGTCTTGGATGCCGCGTCCACCCGCTTCGCTATTGGATGCTCCACCAGCACGTGTGTCACCGCGACTACCACCGCCACCGCCAATTGCACCAATAATAGCTTGAGCTCCAGCACTGAGTACCGCGCCAATTGCGTATTCGCCAATAGCGTAGCCAACAGCTAAAATTCCGTCGATGACTGCGCCAGATACTCCTGACTGAATTAACCAAAAAAATACAGCTTCAGCGCCAGCCACTGCAAGCACTTCAATCGAGTCATCATTCGCCAGTCTATGCGCCTTCAACGCCGCATTTGTCTGCGGTACGCCATTGATCGCGACTAGGGCATCTTGCGCTAAGTAGCCTTCACGCTCTAAAAATCGGTAAGCTGAGCAACGCCCCGTCAAATGAGGCTTGAGGGTCTTTTCACTCCGTAAAACTGGGTTTTTGCAATGCACCACCGTGACGGTGATTTGCTTGGGGGTGAATTTAGTCATTTTTCGTTCCATTTGTAGAAGCCTTCAATCGTGTAAAGCCGTGCCACGCGGTCAATTCGCTCTAGAACAGCGCCAGACTTGCGGGTGGTGTGCAAGATGTACGCGCAGTTATTAACCACGGCAACCAAGCCCATGTGCTGTAACTTCACCCCCACTTGCAGGACGACACCGTAACCGTCCATCTCAGAGGTCGTCAGCAGGCTGCTGTCTGCTCGGGTAGCCACATCGCCTCTGTGCCCTTTGATGGCAGCGCTGCGCTCGAGCGTGCCTTCGGCATGCTGCTTGTAGCCTTCCAGCGTCAGCGCTAGGTCATCTCGGTCAAAGTGGGTGCGCAGTGCGTGGGCTACGAGCTGGGCGCAGTTAAGGGCTGTGTAAGGTGTGCCGACGTACTGTTCAGCCCAGTGAGCGCCTGCGTGTTGGCCTATAGCTTGCATTTAATAAACTCCCGTTCGGACTGAGCCTGTCGAAGGGTTCTTAGAAGACTTCGACAGGCTCAGTCCGAACGGTGATTGTTGTTTCCCGAACGGAGATTTGTGTATCACTAAAAAAGTCCCGGTGCAGTGCCGAAGGTGTAGCCATAGCTGATGCAGGCGGTTTTGAGCAGGTCTTCAAAGCCGATGTCCAAGCTAATCGTGCTGGGCGTGATGCTGATGTTGGCCAACTCCATCCACACATCAATTTCCACCACATCAGGCGTGCTGGGCAGCACTTGCAGCCAGCGAACCTCAAGCCCACGTGCACCGTGGGTTTGCTCGATGAAGCGCACCAAGCCGCTGCTGACGTTATCAATTTGGATCTGTGCGCGGGGAGATTGCTTCTCGGTATCATCTGGCGCTTTGAAACTGAACATGCAGGCCAAGTAGCGCTGGCCGTTGCTGACGATGTCTTCGGTGTTGCGCACCAGCCGTGCAACCGTGTTGCCAGCGTAGAACAACTCCAGCATGTCGAGCGGCTGCTCTGAAGCATTGACGGACTGGATGACTTCGCGGTATTTGTTGCTGACTTGGCGCATGGCTTATATATATGAGGATTTCAAAATTCCAACAAACTCCGTTCGGACTGAGCCTGTCGAAGTCTTCTTACAAGGTATCCATGTACTCCAGCGTAAAACTGGCTTTGTAGTGGCTCAAATCTTTGGTCAAGGGCGCGTAGTTCACCTGCCCGTTGACGATGCGCACCATGCGCTGACTGATAGGTTCGATGGCCGTGCCTGCGTTGGCCAAGCGTGGGTCTGTCCACATGAACCACTGGCCGCCAAACTTCAAGGTGTCACGCACCCAGCGTCGAAACTGGCTGTTGTGTGCCTGCCCGCACAACTTGTAGGCTACGCTGGTTTGCACCAGTTGGCGGGTGTATTTGATGGCTTGCTTGGGCAGGCCGCCCTCCATCTCGGTACGGCGCACATTGGGCTGCGGCGCTTCTTCAAGAGCCTCAAACATCAAAATTGGATACGTTGGAAAAATGGGGAGTGCCATGATTGCGATTGCTTCTTAAATTACCGACGGCGGGTATTCGT
This sequence comes from Polaromonas sp., assembly GCA_013298815.1. GTDB lineage: Bacteria > Pseudomonadota > Gammaproteobacteria > Burkholderiales > Burkholderiaceae_C > Aalborgiella. The sequence goes on along the minus strand of JAAFJF010000032.1, from coordinate 32,510 downwards.
GATGCCGTTAATACCTTGAGCCACAGGGCCATTGGTGCGCAGGTCTTCCATCATCACTGTCAAAACGCTGCTTTTGATGTCAAAGTTTTGTTCAGTGCTGCGTTGCGGCGTACCGTTGTTGACGATGTTGACCGTGATACTGGGTGGTGCAGCCATATCACCTGCTGCCTGTGCTGCTTGCACAAAGCCTCCCGTTGCAAAGCGCTGCGCCTGTGCTACGCGCTGGGTGCTGACTTGGCCACCCTTGGCGAAGCGCTGTAGCACCTGTTGGTTTTGTAAGCCGACTAAGCCGCCTTTGGCAAATTTGGGCATCATGCCAGCGTCAATCTTCGGGAATTTCAGGCTACGAATCGCCTCCATGAAGTCCACGCCATAGTGCTGCACGGCATTGGCCGTTTGCACAAATTCACCGTTGGACAACATCGCTGGGATGCTGTCGCTCGTGCCAGTGCCAGCGCCTTGTACATGGCCACCTTCTGCAAAGCCGAATAGTTTGCCAAGCAAGCCCCCTAGGCCACCGCCACCGCCGCCACCACCTAAGCCACCACCACCGAAGATTTGCTTAATGAAGTTTTGCGAAGCCACCTTGGCAAACTCGGACAACATGGTCTTGGCCAAGTCAATCATGGCTTCTTTGGCGGTTTTGGTTTTGCTGATGACGGCTGCAAGTTCATTACCTACAGCGTTTTGAAACGTATCACGCATGGCAGTGCCAAGGTCAACCACCTTGGGCTTTAAACCTTGAATCTCTTGGCCAAGTACCTTGGTTTTTTCAGTCAAGGCGCTTACATCTGCGTCTGACAGGTTGAGCGTGGCTTGGCTTTGCTGAATCAACGTTTGCAGCTCTTGGCGCTTGCTCTCTAGCGCAATAGTGGCTGATGCACGCACACCGTCTGTCTTGGCGGCACGCTCGATGGTGGTCAAGCCCGGGTCTAGGTCAACGTCTTTGAGGGCGGTTTGCATGTCCGCCAGCATTTTTTGATACTCGCGCTCGACAATCGCAAAATCGCTGCGCACAGATTCAAGGTTAACAATCTTGGTGACCAAGTCCGCCTTTTGCGTGCCTGTGCCAGCGGCTTTGTCTTCGGTCTGTGCTTTTTTGAGTTGCAGCTCGTACTGCGATGCGATGGACGCGCGGCGCTCTGCAGCGGTGCGTTGCTCAACGCCTGTTAACTCAGTGAGTTTGACTTTGAGGTCATCAATCGATTTGGCGTATTCGTCGGTGGCCTTCTTGGTTGACCGCTCAGTGTCTATGGCCACATCTGCACGCTTGCGCTGCAAAATGGTTAAATCTGCCTCGAGCTGCGCACGCTGACCGCTGAGTTGGAGTTTTTTCTTTTCGTCTGTACCAGCTGCAGCTTCTGCCTTTTTGGCGGCCGCTATTTCCTTTTCTTTGAGGGCGATTTCTGCGTCAATCCCAGCCTGCGTGATGCTGGCACGCTTGGCATAGTAGTCTTTGATGCTGGTCAAGCCCTCAGCAAATGCCGTGTCGAGCTCTCGCTGTTCGCGCCCGAGTGCATCACGCACCAGTTTGATTTGGGCTTCAAGCTGCTGCTTGAGTGCGGCAAAACGGGCGGCTTCTAGCTCGGCGGTTTTGTCACCTTTGCCTGCCTTCTCTTTATCGTCTTTGTCGACCTTGCCAGTAAAACCCGTCAGGCGCTTCGGGTTAGCTGCGTCTGCCGCTTCCTTGGCACGGCTACCAAGGCGGGCATCGCTGGCGTTCACGTCTTTGGTGACACCTTTGAGGGCTTCGGCTTGCTGTTTTGCCTTCTCTAATTTGTTGCCAAGTCGCGTTGCAGCGCCTTCAGCTGTCACCAGCTCCGCACCTGCACCTACGGCGGCTGTACCCATTTGAAGCAGCTCTTTGGCGGCGGCTTTGCCAGCATCGCCTAATTCTTTGTTGAAAATGCCAACGATGGTGCTGATAGCGGCATGAACCGCTGCCAGTGGTGCAAGCAGCGCGGTAGCGATCACACCACCTACCATCAAGATGACACCGGCCACATTGGTGAAAGTGTCTTTCACCAGCGCCACCAACAGCGCAACGCCCTCTAAGATGGTTTTAAACGTTGTACCTAGCGCGTTGCCGCGCTCCATTTCGCCGTTGCTTTCGCCTTGAACGCCCGTGATGTCCTTGATGACTTCGTAGTTGGTCATCAAACCATCGACAATATCAGCCACGATGCTCAACCCATTGCGCAGCACCTCACCCAGCACACCGCCGCCATCTTCGGTTTTGCCACGCACGATGTCTAACGCATCAAAAACCTTGTTGATTTCAGGCAGTGCGCTTGCAAAAGCTTGCTGCCAGTTGGCATCGGTCACGGCTTTGAGCTGACTCATGCGGTCATTCAGCGCGTCTGCGCCTTCAGCAGCGTCTTTGCCCATGACGATGCCAAGTTCTTTGGCCTTGTTTTTCAGGGCTTCAATGCCTGCTTCGCCTTTGTTCAACAGCGGAATGAGGTCTGTGCCTGAGCGGCCAAAGATGGCCATTGCTAGGGCGGTTTTTTCGTTTTCAGATGCCAAGCCTTGAAACTCTTTGGCGATTTTGCCAAGCGCGGCTTCAGCGCCTATGTTTTTGAGGTCGTCAACGTTGAGGTTGAGCGCCTGAAACGCTGCCGCTGCTTTACCTGTGTCTTCACCCGCACCAATCAGGTTTTGGCTCAGAAACTTGAGAGCTAACGACAGCGAGCCGATGTTGGTGTCGGACTGATTGGCTGCAAAGGTCAACGCGCTCAAGGAATCGACAGTGATACCCGTCTTTTCCGCCATTTCATTGAGCTTGTCGCCCGTTTCCACAAAGCTGCTGAATTGCTGCTTGGTGATAGACACCATCGTATTGAGCGCTTCCATTGCCAACTGCGCACCAATGAAACCTTTGGCTAAATTGCCCGCGCTGAGCGTGCCTTGGTTGCCTACCTCGGTGAGTTCTTGCTTGGCTTTGTTGAAGACTTCAAAGCCTTCGGCCAGCGCTTTTAGTTTGAGTTGGACTTCCATTTTTATGACCCCAAACGCACGATTGAAAATAACTCCGTTCGGACTGAGCCTGTCGAAGTCTTCATAAACCCTTCGACAAGCTCAGGGCGAACGGGGGGGTGATCATGGCGAATCATGAATTTAAACATCCACAGGCTGACCGCTGGCAAGTTGCCCTTCAACCTTGCCCATCAAGCCCTGCGCTGCCATGCTGAGGCCTGCTAGCTTGGCTTTGAGCTCAATCGCTTCTTGCTTGTCTTTGCCAATGGCGGCTAGGTAGCCTTCAAATTCGCCATAGGTGTAGTACATGATGTCGCTGCGGCTATGCCCTGCGCTTATCAGCGTTTGAGCGAGGCTGAACCAGTTGATGGGTTCGTCATCGGCTGCATCTGTTGCATTGCTTTGGTTGTCGAAGCCAGCTTGGTCATCATCCCCGCCAAAGTCACCATCAATTTCGGCAGGGTTTGCGCGAAAAAACGGTCGTTTACCTCAATCCAAGCGTAGAGCAGGTCGAGCTGGTCGAGCTCGTCCAGCTCCTGCATCACTTCCAAAGGCATGCCCACAGACCGCGCCACCATGCGCTGCACGGGGTCGCGGGTGGTTTCGTTGGCATACAAGCCCAAAGACATATCCATGCTGCCAAAGCCTGTGCCGTTGGCTGCGCTGCTGAACAACTCAATCAACCCCGCCTGCATGGCCACCACGTCACCGTGGTCGCCGCTTAGGGGCTGCAATTTGCGCATGCCGTAGCTGTCGCCATTGCCCAAAGTCACCGCTTTGAGTGAAGGGTTCATGGTGGCAGCTGAGTTGGCGGCGCTGGCTTCGGTGTTTGACGTGTTTTTCATTTTTGGTTGTTGATTTGTTTTTTGTCGTTGCTGTTGTTGCTGTTGTTGCCGCCACCCTTACCGTTACTGGTGTTTTCTTTTGCCTTGTCTGCGCGGCGCTTGTCACGGCGCTTTTCGTGGCGGTTCAAGCGCTCAAGGGCTTGTGCCTCGCGGGTTTGCTGGGCTTCCTCTGCTTCATCAGCATCAAAGGCTGCAGGGTCTTCTTCACGCAGGCTGTGCAGCTTGCGCTCAGTGTCTGTCATTGCGGCTAGCTGTGCTTTGAGCCGCTCGGCTTTGGCTTGTGCTTCGGCTTCGCTGAATGCAGCAGCTTCTGCTTCAACCCGTTTAGCCTTAGCGCCACGCTTGACCTCCCAGTTGCCTTTGCTGTTCAGCACTACGTCATCCGATTCTATTTCGTGCTCAGGCGGCATTTTGCCAGTAGCATTGGCGCTGTTGACTTCCGCATAAACCAGCTTGCCCGCCCGCTCAGAGGCCACAGGGTCAAGCGGCGCTTCGGCAGTACCCAGAAACTCTCGGGTGACGGGGTCAACGATATAAATGGTTTTTGGCATGATGTATTTTGAGGTGGTTGTTTGAATTAGTACGATACCCATGCTGGCAGGGCGACGTTGCGGGGGCGAACATTTCGGTAATAATGGCGACTGTTTTGAACTGGGCCGCCCAAGCCATCCGCATTTGTTAGGGTGTCAGATGTGCCAGCCTCGCCGTCGCTTTGTAACACTGCTTCGGTATCAGCGTGGTATCGCATGCCTGCGAAACCGTTTCGCGCAAAGCTTCCTTGCGCCGTTCCAACAGAGCTAAGTACTTGCGACGCGCTTTGTGCAGATCCATGCACCCGTGCAGAATCAACCCCACGCCCATTGTCCAAACACCGAATAAACTCCCCCCGTAATTCAAGCAGTGAGAAGTTTCCAGTACCGCTCAAACCCAACCGAGCAATTAAATCAGGGTAATTAGCCTGCGCATACACCACATCACCACGCACGGGCAAATAGCCTGGAATGCTGGCCGGGTTGTTAATGCTGTATTGCACCATTCCTGGCTGGTGCCAAGGGGCGCGGACATAGGCAGTGCCATTCCACACCATATGCCGCAGATGAGGCGCATTGACGACAATGACATCGCCCACATTGGTGGTTGGGACAGCGCCTACCGTGGCGATGCCCGATGGCGTGGATGAAACTGGGCCACTAGTCAATGCATCTGCGGTCAAAGCATGATCTGCCTCAAGTGCATGGTCTGCGTTTAATGCATGGGTAGCCGTTGCAACTGCGCCAATGACCTGTGCGCCTGTGATGGTGATACCTGCTGGCAAAGCACCAAGTTGCAAAGCACCCAATGGTATTGAACCCGCTGGCATGGCCGCAAAAATATTGACCCATGCCGAGCCAGTATTGACCAATACCGCCGTGCCATTGCTGGCCAAAGCGCCAGCTATGGGGGTGTAGGCCTGCACAACCAATGAGCCGCTGATATCGCGATTGGTGACGGCATACGTGCCATCCACAAACAACTGCGCACGCCCTGGCACTGCTGCCGCTGTAGCAGAATTTGCAGTGCCGAGAGTCACAATGCCTGCATAAGTAATGTTGGGCAAATGGTTGTCAATATGCACCAAGTCGGCATCTAGGCCGTTGTTGCCATCCCATGCGCTGTTGCCACGGCCATACCAGCTTTTGATTCTGCGTAAAATTTGCATGTTTTTGTCCTAAAAATGTGCTCTATACACCCGGCCATGTGCGCCAACGGCGTGTTTTGCCACCCACGGTGACGGGCATCAATCGGCCTGTGACGGTGAGTTTGTGACTGTCTTTGTTGACCAGGCTGTAGCTATCAATCGGGCGCAAGCGCACGCGGTACAAGTCATCACGCAGGGGCGATCCGCCGTGTAAGTTGATGCCGTCATACACAATGCCCACATCTACACCACGGCTTTGCAGGGTTTCGATTTGGACTGTAGGCAACGCCACGTAGGTAATGGTTAGAGTCGTCCCATTTGGCAGCACAGGCACGCTCAACCCGTTTTCAAACAAAGGGCCAAACGGGCGCTCTGAGTAATCTGTACCAGCCACCAATGACCCAGACGGCACAGACCATGAAGGGGTGACTTTGACCGGCACAGTATCGTCAATGCGTTGCGGCAGAAAAATAGTTGTTCCAGGCGGAATGTTTCCTCCCAAATCAACCGTGTAGGTCTGCAAACCGCTTACCTGCGCTTGCTGCTCACCATAAAGCAGCTGCAGCAAGTTGCGGGCGCTGTGGCACAGCAATGTCATCTTCAAGGTTGCACCGGTGACATGGTAGTCTTCACAACTACTGTCTGCACCGCCGCTGCCGGTCCAATCAACGCTTTCGCCCAGCTCTTCAACATCAGGCGTGATGGTGAGGTCTTCGCAGTTGCCCACAAACAAACCCATAGGCATGCGAAGCTGCCCGCCCACGTAGCCTCCGTTGGAGATACCACCCCAGTTGCTACCCCAAAGCGAACCCCAGCCGTTATCGGCGGTGTCAACTGAGCCGTTGCCTAAGATGGCAGCGGTGAAGTTGACACGCCCTCGGCCACGGCGGCAGCAGTCGTCAGTCATGGTCTATGCGCTCCGATTGAGTTGCTGTTTGCTTAGGCGGTCAAACCAAACTGCATGTTGCCGTACTGGCTCAGCGGCAGGGCAACCGTGCCTTGTGGCTTGGATTCGTCACGTAGCACGCTGAACTTCATTTTGATGTCCGACACGGCTTTGGTGATGAGCTGGATACCATCGGCAGCACCAGCCTTGGCGCGGTACAACTCAAAACTGACAGGCGCATTGTTATTCATGGTGTTGACGGCGTCGAAATACAAAGCGAACTCCTTGCCCGACGTGATCATGAACTGCACGATGCTTTGCAAGGAGAAGTTACCCGTGACGGCAATATTGGCTGCACCCACACCAGCGGTGACTGTAGGCGCGGGGATAGTGCCACCATCAGTTGCGGGGATGATGGTGATGGAGCCGCCGTTTTGGTTTAACTTGTAGTCAACCCCCAACACATAAGGCTTGCCGCCTGCGGCAGGCGTAACCACCAAGCCTGTGACGCCAACCTTTGGCAGCACCACGATAGAGTCAGGCCACGCCACCAAAGGCAAGGCGGTGAAAGCTCCAGCGGCCACGTTGTCAGACGCGCCATCGCCCAGAGTACCCATTGCGAGGTTCTCAGGGCTAGTGCAGTTAAGCACCATCTCCAACATCACCTCTTTGATGATGGTTGAACTGCAATGCAAGCCACCAGCAGGGCTGGTGTAGTCTTCGACGCTGATCGTCTCTTCACTCACTTTGAGCTGAGCGTCAGACACATTGCCCACGAACTTGAAGCCGGCAGTGCCCTTGGCACGCTTGCTAAATTCAACAATAGAAAACTTGCCACGTAAGCGGGCACAGCAATATTCACGTGAGGCCATAATAATTTCTCCTAAAAAATTAACGAATTAAACTTATTTCAAAAAATCTCTTTACCGTTCGGACTGAGCTTGTCGAAGTCTTCTTAAACCCTTCGACAGGCTCAGGGCGAACGGCGCTGTTCTAAAAATCATCAATACAACCTGCAACATCGGTTGTAAAAAGCAGCGGGTAGTACGCATAACTCGCATCAAAAAAGGGAGCAGGTGCTGCCCCTCTTTTGAGAGGTGTATGCATCTTGCCCGGTTGCTTACCATGTAGCAAACCAAGGACTTTGGAAATAATAGGGCCAGCGTCGGTGTTCTTAGGCGTTGCCAGCGCGGCTTGCGTTTCGGCATTGCGTACGCAGACGACTACCAGCCACTTTTGGGTGAACTCAAAGCGGTGCTCATCACTAACGACAAGACCATTACCATCTGACACTGGCGATTCACCCGCGTAGATGACGTGAACAGCTGGGGTGGTTTGTGAATGTTCTTTGACCTTTTCCAAGTCATGCATGCCCAGCACGGCTTTGACAAAGCCAGCGCCCGGCTGCATCAAGCCATCTTTGAGCGCCTTGATGATGAAACCCTCAGCCTCTAAATAATTGACAGGCAAGTTCACAGCCCACCCCCACGGTTTTGCCCGTATCGGTAGCCACGCGCACCGTTTGTACCGCCACCATTGCTGCCTAAACGGTAGTTGCGCAGGGTGCTGCGGTTAAAAATGCGCTCTTCAAAGCAATATTTCACGCCTTCGCCCACCTGTGGGTTGTTACCCACAGGCACACCCGCCAAACCGCCTGTTGAGGCTGGTGGTGCGGGGCAGGTCAACTGCGCTTTGCCAGCGACTAAGTCTTTGAGCCAATCTGTCCAGCGCTTGTAAAGTTCTTTGACTTGGTCGGTTGCCCGCTCATCGTACAGGTTGTAACGCGCAAAGTCGCAGCAGATGCGCACCAGCATGGGTGGCGCTTTGTATTGCAGCGGTGTTGTGCCTGGCACAGCACAGCCCAAGAGCGGCATTTGGTAGACCTGGGCGATGTAGCTATCCATCTCAGCCGTTGCATCGTCAAGCGCGGCTTGCACGGCTGCGGTGTCGATGGTGGTGGGCGGCATGTTGACGGCGTCGGTCAAGCGGGTCAACTCTTTGTCGTTGCGCTCGAAACGCAGCGTCATATCGGCGATGGATGCGTAGCTCATATTGATTTTCTAAACTCTCTAAACGCTCAAGCACCCGTGCAGGCTTTGCCCATCAGCACCTCAAGCATGCCGCCTGCTTGCGCAAAGCCGAATGCTTGCCCGTAGTGCAGCGCTGGTGTGCCTTGGATGGCAAAGCCAGAGCCATCGCTCCAAACGTAATCACCTGGACTAAATGCAGCGGCGCAGCGTGCGGTGAAGCTGCCTTCACGCACCACGGCTACTGGCGCGGGCACAAACAAGCCCGTGTTCGGGTCAAACTTGCCAACGTCATTCATTGCCAGCCCCAGCCATTGATCAGCACCGCTTGCTGCAGGCACAGAGCCATCATGCGGCACACCCATGAAGGTGACTGCTTGACCGCGCTCAAGGTGCACCTGCGCTTCAATGGTGACGATGTGAACAGGGAAGTATTGCCCTGCGCAATCGGTGCCGAAGGTGGATGGGAAGGCTGGCATAGTCGTTATTTTGTATTCCCGTTCGGGTTGAGCTTGTCGAAACCCTTCGACAGGCTCAGGGCGAACGGTGTTTTTTTACATGGATTTATTAATATCCACTTCGCACAACTGGCCTGCAGCTGTGGTGGCGTTTTTGCTGTACATCAATGTGCCTGATGTTGCGCCAGCGTTGGCAACGCGGCCGTCAGCGCCAATAGTGACGCCAGAGTTGGCAGGAATGGCGTTGGCACACTCGACTTGCACTGTGCCGTCGCAGACTACAGCGATTTGATCGCCGATTTTGCCATCGAACAATGCCACGCCTAAAGGGGCTGTTGGGCTATTTGGCACACCCACACCCGCTGTGATCGTGCCCTGCGCACCAGCGCGGGAGATGAAGCGGTACTTTACAATGGCAGTGGTGGCGACTACGGTGTCTTTGCGTTCGTCTTTGCGTTGGGTCATGATGGGACTCCTAGAGTTTGTTTATGTGAGGGGTTACTTCTTTGCAGAAGCTTCTGGCTTGGTAGCTTTGACGGGCTTGGTGTCCATCTCTTTGGCAATGTCTGCCGACTCAGCAGCCTTGGCACGCGCAGCGGCAAAGCTGTCAGCCACATCGGCGCTGGCTTTGGCTTCTTTGGCCTTGGCTGCCTTGGTGGCTTCTTCGTCTTCGATGGACTTGCCAGCCAACAGCGCGGCAATGTCTGCCTTGCTGATGTTGTGGTCTTTGATGAGTTCTGGTGTGAGTTCGTCACCGACGGCAACTGTGGCTGCGGCGGCGATGGAGATGGCTACTAGGGCGATGTATTTAGGCATGGTGTGCTTTCAAAATGTTGTTTAGTTAATGACTGCTTGGACTTTGCAATTACCGTTTGAACTGACCTGACTACCGTTCGGACTGAGCCTGTCGAAGTCTTCTAAGAACCCTTCGACAGGCTCAGGGCGAACGGAGTAGGGGGCTCAGGGCGAACGGGATAGATATGTTTAGAACGGGTTCTGGAACAAGAAGCCTGCGCCGTTGTAGGCAATCTGCGGCGAACGCTCGTAGGTTGCGCCATAAACCCAAGTTTTAGCTTCCCAGTCATACCACGGTGTCTCTGCGAATGGATGGTCTTTGAGGGTGTTGGTCGTGCCAAAGCCGGGTTGTCCCAAGTCCATGCCGTTTGAGCCAATTTCAGGAACAAACGCGAGGATGGCGTTGTTGCCCCAAACGTCAGAGACAACACCAGAGCCGTTCTCCCAAACCGCATCGGCCACGACCACTTTTTTGTAGCCCAAAATTTGCGCAAGTAACTCAGGTGTCAAAATTCGTGCCGCCGTTGTTGACATCGAGTTGAGCACTTGCGGATTGCGCTTGAGTGCCTGAAACGCTTGTGCCGACAACTGCAAAAGGTTTGGATTACGGCCAGTTTTTTGACGAACAATACCAGCAGCGGTATCAAAATCAGTCAACGGCACACCAGTAGCTGCGCTCCATTTGGTTACACCAGCCAAAGCCAAGACGTTGCCAGCCGCATAAGTGGTAGGCAATGTGGCAATAGCTGCGGCCTCAAGCTCGTAGTCCAACTCAAGGATTGACATGGCTGTCATCATTGCCGTTTTGGACATATCCAAGTTCTTGCTAACATTCATAACTGGTGATCCAGTTGCAATCGTTGCATTACTTGCTTCGTCGATGTTTTCGCGCGGGATTGGGATATCCACCGCTTTTTGCACGACGCTGTAGGTCACGCCGTCCCAATGGATGTCAACACGACGGGTGTCCGCACCTGGTGCGCGTGCCAAGTCATACTTACGCAAGCGCTCTGTACCCATGCGTGGCACAGTCATGCCGCGCAGAGCCATTGGCAGTTCTGGGAACAGTTCTTTAGCTGCCAAATTACCCTGACCAAGACCTAAAAATAAGGCGGTCAAAATGGGGTTAAGGCCCAAGCGGGCTTGGCTGGTATTCATCATGGTGGTGATTCCTTCAAAAAATGATTTAAAAATTCAAACTAAAAACTGAAAATTCGTGAGCCTTTTTTGAGGTGATGCCCATCACCCGTCTTGCGATAAATCAGTTCAGCAAAGCTGACGAAGCGCCGCTTCGTAGGTGATGCCCTTTTCTTTAGACAATGCTGTAGCCTTGTCGTGCAGCTCAGCGTCGCTGCCCGCTTTGGCAGCTGGCGGCTTGCCACCCGCATGCTCACCAAATGCAACTGGTGCAATCGCACCCACCAACACGTCACGCACGATTTGCGCAGCGTCGCTGGTGATATTTGCGCCACCTTCGGCAAACTCTACTTTTTGCGGCTCAGCAGCCAAGAGCGCTACCACGCGGGCTTTGTGCTCAGGCTTCAAGACACCGCGCTTGACGTGCGTGGATACAAACTCTGTGGCCTCGGCTGTGCGCTTTTCAGCAAAGGCAGCGCGGGCGGTTTGCACGGCGGCGGCTTTGAGGCTGGTGACTTCGGCTTCGGCAGCGTCGGCACGGTCTGCCTTGGCTTGCAAGGCGGCGATTTGTTCTGGGGTCATGGATAGCTCCTTAGGTAAAACAGGTTGGGTTGGATCCGGGTTGATGGGGTCTGTGGTTGTTTTGGTGGCGGGAAAAGTAGCAGCAGGGGTGATGGGTTCGACAGGATCGGTGACCGGCTCCGAAAACGCCACAGTCGCAGCGCCCTTGTCCGCAAAGGTGTATTGCTCCAATCCCTTGACGGCTGGCGGCATAGCACCTAGGTAACCCACGTGGCGCAAATACCAAGCGCCAGGCGTCGGGTTGCCCGCGTCACCGGGGGCATACAGCGCAATGCTGCGCTGCTCGTAGCGGCCAGCGGTGCGCATTTCGGCAAAGGCTGGGTCAACCTTTGATTCGGTAGCAAACAAATCACCACCCACAGCCGTGAGCTGGTCGACCCAGCCCCAAGCGGGTGCGTCTAGCGTGGGGTGACCGATAACGATGGGCGCTTTGTGCTTGGCAGGGTTGTACGCCAGCGCGATAGCTTTGATGTCTGCCTCACCGAACGTATAAGCACCACCACCCGCGCTGGTGTGCGAGCCAGCTTTGAAAACGTGGACTGGTTTTGCTTCAAACGTAGGGGCTTTTTGTGTCATGCCCCGATGATGCTGGGGCGAGTGGGTTTTGACGACACCAAACCCTTGGGGAATTTTTAGAGCTACAGCAAAGAGAGACTACCCCGCCCTTCGGGCACCCCTTCGCCACGAAGGGGAATTTTGAATTTATTCCCCTTCAATTTGAAGGGGTGGCGCGTAGCGACGGGGTAGTGGTATCCGGCTTCCCTGCAACTTCCCCGCCAACCCCTCTAAAGCTGTTCCTGAATGGGGTTTACTGCGATGGGTATGGCAATACCCCATCTTGGCATTAAAACGCGCTGTGAGGCGTTTTAATTGTTTAGGTAGGTTCGCGCTTAAAACCTTGCGCTTCTATGCACTGGTCTAGCTTTTCAAACTGGCGCTTGCTGTTTCTGATTTTTGCAGCGTAGTTGAACGGAATCAAGGCTTCAAAGTAGTCTGGAAAGCTGCGCGAATACACAAGGCTTTGATCCCAGCAGTCTTTGATGGCAGGCTCAAACACAGCAATGGTTAACCCTTCTTTTGTTGGCAGGTAGTAACCCGTGACGTGTGCAAACTGCTGCTGCTTCACGCCGTCACGCACAATCATGCGCTCAGAAGCGCAGCCAGCTAAGAGTGTGACCGCAATAGCGGCGGCGATGGATGATTTGATTTTCATGAAGATACCTAAGTTGTGGTTGTGAAGCTTTTGATTCTAAGCGACTGCAACCCCATTTCCAAAGCCCTTGGCTTGCCCCGCCCCCGCAACCGCTGGCACATTAGGCAGCATGAATAAGCCTACACCCAAACTCAAATCACCGCTACTTCTACCCGCAGCAAACGATACAAGCGAAGAAGCCGAAGCCGTGCGCGCTTTGTACAAAAATGCTTTTTTCGACATGTTCGACAACATGAATTTAACGCATGACGACTTCACGCTTATTCAATGGTTCATTCTTTTTGTCTCGTCGCACCACCCAGTCACGCATCTAAAAGCGATGCTGCTACCAGATATGCATTGTGTAATGGGTTCTTCTTCGGCTGCGCCACCGAATGCTGAAGTAGCCAAGCCGTAATGTCTGCTATCAAAACGGCTTCACTGCCATTTTTCAAATGCAACACTGCCTCGCCTATACACATAGGCGCTTGGCTTTTAGCCCATTCAGCCATCTGTAAATCCATCTTGTCAACCTGCACTTGCGCCAGTTTCATTGTTTCATCTTTATCCATAATTCACTCCTAATTTAATAGCACCTCAGGCAACAACTCCGCCGGCTATGTGCCAGTTTTTCGCCCTACCTGTTTCGTCGCAAACAGCGCCGTGCTCTCAATAACACGTTTCCCTTCCTCTGGGCTATTGATGTAGTTGTCAACCATCGCTTGCCCCTTGCGGTCTAGCTTTGACTCAACAGGCGCAACCGTGACACCAGTCACAACATACAAAACATCCACACCCGCAGCAGCTATCGCAGCCAAGAATGCCGCATTGGGCGTTTGCCGTCCTGCCTCCCAGTTGATAAGCGTCTGCTTTGTAGCACCACCGAGCAAGGCAAATGCAGGCTGCGTGTATCCGAGGCGTAGCCGCTCAGATTTCAATCTTTCAGAAATATCCATATTTTTTACTCAACTACTTGCAAAGTAAAATATTTTGTACCATAATTCACCACATAGCAACAAATTAACCAACAAAACACCACACCATGACCACCAAGCCAACCACGCTTCTAATCAAACGTCTTAAACAGCTTCTAGACGAAAACCACCTAACGCAAGGCGACTTTGCCCAATCAATTGATATGCCGTTGCAACGCATCAGAGACCTTTGCATTGGACGCATACAAAAACTGACCATGCAAGAAAAGCGAGCTATCAGAGCCATCTACAACATCAATCCAAACTGGTTTGATACCGAAGACGTAGAAAAAGAACTGCCTAGCAATACACCAGTCGTAATAGCAAAGCATGACGACTTTGCCGTTTTCATCATTGCCCGCCTGATCACAGACCTCAGCAAAAACGGCCCCGTTAGCCAGGCACTTAACGCCCTCATTAGCGATTACCGCAAGTAAAGATATTAACGCAATTTAACCCAAATTAACACAGCCATGAACAAGAAACAACCTGTCCCAAGCCAAGAGTGTGCGCAGGCTTTAAAGCACTTTCACACAGCGGGCATCAGCATCAGCCAATGGGCGCGAGACAACAAGTTTGCGCGTGATGTGGTGTGCAACGTGCTGTATGGGCGCAGTGCCTGCCTGCGTGGGCAAGCGCATGAAGTGGCGGTGGCACTAGGCATCAAAGCCGGTGTTGTCGTAAAGGCTGGAACGTTTAAGCCGCGCAAGACGGCAACCCCTTATGTGTCCAGCCCAACGGCTGCGCAGAATGCCAGAGCACCAGCGAGTGCCAGAGCATCAGCCGCCACCGATGGTGCTGGATGCACCCCACAGGGAGCAGTTGCATGAGCACCAAAACCCTAGCCAGCGCCACCAAGCTCCTAGACGTTGCAGAAGCCTTGAGCGGCTACGCAGCGCAAGGGGTGAGCCACACAGCACTATCCAAGAACCTAGCTTTTGATGCCGCCTTTGTCACCCGTGCCACCCAAACCCTGATTGAAAAGGGTTGGGCGCGAAAGGACGAAGCCAATGGCTTGTTTTACCCCACCCCCCGCATGGGTCAAATCTTTGGGCGTGTGCTGACAAGTTTTGACCAAGCAGAGCGAAGCCTAGGCGATATGCGCCGGAGCTTTTTAGCGAAATAACCCAAGCCAGCGACATGAAAACACTATCCAACATTCGCGCATTTATTGCATGGGCAGTTTTGCGGGGTCTCTACCCAAAAGCACTCGCTCAAGCCGAGCATGTAGTTCTTCTGCCGCTGCCAGCGTCAACGCAATGGCTGGGCGAGGCGTACCAGCCGACAACTGTGCCGCCACTTCAAAGACGACAACTACATGTTCATTCAGTGCGTCCAGAGTGCATAGCCGTACACCTGTTGCCGTACATACAACAAAACTACTTTCGATTTGCGAAGCGTCCAAAGTAATACCCCTTTAAGTTAACAAATTTTACCGATTTACCAACCACAGCAAAGAAAGAGAAACGACATGGGACGCAACGCACTAGCCACCACCACACCCGCCGAAGACGGCTTTGACCCGCAGCGCCTAGCCGAAGCAGGCATTGCTGCCATTGAACTGGAGCAACTGAACTACGCAGCCACAGCTAACGCAAAAGCTACTGCACTGGCTGTAGGCTATGAAGGCAGCTTGAGCGTAGGCGCATTGGAAGATGAGATTCGCTTCTACCAACGCCGCACCGTCGAAGCCTGCCTAGAACTGGGTAAGCGCTTGTTGATTTTGAGTGATTTAACGCCGCACGGCGAATTTCAATCACGTCTAGAACTGCTTGGCTTTGAAAAAAGAAGTGCGTTTCGCTTCATGCAAGCAGCCAAGAAAACTTCTAAAAGTGCCAATTTGTCACTTTTGAGTACGCAAGTCAAAAGCATGAGCGTCTTCATGGAGCTGATTACCCATGATGAAGACGTGCTCGAAAACCTCGCGGAAATGGACGATGTAGACAAGATGAGCGTGAGCGAGTTGCGCACAGCATGCCGCAAGCTCAAAGAGAACTTGGAAGATGTGGAAGCCGTGTCAGCAGCCAAGACAAAGAAGCTGGATTCGCTGAAGATAAAAAACTCACTTACCAAACTCACCGAAGAAGAGCTCCTAGCCCACAAAGCCCGCCCACTTTACGAACTCATTGCATCCGCCGAAATTCTTTCTACGAAGCTGGAAAAGGCAGTGGGTGCGGTGCTGGACGAACAAGATGAATTACTGAAAGCCGAAGCCTACAACGCTTTGACATTGATCACCCAGTACATGCTTCGCGCTGCCGATAAGAACTACATGCCACTGGACATGGAGGCGATTGGCTTAGACACCACTGACTTTGAAACCAAAGCGCTTGGCCTAGGCGCTTTGGACGCGGCGGAATAAAACAAGACGATTTGAAAAAGTCTTTGCCATGACCCCAGACGAAACCTTAACCGTACACGCCCTAGCCCAGCGGCTGCGCCAGACTGCCTTTGGCGGCAAGGCACAGCTTAAAAGCGCGGCTTGCGCACAGCTTAGTTGTAGCCTGCAAACGCTGCACTTGATGCTGAAGCAAGTGGGCTACGACTGCGCCCGCAAACAGCGCAGTGACAAAGGGGCGAGCAGCTTGACCAAGCATGAGGTGGACACGGTGGCGGCTTCGTTGATGGCAGCAACCCGCCGCAATGGCAAGCGCACCCTGAGCATGGGCGATGCAGCCGAAATGCTACGCGCCAGCGGCGCTATCAAAGCCGAACGAGTTGACCAAAGCACCGGAGAGATAACGCCTATGAGCGCAGCCAGCATTACCCGCGCCCTGAAGAAAGCAGCGGTACACCCCAGCCAACTGAACGCCCCGACACCCCATGTGCAAATGCGCTATAAGGGCGCAAACCATGTTTGGCAGGTGGATGCGTCGATTTGCGTGGTGTTTTACATGCCCACAGGTGGCGCAACTTTGATGGACGAAAAGCGGTTTTATAAAAACAAACCCGCCCAGTTTGAGAAGGTAAAAAACCAGCGCTGCATACGCTACGTGATGACGGACTGCTTTACCGGCTGTGTGCTGGTGCGCTACTACAGCGGCGCAGAGACGCAGGCGAACTTGCTGGACTTCATTATTTGGTGCATGTTGCAGCGCAGCTACAAAACTCAGGCCATGCCTATGCACGGCCTGCCTGAGTGGCTGGCAGACGATGCAGGCAGTGCCAACGGTGCACACACGGTTACCAGCTTGCTGAACGCGCTGAACATCAAGCACCACACCCACGCCGTGGGCAACGCCCGCGCCAGCGGTAGCGTGGAAAGCGCACAAAATATTGTTGAAACCAAGTTTGAGCATAAGTTGACGTTTGTACGCATCAACAACTTGGACGAACTGAACGCCCACGCCGAAGAATGGCTGCACGCCTTCAACGCCCGCCGCATACACAGCCGCCACAAGCAAACGCGCTATAGCCTGTGGCAAACCATCAAAGCCAATGAGCTGCGCCTAGCGCCGCCTGAGCACATTTTGCGCAGCCTGCCGACCAGCAAGATTGAAACACGGGTAGTGAGCGGTGAGCTGACGATTAGCTTTGCACTAGGCCAACTCAAAACTGCGACGTACAACGTAGCCCATGTACCAAGCGTGCTGGTGGGGCAAAAGGTGGAAGTGCAGGTCAACCCCTTTGAGTGCCACGGCGAAGGCGTTGAGGCTGTGCCAAGCATTCGGGTGCGTGATTTAAACAGCGACGCAACCGACTGGACGCTGTGCCAGCCCGTGCAGCGCGACGAAGCGGGCTACCGCTTGGATGCCCCTGTGTTTGGCGAAGGCTACAAGAGCCTGCCAGACACGCAAGCGGACATCAACCGCAAGCGCTTGAACGAGCAACTCTACGGTGAGGCCGACGCCCGCAAGGTGAATGTGGCGAAGTTTGACAAGCGCAAGGTGGCGTTTGACGGTGCTATCAACCCCTTTGCCCTGGAGCAAAACATGCTGGTGCCAAGCTATCTGCCACGCGCTGGCACTGAGAGTGAGTTGCAAGCCCCGAATTTATTACTGCCAGATTTGACATGGGTTGAAGCTGCCAAGATGTTGAAGGCAGAACTTGGCGATGACTACAGCCCGCAAGTTTTTTCTTGGCTAACTGCCAAGTACCCAGACAACAAAATACCTGCGCTTGAAGCAGAGACGCTGGCAGCCTTGTGGCGTAGCAATATGAACCAGGCTACGGGGACGAATGATGTGGCTGGATTCAACGGCTTGAGGAGCGTGAAATGATGGCGCTCAAAGACCAACTAGACGCTGCGGGTATTTCGCAGGGGGACTTGCGACGGGAGACTGGCTTGTCTAAAGCGGCAGTGAGCCGAATTGTCAACGCGGGTCAATACCCGAAGAATGGCATAGCGATGTACCAAAACGCTGTGAAGGCGTTGTTAGAGAAAGCGGATGCAACTACCCCGTCGCTACGCGCCACCCCTTCTAAAGAAGGGGAATTAAATTCCCCTTCGGCAACGAAGGGGTGCCCAACGGGCGGGGTAGCTGCCCCCGAATCCGCAGCCACCAAAAACAAAACCCCCAGCACATCACATGCTGAGGGTTTGTCCAAAGCCGCACCTCACAGTGCGGCAATTTCCCCTGCACCTTTCGGTGCAGAAGTTTCCACCACCAAGCCAACCACGGCACCAACAGAGGAAGTCGATATGTTACTCGCAAAACAGAGCATCACGCAAGAGGCCATCAAGCATTTTGGCCTGCCACACAACCGCGACCCGTTTTTAGACGATGTGGAATCGCCCGAAGATGTGTTCAAAACGCCCGACATTCGCGCTGTGCGCCAAGCGCTGTGGGACAACGTTAAGCATGGCGGCATGCTGGCGGTGTGTGGGGAAAGTGGCAGCGGCAAATCAACCTTGCGCCGTGACTTGATTGAACGCATTGAAGCCGAATCAGTCAGCGCCATCGTCGTTGAACCCTATGTGCTGGCAATGGAGGAGAACGATACCAAAGGCAAGACGCTGAAAGCAGCGCACATTGCCGAAGCCTTGATTAGCCGCATTGACCCCCGCGCTAAACCGAAGCGCAGCCCAGAGGCACGGTTTGCACAGTTGCACCAGCTGCTCAAAGACAGCCGCAAAGCGGGCAACAAGCACGTCTTAATCATTGAGGAAGCCCATTGCCTACCCACAGCAACTTTGAAGCACCTGAAGCGGTTTATTGAGCTTGAGCATGGCTTCAAACGCTTGCTGTCCATCATCCTCATCGGCCAACCCGAACTGCGCCACAAGCTGAGTGAGAAGAACCAAGAGGTGCGCGAAGTGGTGCAGCGCTGCTACGTGGTAGAGCTGCAGCCGCTGAACCAGCACTTGGGCGACTACCTGAAATTTAAATTCAAGCGCATTGATGTTGACCTGGCAAAAGTCATCAGCCCAGACGGCATCAGCGCCATTGAACAACGCCTTGGCTACCAGCCCACAGGCAACACCCGCAGCATGAAGCGCGAGAGCTTGAGCAGCTGGTTGTATCCGCTGGCCGTGGGTAACTTGGTGGTGGCGTGTATCAACACCGCAGCCAGCTTAGGCGTGCCACTGGTGACCGCTGACGTGGTGAAGGGAATCTAAGCCATGATTTGCAATATCACCATCACCATGCCTGACGGCTCACAGGGCTTACACACGGGCATTTACCCATGCACGATTGATGCTGTGCTGTATGCAATGGGCGCGTTTCCAGAGGCGATGCGTATCAGCGTCAAAGCTGGAGGTGCGGCATGAACCATGCATAAATGCACCTGCTCCGAGTTGGGCGCATGCCAAAGCCGAGTCCCGCCGTGCCCTGGCTGCCAATGCCATCATGTGGAAGAAAACCGTGACCGAGGCTGGGGTATCCCGCTGCCGACAAAACCAGCACCAGCCGCCAAACCGCGTACTGTTTGGGCTTTTGCTATTGCCTTTGAAGGCTGGGATTTGATAGGTGCTGTGGGTTTGGTAGCTGTCGCCTATTTTGCTGCGGGGTATTTTGGATGACATCTAAAACCGTGAGCGACTTGGTTAGCACCTGTGCTGTTTGCGGCGCTGAGGAAAGCTTGGACGCGTTGATTTTCAACATGATTGACGACGACAATGTGCGCCGCTTGATTGCCGATGTGCTGATGAAGAGCCTGCCACTGGGTGGCTTGGTGGTGCGCTACCTGCGCTTGCACAAGCCCGCCAAACAAAAGCTGCGCATGGACAAAGTGGCGAAAGTGCTGGGCGAGCTGCTGGCGGACATGCAGCGCGGGGCTATTGAACGCAAAGGCAGGAGCTGGGGCATTGACACCGAGGGCTGGAAGCTGGCGCTGGAGGCCGTGTTTACCGCGCAGGCCAAGGGCACGATTACCCTGCCGCTGGATGGCAATGCTTACCTGTACGAAGTGGTGATGCGGCTATCAGACAAGGCCGAGGGCGAAGCTGAGAAGGCGGCGCAGAGCAGCAGCCGTGGGCGGGGGCATTCCGCTGGTGCGCAGAGCATTGCAGACCTTGCAGGCTCGGCTTTGCGTCCAAATTCCCCTTCTTCAGAAGGGGTGGCGCGAAGCGACGGGGTAGCTGCACCGCTGACCATTGCCCCACCCCGCGAGCGCACAGAAAGCCCAACCGTCAAAAAATTCAAAGCCGAGCAAGCCGCCAAGCTGGCACTGCGGGCGAAGCAACCAGCACAAGCCGACGAATAAACCAACTGGAGCACAACATGACATACCCAACTCACTCACCCGCCAAGCTAGACGCGATCAGCATCGTAGCCAACCACCACTTGCAAAGCCACAAAGGCCGCGCCAATGGCATCAAGGCTGCGCTGTTGAGCGTGAAGACGGGTATGAGTGAGCGGACGTTGCGCAGCGCCATCAGCGCCCTGCGTGAAGCAGGTGTGGCGGTGGTGGGTACGCCAGACACGGGCTACTACCTGGCACAAAACGCGGATGAGCTAAACGAGTGCTGCGACTTCCTACGCCGCCGTGCCATGCACAGCCTGGTGATTGAGGCACGGCTCAAGCAGCTCAGCATGCCTGAGTTGATGGGGCAGATTGCGCTTGAGATGGATTTGTAAAACTAATTTTTAACTGGAGAAAGAGAACTATGGCTACCCGAATTAAAACCAAGGCGCAAGCCACCATCCCGCAAAGCAAGCTGGACGTGCAGGCGGACATCAAAAAGATTGGCGACCTGCAGCGCGAGCACCTGCGTTTGATGGCAGATATTAACGACCAAGTCGCCACCATCACCAAAGCCAGCGCCCCACACCTTGACCTGCTGGGTGAGCAAATTGAGCTGTTGCAAACCGGCGTGCATGTGTGGTGCGAAGCCAACCGCGAGTTACTGTGCGGCAAGGGTAAAACCGCAAACCTCATCACCGGTGAGGTGTCATGGCGTCAACGCCCACCCAGTGTGCGTATCAGCGGCGCAGACACCGTGATCGACACCCTCAAACGCCTAGGCCTTATCCGCTTTGTCCGCGTGAAAGAAGAGCCCAACAAAGACGCCATTCTTGCCGAGCCCGATGCCGTGCGTGGCGTGGCGGGTATTGCGATCAGCACGGGCGTAGAAGACTTCATCATCGCCCCGTTTGAACTTGAAGCGCCAAAGGCTGCAGGAGCAACAGCATGATGAGTATTGAACAATTGGCACGCAAAGCCTATGAAGCCTATTCACAACAAGCTGGCGGCAAAACGCATGATGGTAAACCAATGCCTGCTTTTAAAGAACTAGGGCAACGTATACAGGCAAATTGGATTGCAGCTGTACAAGCTGTCGTGTTTTCAGTCAAGGACATTCACTAACTAACCGAATAGTTTTAAACCCCTTGGCTTCTTCGCAGTTGCCTTTGGGGCTTTTTGGACTGGGTTTGCATGGTGCGAATTCAGTTTAAAGAGTAATTTCAACTTTGATTTTTAAAGGTATTTAACGATGTCACAAAAAGAACTCGCAGCTGCATTGGCTGAAGACCACGGTATCAGCCAAGTAGCTGCCGTGCAAATCATCAAAAGCGTGGGCGCATACCACGCAGCCGAATTGGCACAAGACGGCAAAACCACCATCACAGGCGTTGGCAACTTCGCAGTCAAAACCCGCGCCGCCCGCGAAGGCCGCAACCCATCGACTGGCGAAGCGCTGCATATTCCAGAAAAGAAAGTCGTGAAGTTCAGCTGCCTCACGGCGCTTGAGGATGCGGTGAACGGCTGATAGATACCTGCCTGTTGCCCCTTAAAGCGGGGGCAATGGAGAGAGATTTACCAACCACGAAAGAAAATTATGAACAAATGGATAGAAGTCACCGTACATGCATCTAGGGTCTATATGGTTGAAGTAGAAGCTAATGACGAAGAGCCCGAGCAAACAGCAATTAATTTGGCAATACACGAAGATTTTTCAGGAGATTTTGATGAGGCAACTTCAAAAGTTGTTGGCACACATCCTGATGAAGTTGAAAGGCATAAACGCCACGCCAATACGGTCATTCCATTTTGATAGGTCTAATCATGCCCTTCACAAAATTACAAAAGATTGGTTTATCCGATGCCGTGCAACTGCTTTCGTCTATGGAAAACGATATTCACTCTCTCGCAACCAAGTACGGATTTGTGAAAGAGCTTTGTACTAGAGGCACTGAAGTTAGCGAATTCAATAAAAAACTTGAACATGCTAAAGACCTTGTGCAAGCAGTACGAGAGGAATCCTAATCATGCCCGCCTACAACTTCAAAGCCCAATTCTCACCCGCCGTCGAGGCCGGTCAAAAACTCTGCACGATTCGTGGCCGCGCCGCGAAGGTGGGAACGACTGCATACCTGTACACAGGCATGCGCACCAAGGCTTGCAGGAAGCTTGCGCAGGGAACGATTGTTGATTGCATTAATATTAATTTGGGTTATGAAAAAGACGGAACTCCCCGACTTAATTTAGAAATGACGTACAAAAACTTGTGTAACTCAAAAGAAATTAATTTATTAAATTTCACACAACTAGCGAAAGCGGATGGTTTTTCTTCATCGCTTGAAATGGTTAATTTTTTTCGTGATACGTACAAGATTTCAAAACCCACGATTGATGGCGGTATTTTTGTTTTCAGCGGTTACATGATCACTTGGGAGCTGGACAAATGAACCACATCGCCGCCATCCACGTCATCAAAGGTCAACTGCGTTTGACAGTGGACGATTACCGCGCTTTGTTGCAGCAGCTCACGGGCAAGGACAGCAGCAAGGACATGACGGATACCGAACTGCTGCGCGTGCGGGCGCATTTGAGCCAACTGGCTGAGAAGATGGGGGTATCTAAACCGCGCCCTTTGCCGACGCACCAGCAGCACAAGCCCGGCGAAACCACCCGCACGGGCTACGGCCGCTTTGGGACGTTCAAAATCGCTAGCCCCAAAGAACGCAAAGTGTGGGCGATGTGGCACGACCTTGGCGCTAAGGGCAAGCTGGACAACCCTAGCGGCAATGCTTTGAACGCTTGGGTGAAACGCCAAACCGGCGTGGACCAGATGCGCTTTTGTAGCGATGCGCAGATGAACGGGTTGATTGAAAGCCTGAAGCTGTGGGCTGGGCGTGAAACACCACCTGCTGAACATCACACTGGGAAAAAGGAAATATAAATGCGTGACCTGCGTGACCGTGAAGTGTATGAGTGCGTGATTCGCTTTAGCGAAGATGTGCTGGTGGCTGACGGGATTGAGGCTGAGCGTGCGGCTACGCTGGGCTTGAAGGTGGCTGAGCTGCTGCGCAAGGACTGGGGCGGCCAGAAGATGTATTTCAGCAAAGCCGAAGAGCTGGAGCTGCAGGTGCGTGACCTAGACATTTACAACCGCTTTCACGGCCGCAGGGAAGAAGCCAGTGCGCTGGCGAAGGAGTTCAAACTCAGCGAGGAACGCATACGCCAAATCGTGCAGATGGTGACTGCCCGTGAGCGGGCACGCAGACAGGGTGGGCTGTTCCCTTAACCAACCATACCGTTCGCCCTGAGCCTGTCGAAGGGTTCTGATACGCGTAACCCTTTCCCCAACCGCTTGGCTTTACCCCAAGCGACCCGATGAGCACACTAGGCAACTATGGTGCTCATTCTCATTTCTACTCCCCAAAATTTAGCCATTACCTCAACGGTAAATAGCGCGTGCAACCCAACCACGGGGGGCTGCGCATGATGAATGATTTTTACGAACAATTCAAAGTTTGGATAGCTGCCCTTCAATTCATCGGCATGTGCATGCTGGGTGTGGCGGGGTGGCAACTTAGGCGCGACAAGGCGCAAGACACGCGTCTAGGGTCACTTGAAAAAGCCTTTGCCGACAAGGTTGCTGAGCACGAAGTGCGGCTGACCAAGCTGGAAGAACACCAGAAACATACACCAGGCAGCGCAGAAGTAGCGCTACTGACGGAGCGGATCAACCAGTTTGGCTCGCAGGTGGACAGGCTGAACCACGGGCTTGACCGCATCAACAACTTCTTACTTCAAAACAAATAAACCGATATGGCAAAGATTGTATTTTCTGACTTTCAAGCGGCAGACCGCAAGCTGTGCCTGTTGCTAGCGCTACAAGCGGCTGCGGGCTATACCGCCAACCACTTCTTGCTGCATACCTTTTTGGACAGCATGGCGCATGTGACCAGCCACGATGGCGTGAAGACGGACTTGCTGTGGCTGG
Source organism: Polaromonas sp. (assembly GCA_013298815.1). Taxonomy (GTDB): domain Bacteria; phylum Pseudomonadota; class Gammaproteobacteria; order Burkholderiales; family Burkholderiaceae_C; genus Aalborgiella. Next base: position 8,345 of record JAAFJF010000032.1, on the reverse strand, counting down.
AACAGCAGCGCCTAGTAACTACTGAAGTCATCGGCGATGTACTGAAGGCGACGATTACGACGCTGGGCATGGATGCCGCCAATGGCCGCACCACTATTGTGGGTGTGAAGCGCCCTATGCCTGGCGAATAACTAGCCACTTAAAGCAGTCAATATCAGCATGCCAAAACGTACCTCTATCAGCCAAATGCCGCCCACAATACGGGCATGGCTGGAAAAAACGCTGTCTGAAAACGGCTTCTCGCAGTTTGAGTGGCTGGCTGAGTTGTGCTCTGAAAAGGGCTTCACGATCAGCAAATCAGCCATTGGCCGGCACAGCAAGTTTTTGCAAAACCGGCTTGATGCCATCCACGCCAGTACCACTGCTGCCAAGCTGATTGAGCAGCAAAGCCGTGATGATGGCAATGCGCTAGGTGGCGCGGTGATGACGATGATTAACAGCCAACTCTTTGACATCATGGTCAAGCTGCAGGAGCTGGATGAAGAGTCTAAGCCCGACGACAGAGCCGAGCTGTTGAGCAAGATGGCACGCGCTGTAGCGGACTTGAACCGTGCCATGCAAAGCCAGAAGAAGTTTGCCGAAGATGCACGCGCCAAGTTTGACAAGCTGGAGGCGCAGGCGACCAAAGACCAAGCGGGCGGCAAGAAGGGCTTAGACCTTGAGACGCTGAAGCGCGTGCGGGAACAGGTGTATGGCATTACCAGCTAAGCCCCGTAACGATGCTGCAAGCCCTGCCGTCGTTCAACTTTACAACTACCAACAGCGCTGGTTCAACGACCGCAGCCGCTTCAAAATTGGTATGTTTGCACGGCAAACGGGTAAAACATTCACTACCACTGCGGAGCTGGTAGACCACGCTTTTGAAACTGAGTTGCACGGTGGCAAAGCACGCTGGGTGATTTTGAGCCGTGGTGAGCGCCAAGCCAAGGAGGCGATGAACGAAGGCGTCCACAAGCATGCCCAAGCCTATGGGCTGGGCTTTGAAGCTTATGACGACACATTCAAAGCTGGCGATGTCACCTGCAATATGTTTGAGTGCTTGCTACCAGGTGGCAGCAAGATCACTGCGCTGCCTGCAAACCCAGATACGGCGCGTGGTTTTAGCGCCAATGTGTTCCTGGACGAATTTGCCTTTCACAAAGACAGCCGCGCGATTTGGGCAGCGCTGTTCCCCGTGATCAGTGCGGGGCACATGCTGCGAATCACCAGTACGCCGAACGGCAAGGGCAACAAGTTTTATGACTTGATGACCGCACAGAGTGATGACTGGAGCCGCCACACGGTGGACATCTACCAAGCCATTGCAGACGGCCTGCCGCGTGACGCTGAACTCTTACGCCGTGCGCTGGGAGATGATGATATTTGGCAACAAGAATTTGAGCTGAAGTGGCTGGATGAGGCTAGCGCTTGGCTGTCGTTTGACCTGATTAACAGCTGCGAGAGCGAGTTTGCGGGCTTGCCTGCGCTGTACCAAGGCAAACCGTGCTTTGTGGGTGTGGACATTGCGGTGCGCGGTGACTTGTTTGTGATTTGGGTGCTGGAGCAGATAGGCGATGTGCTGTGGACGCGGGAGATTGTGACCCTGAAGCGCGCTACCTTTGCCCAGCAGGACATGGAGCTGGACCGTGTGTTTGCCACCTACAACGTGGCACGCTGCTGTATGGACCAGACAGGTATTGGTGAGAAGCCTGTGGAGGACGCACAGACGCGCCACGGCTCTATGCGTGTGGAAGGTGTGGTGTTTACCAGCCCATCAAAACTGACGATGGCGACGCAGATCAAAGAACGCTTTGAAGACCGCCGCTTGCGGATACCGCTGGGTGACAACGTGCTACGAGCGGACTTGCACAAGGTCAAAAAAGAGACCAGCAGCACCGGCACACCTCGTTTTGTTGCTGACCGTGATGAGGGTGGCCATGCTGACCGCTTTTGGGCGGGTGCGCTGGCTTGCCATGCGGCTGGGCAAGGCAGAGCCAGCCTGACGATACAACACGCGGGCAACCGCAAACAATACATGAAAGGCTATTTGCATGGTCGCTAAAAAAAATAAGCTTCGCAGCCCTGCGAACCCTGTGACTGCTGGCGCAGAATCTGCACCGCTGCACAAAGACCCCTATTTGATGTCGTACCAGGGCATTTTGCAAAGCCTCGACCAAGTGCTGCGCCTGTTGCCCACCGACAGCAATCTGAGCCATGTTTACGAAGACTTAGAGCGCGACCCTAAGGTGTTTGAAGCGCTGCAAAAGCGCAAGCTGGCAGTAGTGAACCGTGAATGGCAAATCGACCCTGTGGAGGAAGGCGCAGCGGGTGAAGCTGCTGCACAAGCCCTGACGCTGGAAATAAAAAACCTGCCGTTTGATCGCATCCGTGAATCACTGCTGGATGCGCTGTGCAAGGGGTTTGCGGTGAGTGAAATTGTGTTTGAAGGCACGGCTGACCAAGGCGTGGTGATTGACCGTGTGGTGCAACGGGCGCAGCGGCGCTTTGTGTTCAAGCACGTCGAGGGTGAGCCACGCCCACAACTGCGGCTGCTGACCCCTAGCAATATGCTGGAGGGGGAGGAACTGCCACAGGAGAAGTTCATCATCCACACCATAGGCGCACGTGATGGCAACCCCTACGGCATTGGGCTAGGGCGGCAGTTGTACTGGCCTGTGTTTTTCAAACGCCAAGCGCTGTCGTTTTGGCTGATGTTTGCTGATAAGTTTGGCACGCCCACGCCCTTTGGCAAATACCCCAAGGGGACGACGAATCGTGACCAGATCAAGTTCTTAGACAGCTTGGTGAAGATGGCGCAAGACGGTGCGCTGGTGGCCGAAGAAGGCAGTAGCGTAGAGCTGCTGCAAGGCACAGCCAGCGGCGGTGGCTTTTACCGTGAACTGCTGGACTACCTGAACGCTGAAATTGTGGGCACCATCTTGGGTGAAACCAACGGCCAAGGCAGTGGCGGTGCACAGGCGGCAGCGGCGATGGACAGGCGCGATGTGCGGCTGGAGCTGGTGAAGGCGGATGCGGCGCTGCTGGACGACACGATCAACGACACCATCATCAAAACCCTATGCCAGCTACGCGGCTACCCGCCGTGTCGACTGACGACGCAAGTGGATGAGCCAGAGGACACGAAGGCGATTGCGGACACGTACACCGCCGTTTTCAACATGGGATTTGAGCCGTCGCTAGCGGACATCAAAGCCAAGTTTGGTGAGGGGTGGGAGAAGAAGGCTGTAGTGACACCGCCAGAACCGCCGATTGACGGAGGGTTTGCAAAATTGGCAAACTCACATAATCCTAAATTCTCTGAAGCTGTCACTTCGAAACGTGCCTTGAAATCAGCCGATACCAAAGACCTGCAAGCCCAACTGCAACTGGCTGACTACATTGATGGCTTAGAACTTGACGCTTTGAGCGAGAAGATGGCCAAGGCGGTGACCGACGCAGCAGCCAAAGCAACGACGCTGGAAGAGCTGCAAGCCCTGATACCTACCCTGCTCGCCAGTACCGACACACAGCCCCTACAGCATGCCCTAGAGGCGGGCTATTTGGGTGCGGCGGCTCTTGGTACGGTCAAAGCCTCCTAAATCAAATTAAACGCTATGGCAGCCCTCAAACTCTATGAAATGCTAGGCCTCACGCCCGAAGAGGCGGTGGCCTACCTGCGCGACAAGCTGCCGCAGACGACGTGGGACAAGTTTGAACTGAGCGCCCTGGCACACCAAACCACATTCACCGTTGCCAAGCTGACCAACGCCGCCATGCTGCAGGACGTGCAAGACGCGCTAACGCAGGCGATTGACGAGGGTTTGACGATGAGCCAGTTCCGCGAACGCTTGACCGACAAGCTAGTCGCAGGCGGCTGGCGCGCGCGCAAAACCTTGACCACAGGGCAGGAGCTGGTGACCGAGACGACCAGCGGATTTATGGGCCGCGTTAATCCTGACGGTGAAATAGGTAGCCGCTTTGACAAGCCCACGCGCCTAGAAACCATTTTTAGAACCAACCTGCAAAGCGCCTACATGGCTGGGCGGTATGAGCAATTTAAAGCCAATTCCGATGACCGCCCGTATTGGCAATATGTTGCAGTGATGGATGAAAAGACGCGGCCAGACCATGCGGCGCTGGATGGCACGGTGCTGGCACACGATGACCCATTTTGGGAAACCCACTACCCGCCCAACGGCTATAACTGCCGCTGCCGTGTGCGGGCGCTGACCCAGCAGGATGTGGCCGATCAGGGCTTGGAAGTGACCGACAGCAGCGGTTTGATGAGCGTGGACGAAGTGGAATACCAAGACGGCCGCACGATGACCAGGAGCGGCTTTGATACGGGCAATGGCACGGTATGGACTGACCCCGGCTTTGACAGCCGCCCTGGTGCAACGGGCAAGCAGGGGCAGACCGATCTGGTCGAGCTGGCGGCCAACAGCATCAAAAAACTTGACCCTGAGTTTGCAGCCAAGACGCTTGATTTGATTGCGGAAGACAAGGCTGTGCGGGGGATTGTGGGTGGCATAAAAAAGAAGCTTTAAAAAAATATTAGAAAAACTATGAAAAACAACTTTCATTTTTACGATAACTGGCGCGAGATTTTGAAACGTGCATGGTCACTACGCTTCATGGCGCTGGCAGCGGTACTGAGTGCAGCGGAGGTTGCTTTACCACTGTTTCAAGATGCGATTCCGCGAGGTGTGTTTGCTGTGCTGTCTATGGCGGCGGTAGCCGGTGCGTTTGTAGCGCGGCTGGTAGCTCAAAAAGATATTTAAAGGGTGATTGATGGCAACTTTGAACAACATTATTAAAGACAAACGCGCCATCGTGGCGATGGTGGCTGCGCTGCTGTCGCCTGCAGGGCGTATCTATTTAAGCGACACTGACCCTAGCCTTGCAGCGTACCAGGCTAAATGCCACAGCTTGCATGTTTACCACTTTGCTGCGCTGGCCAATGCAGGCTTGCACTTCACGGCTGGCGAAGCGCACCGTAGCCAGTGGCAGGCGTTGGAGTATGCCAAGAAAGGCATCGGCATTGCCAATAGTCTGCATACCAAGCGCTTGGCTTGGGATATGTTTGCTATGACACCAAACGGCATATCGTTCAAAACCGAGGACTACCGCATTGCTGGCGAATCATGGGAGGCGCTGGGTAAACAGTACGGCATCCCCACGGCTTGGGGTGGACGGTTTGGTGATGCGGTTCACTTTAGCTGCGAAAAGGATGGTGTGAAATGAACCAACCACAAGAAGGCGCTGAGAGTATTTTGGATCACACTAAACCAACCGAGCCGGTGAATTTGACGTTTTGGCAAACCTGCAAAGCGAACCCGTGGCCAGCGTGTGTGGCCTTTGCTGTGGTGCTTGGGCTGCTGTTAATGGTGTTTTGGCCTAAAAAGACTTATGAGTCTGTGCTGGGTACGACGCCTTACGTCACACCAGTGTCCGTACTCGCGCCTGAGCCAACGCTAAACGCCGAATCAGCATACCAGCCCCAAATTACTCCTAAAAAAATAGCACGTAAGGCAATAAAAACGCTGGCTAGTGGTGCTAATTTGCCTGTATCTGACGATGTTTTAGGCGACTTTATTGCTGAACTAGAGCGCAAAAAAGCCAATCCATTACTAAAAAACAAAGAACCTGCCCCATCTGCTTCAAATTTGGAGCAGGATTTTGATTCCCGTTTGTTTAACTTTGAAAGAAAAATTCCATGAAAAAACTGAAATTCTTGATTGTTAGTTTGATTATGCTGGCGTGCTTTGGCATGCTGGCAGGTTGCGCCACGGGGCATGAAGCCTACAGCGCGGCGCATGAGTCGCAAGCCAAGCGCGGCATTGCAGAGGCGCAGGCCAAGCAAAAGTCGGACGAAACGATTGCTCTGGCCATCGCCAGCGCAGCTAAGGGTTGTGAGTCAGACGCCTGCCGCATGGGCGCGATGATGACGTACGCCAATATCAAAGCCAGCGCCACGGGCGTAGTGCAAAGCGCAGCCACCGCGATTGCAGCGCCAGTGAATGAGTTTTTGGACGGTGCGAAGTTTGTCGCAAAAACGGCTGTTGACCTCTACAGTCTGCGCCTTGGCGCTGCCGTGAAGCTGGGCGATATGAGCCGTGGGGCAGCGGATAAGGACGTGCTGCTGGAAGGCTTGAGCACCTTAGATATTTACCGCAACAAGCAAGCGCCATGATCGACAAAGTTCTGAGCCTGATCAACCCGTTGACGCTGGTACAGCGCCTGATTGGCGCGACTATTGGTGCGTTGGTGCTGTTGATTGCACTGTATTTTGCGTACGACTACATAGGTGACAAGCGCGAAGAAGCCGTGGTAGCGCGGTACGACGCTGCAGCCAAGCAGGCCAAGATTGACCAGGACAAAGTGACCGCCAAAGCGAGCAGTGACTACCAAGACAAGCTTAAAAAACAAGCGGCTGTGCATGAAACCCAACTCAAACAGATTGAAGACTATGCCAAAAATCTACCTAAAAATACTGCTTGCCGTGGTGTGGATGCTGAGTTTAAGCGCCTGCTCAACGCTGGTAGCCGTACCGCTAAAAATTGAGCTACCCGCCAATCTGCGTGAACCCTGCGCAGATTTGCCAGCAGTCGATATCGGTGACGACGAGGACGTGCGCATTGCATGGCTAACCAGCCGCACCAATGACAGACAGGTGCATGAGGACTGCAAAGCCAAGGCGGCTGCGCTGGTGCGGGTAATTGATGGTAAATAAATACTCTTATTAGTATGAGCACCAGCATCCAAGTAGAAATTGACGGCCTAGCCAGCGTGCAAGCGGCGTTGCAGCGCATGGTTGACCAGTCGCAAGACTTGACACCTTTGATGCAAAGTGTGGCTGGCACGCTGTTGGCAGAGACAGAATCAAACTTTGCAGCGCAAGGCCGCCCGTCATGGGTGCCACTCCTAGAAAGCACCAGAGCCAGCCGTGCAGCCAAGGGCACAGGAACGGGCAAGATGCTGCAAGTCACCGGGCGCTTGGCTTCTAGTATCACCACGGCACATAGCAACCTTACGGCGCAAGTGGGCACCAATGTGATCTACGCAGCCATCCACCAGTTCGGCGGGCAAACTGCGCCGCACACGATTGCGGCAAAGTATGCCAAGGCGCTAGCGTGGCCCGGTGGTGGCTTTGCGAAGTCCGTGAATCACCCAGGCTCAAAGATTCCAGCAAGGCCTTTTTTACCGTTCACGTCCGAGGGTGGCGTGCCAGAGTTGCAGCCGTCTGCACAGGCGGCGGTGATTGCGACGGCGAATCGGTTTATTCAGAGGATGGGAGGAGCGACTTGATGCGCCCTCTAATTAGAGATACACTCAGCGCCAATGCCTTGACGCGATGCCTTCGTTTCAAGGCGTTTCTGTTTGTAGTGCAATTGCGCCTATTGAAACTTAGTTTCATTTTGTGTAGAATTACCGCTAGTGTTTAGAACCACTAAAACAGAGTATCAGCCCAACATCATCTTGTTTTTGGGCAGTGAAGGCGAAGCGCGAGCCCGCCTACTCAACTGTTTTTGAGGTTCTAATCACTGCCCACCCCTACGTTTAGAACCGTAGGTTAAATCTTAAACAGGAGTACATGATGCTTTCGGACTTTTCTCAATATTCTCAAAATCTCAGTCAAGACCCCGCCTATTGGGTAAAAAACGGCCTATTGGTGCTGACTGAGGACAACAACAACCGTATCGACAAGGCGCGTTTGGCGCTACAGGCGGTGCAGTCGCTGGTGGAATCGGCTAACGATATCAGTGTCAAGGTTTCACGGATGGAGCACGGCGATCAGCTGCTGTGTGTAGAGCCTGAATCTTTGGGTGCGCTGCTGAGTTTGATTGGTGAGCAACTGGTGATGAGCTGCCCGTCAATGACGGCGTGGCTGCGGGATACGCAGGGTTCGGCGAAGGCTGTGGAGGTGGAACATGCCTAAAGTTAAATCGGTTACGACCCTGCCAGCCAGTATTCGTGTTGAGTTGGAGCACCGACTTATTAAAAGTGGCTTTAGTAAATTTCAAGTTCATGCTGAATGGCTTGAATCTATTGGGCATCCAATTTCTAAGTCTGCAATTCATAGGTATTCTGCCATCCATAAAGGCAGAATGGAGACTCAAAGCCACGGCGCAACGATGTCTGACTATGAGGTTGCATCGCTCAAATTGCAGTGTTTGGCAATTTGCGGTGATAAAGAAAACCGTTTTGATAAAGCGTTTGAGCTTTTTGAATGGGCAACTGATGCCAAATATCGACATGCAACTATGTGAAACTTAGTTTCATTTTTAGAATCGGATAATCTCTATAAAACCCTAACCTGACCCATTTATCAGGTTTAATCTGTAGAGATTATCTCGGTCTCATTC
>JAAFJF010000031.1 GCA_013298815.1 Polaromonas sp. | reverse complement strand
GGAACATGTTCCGCAAAATGCCTATTTATTAAGCAACCACAAACTCATTTGCAACGCTTTAAATAGCAAAAAACCCCGTAAGCACAAGGCTTACGGGGTTTAAATTTGGTGGGACCTGCGGGGGTCGAACCCACGACAAACGGATTAAAAGTCCGTAAAACCGCATTTCTATGGATTTCAATGGATACCGAAAATTTACATTTCTCCAATGAAATTCGTATTTTTTATCCATAGATATCCGTAGATATCTTTTGCCATTGCCAGAAATTCTGGCAAAATTCTGGCAACGGCTTGCAATCGGACTCAATGATCTAGGATAGCAAAACATGCGCACATCAGGTAAAACACACGGTCAAACAATCAATGCTTTGAATATTGGCTCCACAGTAACTTTAGCAAAAATTGAACCTTGCGGCTCTTTGCAGGCCAGAAAACAAACAAATGGCACAGTTCAGTTTTTTTGGCGATATTCGTATGGCACCCAAAGTCAGAGAGTGGCTATTGGCACATACGACTCCACTGCCTCGCCGAAAAGCATTAATCGCACTGAGCGAGGTTTCTCAGTTGCCGCTGCGATTCGTGAAGCACAAGTGCAAGCGCAACGTCACTTTGAAAACAAAGACAATGGTGGATACAACAAACTGATTGAGAACGAAGGAAATCAGAAATTACTAGCAAAATCCGCGACTGATGATCGCAAAAAGCAAACTTTGCAAAAGCTTTTAGTCGCTTATTGTGAATACTTACATAAACTAGGCAGAAGCTCACACAGTGACGTGCGTTCCATCTTTCAAAACCACGTTTTTGTGCCATGGCCTGAGCTATCTGCTTTGCCCGCAGCAGAAATGACGGCAGAGCAAATTGCAGACATGATGCGACTTGTCCATGAAAAAGGTCACCCACGAACATCGAACAAATTACGTAGCTACATACGCGCTGCATTTCAAGTAGCCAAGTCCTCTAAAACCAAGGCCAGTATTCCTGCCAGCTTTAAAGATTTCAAAATTACATATAACCCTGCAAGCGATACAGAACCAGACACAAGTGCCAATAAGGCAGATAAAAACCCGTTAAGCCATGAAGAAATGCTTCTTTATTGGAAGCGCATCAAAGTTATCACGGGATTTAAGGGCTCAGTTTTGCGATTGCATTTATTGACGGGCGGATTACGCATCAAGCAACTCGTTCTGCTCAAAAGAAGTAATATTGTCAAAGCAGAAATGACACTTTACGATACAAAAGGAAGACCGGGTGGTGAGCCTAGACCTTACACAACGCCGCTATTACCCCTAGCTAAAAAGGCACTTGAAGATTGCAATCCTGTTGGAGAATTTGCCATATCGTCAAACGGCGGGTATACGCCTCTTGCTGCGACAACGCTAAGTCGATGGGCTTGCGATGCTGTGGGTGATCTACTTCCCGACTTTAATGCCAAACGAATTCGTAGCGGCGTAGAAACGTTTCTTTCCAAGCACAAGTTCAGCGAAGGTTTACGGGGTCGACTCCAGTCGCACGGCATTAGTGGTGTTCAAAACCGTCATTATGATGGACACGACTACATGGATGAAAAGCGCGAAATGCTTGCGAAACTGCATGAGTTTTTAGAATCATAAAAAATCAATCAAATTTAACAATTGATCGGTGTATTGACTGACGCGACCAAGCGGTCTTCTCCATAAAGTAATGAAAATACGTGACAGTAATCATTACAAATCCCGCCATGTTGATAAAAATGGCCAAAATAACACTTGCTAGAGGCAGAAACCAATATACATGTTTACCTTTAATATTGAATTTTGTATAGATGAAGTTATTTTTAGAGTCAAGAGTATGAGCATTGTCATGACATGCATATAAAATAAAAGCTGTGCAATCATGCACGATGCGTGGAATCAGTACTCCAAGCAACGCATAACCCGTAACAAAGCAAGTAAAAGACGTCACAAGCATAGCCTGCGTAGCTACCAAATAAATCGCTTTTCTAGCGCCGCCCGCCTCAGTAATTAGCCGTATAGCGCAGTAACTACTTACCGATAGCGCCAAAACGGCTATCACTAACAATAGCATCTTCCAACTACCAGCCTGTGCCAGAGATAAAACAGTACAACATGCCGTCACGGTACTAGACCATCGCCAAACGAGATACCTTTGATTCGATACACGGATACCCGATCTACTCAATCCAGCTTGCTGGCCAATTGTATGAACGAGCGTTAAAACCGTGTACAAGACATACGCAGCTAGCTCAGGCAAAACAATAACTGTCAATATTGCAGCAACTAAACTGGCTGGCAGTACAAACTTAAAATCATTTTTGTAAAACGTTCGATAATTTTTATCCGCATAAGCAAACATGCTAGCCACAATATGCGGCAAACCAAACAAAACGCCAGCAAACAAAACCAGAACTGGCTGAACGAGCAAAAGGGCTTGCAAGCGATGACTAAAAAACAAGTAATCCAGCAAAATTAAAACAATAACGAATGGCACAACCAAATAAGGTAATAACAGCATTTTCTTAGAAATCAACACTGCATTATTGGATTGTGTTGACTCTAAGATATGCATTTCTTTGGATGGCTTGTTGTATTTATTTTAAACTATGATTGTTGGTGCTACTGCATAAATTTTTATACTTTTATCCACTATTTTTGAGATCTAGCCGGCGTATTTACTGCCTCAGGCGCTATCATTTTTATTGCTGTTTTGGTCACAATTTGTATCGTTTTCATACTCAATGAAGGCTACTGGGCGCAGGTTAATGAAGATGTAGCGTTTGGTGACTTGGCCGTTTTGGATCTCCGCATCGATCATGCCGCCGTGCCACAGATATTGGGTTGAATGGTTGGGTTATCTCAATTGACATTTAACGACGCGGAATAAATTGCCCAACTCCGTTTCTACCTTCAAAAAAATAAAGCCTATCTGCTCCCGAAATAATAAATTGTGCATTTGCCAAGTCGAACCCCTCTTTTAATTTAATTTCACCCACCTCGCTACCAGTCAAATCAATCACAGACAGTACATTCTTCGATGATATATCTACCTCAACATCATCTTTGCCTAATTTGTACGTGAATTTTTCTTTATCCTTTACCACGTAAACAAATTTACCATCTCCTAGTGGAAGGACACTAGCCTTTATTGATTTCGATACATCAAAAAAACCCAACAGTTGTGCCCTCCCCTTTGCCAAAAGTACGCCAGAACTTACTCCAATAAAAAATGTAATTAATAAAAACACGAATATATATTGTGGTTTAGATGTAGTTTTCATTAGATTTTTTTATTAGTATAGGTCAGTTTCCCATCTGGATAACTGGAGTTGACTTAGGGAGAGCAGTAGAAAGCGCGAGGAAATGAGTTAGGCGGATATACAGATAGATTTGGTTGTAAATGACGTACTTGTAGTCTGAATTGCTATCGTTTTAATATTAATATATCACCCAATACTGCATAAAACGAACTTAAACCTTCAAACCAATCCATTTATAGCAAACCCACCATGAAAATAAAGTACCCAAAAACAAGGGAATACCATACCCAGCAAATGCTGCTTTAAGTAAACTGAAATCGTTTCCAGAACCAACTCCCATTACAACACCCCAAATTATTGCTGGTAGAAATACTCTTACTAAAATTAATATGAACTTCTTCCACCCATCGTATCGAACGATCATAGAAATTATTAGTATCTCCAAAATAGCTTGTATTAGAATAATACGCATAATAAAAAAAACTAACGTATTTCGAAATAAAACATCGATATCCGCATGTTGACCAGTTGGTTTTGAAATATACCCAAATAAGCTTAGTAAAAATACTGCAGTTAAAGATTCAACCAAATAAAATATTAAAGCAATTATAATTTTTTTCATAATAGCAGCTCATTTATTTACATCAAAAATTTTTTATTGATGCAATTATTTTTTTGCAATTTTTTGAGCAATTTTCGCAAATAAAAATCCTAATATTAAATACATAAAAATAACCACCCCAGATCTATAGTTGTCTGAGAAAATTCTCCAAAAAAAATAGCTCAGTTTCAATTTGAATTACAAATCCCGAATTCGCGCTTCCAATCAAATGATAATTTCCAGACATAAGATTACCCGCAACAATGATAGGAACCATCTTGAAAAACAAAATTCCTAAAACGATTAATTTGGTATTTTTATTATATTCATTATTAAAATAAAAAATATAAATTATCACAAGTGGAAGCACAAAAATAATATTTATTAATTTCATGTATGGGGACATCAATCCAAATAGTTCGGTCGCACAAAGAAAAATAATCCCAAGCAATTGAAATAGTATTTTCAACAATCGCATAGATTATTTCCCATGTCAGGATGTTTAAGGGGTTGCCAGCTTGCGCGCACGAGGTGACGGGGTTGCCTGTGATGGGGGTTGGTGGGGGCTAGGTACATGCCGGCAGCTTGGGCGGGGACGGCCAAGTTAGTCGAGATGAGTAGGCTTAGGAGGTACGGAAAAAAGTGGATGCGCAAAATTTTAGCCAGATGTAATGGCTAATTTGGCCGTAGCCAGCATTTTTTTGACTAAGTTGCTACTAATTCGAATCAATATCTCGCTTTATCCGCAAAGAAATTAAGCTCAAGTCTTCAACCTAAGCCATTTGTAACAAAACCACCATGACACCAAAGTTCCTAGAAATAAAGGTAACCCATATCCTGTAAATGCCGCTTTGAGCAAACCAAAATCATTTCTTGAGCCTAGACCTATCACTCCACCCCATATTGTTGCTGATACAAAGACACCGAACATAATTAGCCACAATTTTTCCCAGCCACCATACCGAATAATAATAAATATTACTATCAGTTCAACAATTGCTTGCAAATAAATTATTCGCATGCCAAAAAAAACCAATGTATACCGAAACAATTCATCAATACTTGAATTAGGTTTTGAAAAATATGAATATAGACTCAAAAAGAAAGATGTTACTAAAGACTCTGCAGCATAAAACAATAATACAAGCCATATTTGTTTAAACATATTACCACTCTCCTCTTTTGCGGTTCATAAATTGATTGCCAAGTTCGATTCGATCTTGTACGTTCCAAAAACTATAGTCATGCCCAGTAATTGCTTCAACGTTATATAGGGAGGTTCTTAGATAAGCAGGCATACCTGCTCTAGCCAAAGTAGTGAACCCTCCGTTTATTAGTAATCTTTGAGTTGCAGTAGGAGGAGTTGAATTAATATAATCTTGAACTGCATTTTGCTCTCTACTAACCAAAGCGTAATCCAATGATTTACCCCCGGGACGGCACGTACCCGGCGGATATGGCTTCATCAGTTCGTAATACGTAGAAAGATTTTTGTTGTAAAGCTGTTTGCCCAAATCATTCATCCAATCACCGCCAGGTACGAATCCAAAACGAGATTGTGTATCAGCGAACGCATCATTGAGTTCTGCAGCAGCGCCAAACCATTTGACATCAACCCCTGCTTGTTCCAAATCCTGTTGCATTTGTCTGTATGCAGCCGCTCTATCCGCATAAGTTTCACTCGGCGCCAGTAAGTAGTTGAATAATCCATAAGGATCAATACTTCTTAGCGGATCCTGCCCCGCATACCCATACCCATTCAAACCACCGGCCAGCCCAATCGGGTCTGGCGTTAAATACCTGCCTGTATTTGGATCATAGTACCGATGCCAGTTGTAATGGTAACCACTTTCAACGTCTTCGTACTGGCCGGCAAACCTTAGATTGAATTCAAACGGTTTTGCAGCATTTGTAGCAGCGTTTGCCGTAGAAATAATCCCGCCAGAAGCAGTTTTAGTCGCACCTTCCACCACCCTAGCCTGCACAGTCGCCTTACCAAACGTCGCATAATCCGCCCGCCAGACAACCGCTTGCTGACTGTCGGTGATGGCTTGGGGGGTGCCTAGGTGGTCGGTGTGGATGGCATAAATTGCAGTGCTTTTCGGCTTATAACCGGCGTATTTACTGCCTGAGGCGCTATGATTTTTATGGCTATTTTGATCACTATTTGTGTCGTTTTCATATTCGATGACCGCTACTGGGCGCAGGTTGATGAAGATGTAGCGTTTGGTGACTTGGCCGTTTTGGATTTCGGCATCGATCATGCCGCCGTGCCACAGGTAATTTGTGGTTTGGTTGCTAACCGTTTTGCTAACCCGCTGCAGCGCGTGGTTGTATTGGTAGCTGGCGGTGGGTTTGCCTTGGTCTGCAATGGCTAAGAGTTCACCCCTTGCGCCGTAGCTTAAATCTCTGGTTTGAGTTTTATCGCCCTCTGCCGTGCTGATTTGAACCGGTTCGCCGTGGCTGTTGTAGGTGTAGTTTGATTTGGCTGCACCAAGCTGAATGCTTTGCAGTTGATCGCTAGCAGGTTTGTATTGGTAGCTGTTTTGACCTGCTTGCTGATTGCTTTGCAGGCGGTTGCCGTTTTGGTCGTAGCTGTAGCTTTCTAGGGCTTGTGTTGCTGCATTGCCTGCCTCGTTCTTACCAGTTTGAGAGGTTTTGACATCACTGAGCTGACCCATGATGTTGTATTGCAGGGTTTGCTGGCTGCTTATGAATGCAGGCTGTGAGGAATAGCCTAGGTTCGCTAAAGGAGGAACACTTTTATCTAAAGCGGCCAGTTCGTCGTTTTGGTTAAAGCCTAGGGTGGTGGATACCGGGCCATCGCGCCAGCTCTTGAGTCGCCCTGCTGAGTCAAACGTGGCTTGCACGGTTTGGCCGTTGCTGCTCTGGTACCCCAAGAGGCCATGGGCGCTGTCGGTTTGGATGTTGTTGACTAGAGCCTGTGTGCCGTAGTCGGGAACAGCGAGTCTGGCTAGCTGTGTCCACCAGCCATGCCAGCCTGCTTGGGCTGCTGGCTGGTAGTCAACGCGCTCTAGGCGGCCTGGGTTGCTACTTTCTTTGGCGCTGTAGTGGTGGCTTAAGGTCGCGCCTTCAGGGAGTTGGGTTTGGCTTAGGCGGCCAAAGGTGTCGTAGGTGTGATTGGTGGTGAAGCTTGTGGCAAAGCTGGTGGTGGTTGCGTTGTTTTGTAGTGTGTTTTGCAGCGTGACTTGTTCTTGCGCGACTTGGCCTTCTTTGGTGTAGCTGTAGGTGGTGGTTTGGGACGCGCCGCTGATGCTTTTGAGTCTGGCGCCTTCGTAGGTGTAGGTGAAGACTTCGTCTTTGGGTTTGTTTTCTTTGGGGTCACTGGTGACAGTGACTGTTGCGGTACTTATCGTTGTGCCACTAGCATCTTTGTTGATGCTGTGGCGACGCTGGACGAGGCGGCCTAGGGCATCAAAGCTAGCGGTGCTGGTGCGCAGGCTATCTTTGAGTTGGATGAGTTTGTCGTTGAGGTCGTATGTGGCGGTGCTGCGTCCCTTCTCGGGATTTTGCATGATGACGGTGCGGCCAAAGTCATCAACGGTGCTGGTGTAGGTGGCTGCGGTGGGCAGGGTCAGGGCGTTGTCTGGGGTTTTGCTGCCCAAGGTGTATTTGGCACCTGAGACATCAAGCTTGGTGAGTTGATTAAGCGGGTCAAAGCCTTCAGTCGTTTTACTGATGGTTTGGCGGCCGCGCTGGATGCTGGTGAGGTTGTTGGCTTGGTCGTAACCGAGAGTGGTTTTGAGGCCAGAGGGGGCGATTATTTCAACCGGTAAGCCTGTGCTTGGGCTGTAGGCAGTTTGTTTGGCGTTGACGATGGTTCGTTGGATGCTTTGCTCATCATTACCTTGCCAGCCCACAGAGAGGGTTTGGCTCTCAGAGCTTAGGCTGCTGACCAGGCTTTGGCCGTCGGGCAGGGTGTAGCGGATTTGGCGTTGGCGATTATGGTCAAGTTCGTCATAACTCGCCCTGATACTCTGCCCATCGTTACTCTTCCAAAGCACGGTGCGCCCCAGCATGTCTTGCTCGGTGGTGATAGTGCGCCCTGCTTTGCTCCAGCTGGCGATGTCCCCCTGCGCGGTATAGCTGACTTGGGTGCTTTGGCCATCGATGCCGGTGGTTTGCACCATGCGGCCTGTTGTGGCGTCATAGGTCATGCTGGCTGTCAACCCCATCGGGTAGTTGACTTGGGTGATGGTGTTGGCGGCTGCATCCCACTGGTATTTGGTGACGTTGCCTAAAGGGTCTGCAATAGCCATCAGGACGCTTTTGCCGTTGATGGTTTGGTAGGTGTAAGTCGTACTACGGGTAAGGGTTCGCTTGAGTTCTTCGGGTTTTGATGTGTCGTCTAGCTTTTCTTGGGTTGGGCTGTAGCCTGTCTCAGTCACTTGGGTGATTTGACCCTGTTGATTGCGGCTGTAGCGGATTAGGTATTCTTTGTCTTTATTTACGCTGGAGATGACACTGGGCGTGGCGACCAATGTGGCGACGGTTTCGTCACCGGTGTATTCGTAGCGGGTTTGCAGTTTGGCTGGGCTGGCTTTACCGTTTGTGTATTGAATGCTGCTGATGCGGCTGACGCGGCCTTGGGCGTCAAAGTCAGTTTGTGTGCCTGAAACTGCTTGGCCGTTGTTGTCTAGCTGGGTTTGACCAGTTCTGCGGCCTAAGTTATCGTAGCTGTAGCGTATGTTGCTGGCGCCGCAGGTGACGCAGCCTGCACCGCGCACTTGGGTGATGTGCTGTTGACCGGCGATGGTTTTGTAGTCGTAGCGGGTGGTTTGGCCTAGGCTGTTGGTCAGGATGGTGTAGCCTGAGCTTCCTTCTTGCGTGTTGTTGGTTTTACTGGTTTGGGCGGTTTTAACGCTGAATTCTAGGGTGACTTGTTCTATGCCCGTGCCTGCTGCCAGGCGTTTGGGTTCTAAAGGCTTGCCATCGCTGCCGAGTTCTAGTCTGGCGGGTTCGCCTTTAACGCTGAGGTTGGCACGACCTAAATGGTCGTAGCCCCAGGTGACTAGGCGCTTCGGTTTAGTCTGTGCATCCGCGATGCTGATGCCGGTGAGTAAGGTGGGGAATCGGGTGTCTTCATAGTGGTACAGACGTGTGGTGAAGCTGTCTTTTGTGTCGCTGCCTTTTGTAGCTGGTAGTTTGACGCTGGCTAAGTTGGCCAACAAGGTCATAGGGGCATTTTGTTTGTCACTGCCGTAGCTGTATTCATAGCGTCCCACGGGGGTGTCTATGCTTTGGATCCCTCGGTAGCGGTCGGCGGCTTTCTTTTGTTCGGGGTCTAGGTAGTTGAAGACCAGGCTGCGGCCTTGGGGGTCGGTGATGCGTTCTGGGAAACCGGCATTGTTGCGCTGGATGGTGACGGTCTCGCCTGTGGCGGCTTTGATTTGGATGAGTTTGCCGCTGTTGCCTTGGTTGTAGTTGGCGTAGGTTTGGAAGGTTTGGGTAGTTTTGTTGGGTAGGGTCAGTTTGTACTGAAACTCTTTGGGTTCTTTGGGTTCTTTGATATTGGCCGGATTGGCTTGGCTGGTGATGATGCCTGCCTGAATGCTAATGACGCCAGCATCAGAGCTGCTGCTGCGCCATTGGGTTTGTTGGGTGGTTTTGTTGAAGCTTGGGCTGAAGTTGGTAACGGTGCCGTCGGCTTGGGTCAGCGTGATGGCTTGGGTGCCGGGTTGGATGTAGATTTCTGCGTCATAACTCAGCCGCCAGCCGCGTCCGCCTATGGGTTTCCCGCTACTCTCAAGTGACGCGCCGCTGTTGTAGTATCGCACCAGCTCTAAGCCCAACACGCCGGGTAAGGCTGCCATGTCGACTTCGCGCTGGAATTTGTTGCCCGTCATCACGTTTAACGGGTTGCCGGCTTGCGCCCCTGTGCAGGTGGGGTTACCTGTGATGGGATTGATGGGAGCTTTACATGATGCGGGAGGAGGATTCAGAATACTAGAGATTGGACTGCTAGTAATGGGCGCAGGGCTAAAGTTTGTTTGAGTCGCTGCATTTTGCGCCACAAACAAAACGCAAATAGAAAGAATACTTCGAAGCAATGAGTAAGTGATGCGCATATAGTTTTTATTATCTTGAGAGTTCATTTTTAATCGCAGTGATATCAGCATCAAGCCTGCTAAGCTGTGATTCATCAACAGCTTGGCCATTGCTCTTCTTTTTAGACAAATCTTCTTTGAGCGATATTGCTTTACGCAACTCGGCATTCAAAATAAAGTTTCGATCCTCAACCGTTTTTTTATCGTAAAGATTAACTTTGATCGCAACAGGGCTAATATTACGATCAAGCTTGATGGTTTTATCAATTTTTAGTGTTCTTAATGTTTTTGATTTAGCAACACTATCCACTTCAGAAATAAAACATTTTGAGTCACTATGTGGTACTGCGGAGACTGCTCTGTCTTCTACTTTATTTATTCCACCAATGATGTATTGCGTATTTGTATCGAAACATGTCTGTGCTGAATGCGCAGCCATACACACCAGAGACAAGAATGCCAAAATTCCGAGAGATTTATTTTGGCATTGATGACGCTTATTACTGTGCAACATTGTTTTTCAAAGAAACCATGAATTCAAGTGTATTTCCATTGGAGTCATAAATAAACAATGGGATAGTTGTCAAACAGGCACCGCGAATAGTTACTGTAAAGTTATCACCAGCATTGACAACATAATCTTTATCCAATGTAATATAAGCTGGATACGGATTTTTAATAGTATATGGAGGAACCCCACCATACAAAGTAACTTTCGGTCCAGTTGCGTAATTGCAATAAGGAGATTCAAGTTCGATTTTGCTAGGAGAAGCCGCCAACGTAAGCGTACCATCTCCAATGTTGCCACCGCCACCACAGGAAGCCAAAACGACTGTGGTAGTAATTAATAATACTGTTAATAATTTTTTTGTTTTCATATATTTTCCTAAAGTAAATTCCATGTAATATTTAAATATAAAAATTGACTATAAGTAAGTCAATTTACTCCAACTACGTCTAATAACTTCGGCCAAGTTATCCATCTTTCGTTGTTGCGTGTATATCCACAAAATAACCGGGAAACGTCCTTCGGCTTGACCGACAAAGATCTTCACATCCATCAAGACTTCGTCTGACTTACCTACAAAATTAGCTTCGTACCCATCAAGAACGCCATATTTTTGAACCATCAAAGGAATAGCACGCATTTCAGCAGGAAGCAAACCCCAATTGGCACTGGCTCTGCGAAGTGCCTGCTTTGCCATGTTTTGAAATTGCGCTGTTGCCACTTTTTCCTGCTGAAAACTTTGAAACAGCATGGCTGAAGGCGGGTGGTAGTTGCTCGGGCTGACCGCACTAAAAGTAGCTTGCCCACCATTTGTCGTTAAGCTCGCATCCCACGCAGGTTGGTTTTCTATCCATATTTGCAAACCCAACTCTTTGACTTTATGAATAGACATTTCACGCAGCGCACGAGGTGGTCTTTCATTTTGTGAATTATTTTGTGCATTCGCTTGAAGTGAAATAGAACCTATTCCTAAACCAGTGCAAGCCAAAACAGTCTGCTCAATAGCAGCTCGCCGATTCAAAACCGTCATATCAAACCACCCTGCCGTACAAATGAGGCACCTAGACCCAACAGTGTCATCAAAATAACAGCCAACCAGCTATACCACCGCGCACTTTGTTTAAAAGCAATACGCCATTTAAACTTATTAATCAATAAATAAAATAGCCACACAAGCAAATAGCTTGTGACCGCACGACCAAGGAAGTTTCCTAGAATGTAAATGATGCTCATGAAGAAAGTCGTGCTATTTTTTTAGATGTAGTCATTTGATTAGATAATATCTTTGGAGTATTAAATTTTTTAAACGCATCTAAAAGCTCACTGCCCCAAAAACATATTTGTAAATTTATGCCATCACCAAATACACCGTTAGACAAATCATTTGTTAAAAAAAATGTAGAATCACCATCAGGCAAAAAGGGAATTCCCCAGCTTTTATTTTCAAATCTATCGAATGGTAAATAAGGATTAAAACTGAAACACTCATGTTGCCAGTCAAGCGCGTAAATATTTTTGTTTTTCGCTATTTTCCGAAGCAATTCCAAAGCAATAGTATTTAATTCATCAAAATCATCTTTTGTGAAAATTTCATCAAAAAGAGATGCAGTGTCAAACCATAAATTGGGGGCGGGTAAATTATTAAATTTTTTTGCTTCATACGGAGATGGATTGAAATTTAATTCATTAAATATATAATCCCATGTATGGTTATATTCTTCTTCTGATAACGTATTCCAATTTTTCATATTTACTTTATTTCTGTAAATGTTGCATAGTGATCACTTGTGTAATAGGATTTCCCATCGCTACCCATAACAACACGCTCTAGTCCTCGCTCTTTATTAGTTGTGTAAGGATTTACATCATATTCTTTATACGTAATTGCTTTACCATTAGCCTCAGTTTTTGGAAGAACTTGTCCTGAACCCCTACCATCATTAGCAAAATTTGCACCATTTGGATAATCTGGTCTATGTGTGCCAGGCTTTGCGGCACCATTATTCTTTTTGGCGTAATCAACTACATCATTAGCCTTGGGCCCCCAAATGCTTATATTCATTACACATTTGGCATTATGTGCCCACAACCCAGATGCCCCAACAAAGTAATTCGGTGTATTCTCAACCGCAAAGTTATAAACCTGCAAAGGTTTATTGACCTTGCTGATCTCTTTAACCAAGGTATCGCCGGTTTGCGTGGCGAGTACATCTTCGTCAGTAATGTCTTTGACTGGCGTCCAGCCTTTACCTTGCACCCACAAGGGGTGCTCTTCGGTTACGCGGAAACTTTCTTCTTCGGTACGAAGCTGATAATAGTTTGGAGCGCTTCGGTTAAAGGTATTACTTACTTTTTGAAGTGCTTGACTCCACTTTTGATCGTGCCTTGAGTCAACTAGTTGACCTATAGAGATACTTTGAATTGATGCCCTACCTGTGGACGTCCATACGGTTGTGTCTGCGGCAAAACTTGCACAACCGAAGTCTTTTTTAACGGCTTTAATGGCATCGTCTAGTTTGCCAAATTTACCAAGTTTGCCCGCAATTTTTAACGCTACTGCTGGACTAACGTATTTACCTATCGTATTGCCTAAGTAATACGGCCCGCATTGGGTTGCTTGAGTAATGGAGTCGACGGCCTCCTGGCCTAACACTTCGGCAAGTTTTTTGATTGTCCCTTTGGGATCATCATAAAAAGCTTTGCCTAATTCAATCAACCCTTTCGCAGTTTCAATGGGGCTGCTAACCAAGTCCCACAAATCGGTAACTTGTCCTATTAAACCGGTTGCAAGTCCCTTCATGAACTCATAACCGTATGTCGCACCTGCAGCAATGGTATCCCACGCCTCACCCCAAAATCCTTTGTCCTCGGCTTTAGCGCCTTTATTGTCTTGCTTTAACCCTGGACATATATCTTCTAGAAATTTGCAATTATTTTTCTTTGCATAGTCAACTTTATTTGCAGGACAAAAGTTAGGATCGCAAATGCTTGTGGTGACATTAAAACCAGGTATGACGGAAGATTGAGCCCGAGCTGGGCTGACTCCCAGCAACAAGGTCGCGGAAAGAAAGAGTGATAAAAGGCTATTCATTAGCAGGTAGTACTAGGATCTGTTGGCGTTGGAGCAGGCCCAGGCGTTGGAGTTGGCGAAGGATTCGGTGATGGTGTTGGCCCTGGTGTCGGTGTTGGACCCGGTGTAGGCGCTGGCACTGGCGTTGGGCTTGGTGTCGGCGACGGGCTTGGCGTAGAACCACTAATCACACTGGTCTCGTTGGCATTGCTTTGCATTTGAACCGTGGCATAAGAAACAATGGGCACTCTTTTCATAGAGTAGTACAACAGGCAATTCGAATCTGGAACAACAGTGCCCAGCCCTCCTCCACCCCAAGCCTTGACGCTGTTCGTAAGTCCACTACACATAATATTATTAACAATCGTTCCCATTAAGGGAATTTTGCTAATGTCATAACCATAAGTGAATTTAATTTTTAAAATATTCGCATCACGGATGGAAATCTGCCCTGATCCTGCTGCGCGAGGACTAGCGTCGCGGTACTCTAAATTATCGTTGGGGATATATTTACCCGTTGTACCAGTACTAGTAATGCCAAAAGTATCAAACATTTCTTGACTAGGGCTAAGTATTTCTAGCTTGTTCCAAGGTAACGCTAGCTTCACCTTGGCCTCTGCAAAAGCTAAACCCATACTGGAAAATGAAGGTTGTGATGTTGCGTCAATATAAAAAGGAATTAATCCTTTAGCTATTGAATTATTTATTTCAGTTTTATCACCTTCTTTATTAGCACCATGTCTGGCAGCTAAGAATGTAACATTATTCAATGTTAACTTAGCCATATAAATCAAACCAGATTGAATAATTCCTAGTACAAATAAGATCGCAATAGGCGTAACAATCACGAATTCTGTTAATGACGCCCCAGAATCATATCGTTTTAAACGTAAATGTAGAAACCGATTTTTGTTTCGAATTTTCATATATCAAATTTCAAAAAGAAATAACATCGCCAATTTGCATTGCAAGTAAATCTGACGTATTTGAATTAAACTCAATAACAGAATGAGCTTTAAAGCACCAATTGATTCTTCTTCTCTGCATGTTCTTAATAATTTTCAAAATGACACCAGTTTTATCTAAGTACACGATATCAATGGCATATTTCATTCCGAATGTGTGAACACTATTGCAAGGTTTTATATGAAAAACCTCGTTAGTTAACAGTTGTTTTCTAAAAATCAGACCAGACGCTCTTTGAATAAAATTACAAGCGCTAGATACAACGTATTCTGTTTTTATATCGTTTAAATGTAGAAACATATTTACAATATGCCGCTAGCAAGAAATTTAGTCGCAATCGGGAAGCCGATAACAATAAAAGTACAAGGAAATATACAAAGTATCAGCGGCCCTAACATTTTTACAGGTGCTTCCATGGCTAATTTTTCAGCCCGCAAAAAACGTTCAATCCGTCTTTGATCGCTTTGCGCTCTAAGAATCGGACTCAAACTAGAACCCGTTTTTTCACCTTGAATGAGAGCACTTACAAAACTTGTAATAGGCGTGAAATTGAGTCGGTCAGAGAAATCTCTTAAAGCATCCATCCGAGCTTTTCCGCCTCGTATTTCCCTCAACGAGCGATCGATCTCTGTGACTAACGGGCCTGGTTTACTCCGATCTACTGCTGCCTGCAATGAGCCTGATAAATTCAAACCGGCTTCAATTGAAAGTGTTAATAAGTCGACAAAAAAAGGTAATGCTTTTAAAATCGCTGTATTTCGCTTGACAGTAACTTCTTTTAGCCACAAATTTGGATAGTAATATGCCAATACTGCCAAAATAAATGCAAAACTAAAACCACCACGTCCTAAAGCACTTGCTAGTAAGAGTCCAAGTAATAATCCAAATACAGCACTTAGAATTTTTCCAGCATGAAATTGTTTTGGATTTAATGTGTAATCCTGCCCTGCTCTCAGCAAAGCAATCTGGATACTTGCTTCTGCTTTTGCGCTTAATGTCCAGCTCAAGCTAACACTCAATAACTCGATAATTGGCCAAAGTAACCTATATACAGTTGGTGGTTTATCTTTGTATTTTCTGTCTTCAATTGGCGTTTCTTTAAACAGTTGATAAACAGCATAAAAAATTCCGATGACAGCTAGTGTGAACGCTAACGCAGCTAATATTGTATAAATTACTTGCATATATTTATACGTCAATAGTGACGATTTTTTTAATGAAAAATCCGCCAACAAGTAACATCACAGTGATAATACAAACCACAATCCAACCGTATAGCGTAGTGAAAAGTGGTTGCATGGCTTCAGGTTCCATTTGAAATAAAACAAAACCTAAAAATACAGGTAATAAGCCAACAACTATTCCTTGTAATTTACCTTGTGAAGTTAAGGCTTTAATTTTCCCCTCCATTGCAGCTTTAGACCTAAGCGTATTCGCCAAACGCTCCAAAACTTCTGCTAAGTTACCACCAACGCTCTTAGAAATAGTTATCGCGGAAACCATAAGATCAACCTCTTCAAGCGTTAATCTTCGGGCCATACTCTCCATTGCATCTTCAAAAGAAACGCCCATTTTTTGTTCACGCAATACTAAAGAAAGCTCTTGACTAAACGGTGGTGCAGTTTCAGTTGCTACAAAATCCATAGCCATAGATAAACTTGAGCCGGATCGCAAAGAACCCGCCATCATATTTAAAGCATCTGGCATTTGTTCTATTAAATTTTTAATGCGCTTTTTCTTAATAATGCTGTACATCACGCGTGGCATCAATATTGCTAACATCGTTAAAATTATTGCAAATGGAATTGAGCCTGTTAAAAGCAGTGTCAAAACTGGCACAACAAATAACACGATAATATTTACGAAAAATAATTTTTCAGGATCAATGAACATGAACATGTCATCAAGTGTTAGCGCAGCTGTTTTTGTAAATTCACTCCGATATTTTTTATAAAAACCATAGAGTGCATAGGCTCCAATTATCACGCACAAGGCAACTAATGATGACATCATTAAAATCATTTAATTTCCTTTTTAAATATCGACATATCGACTTGCATGCCGATACTTCTCAATTTTTCATAAAATTCTGGAATCGCATCGCAGGCGGTGTAGTAACCATCAGTTTTATGGTTCTCAGTCATCCCAGTTTCAATATATTCAAAAATATCTTGCAATTGAATCTTGCCCGATTCGACACCAGTTACTTCTGTAATCTTTGTTATTTTTCGACTACCACAAGCAAATCTAGTTTGCTGAACAATAATATCGACTGCAGAAGCTACTTGCTCACGAATAGCAACAATTGGTAAATCCATTCCAGACATCAAGACCATAACTTCTACGCGCGCAAGCATATCTCTAGGCGTATTGGCGTGCGCAGTGGTTAATGAACCATCATGACCTGTATTCATTGCTTGCAGCATATCGAGTGCTTCGCCGCCACGACATTCACCAACTACAATTCGATCAGGTCGCATACGTAGCGAGTTTTTTACCAAATCTCGAATAGAAACTCCACCTTTACCTTCTGCATTCCCAGGTCTTGCTTCTAACGACACCAAATGTTCGTGATCTAATTGCAATTCAGCTGCATCTTCAATAGTGACAATTCGTTCTTCACTTGGAATAAAGTTACTAAGAATATTTAACAGTGTGGTTTTCCCGGAACCGGTTCCACCTGAAACAATAATATTTTTCTTCTGTTTCACTGCAAGCTGAAGAAAATTTACCATGTTATGGCTAGCCGAGTTGAAGCGTATTAAATCAGTACCATCTAGTTTCTTTTTAGAAAATTTACGAATAGTCATTGACGGCCCTTTTAAGGCCAGTGGTGGAATAATGGCATTAAATCGTGAGCCATCTTTCAAGCGTGCGTCTACTAAAGGTGAGCTTTCGTCAATACGACGTCCTACTGGTGCAACAATCCTTTCAATAATGCCCATTACTGCTTTTTCACTTGAAAATGCAAGTGGTACGCGTTGCAATACACCTTGCTTTTCAACAAAAATTTCATCAACAGAATTGACCATGATTTCGGTTGTCGTGGGATCCGCTAACAGAGGCTCCAAAAGACCAAGCCCTATAGCTTCATCACGAACCTCCCTAAGCAGCAAATCTCGGTCAATATGCTTAGGTAAATTTGGCATATTCTTCAAAATTTCGATAATTGCAGTATTCGTATTTTCTCTTAGAATTTTGTCTTCCATTTTATGAATATCAATCCGCCGCATATCGAAAGCGGCGATTAATTTTTCATGTACCTCTCGACGAAGACCAAGTAATTCTTGATCGATAACCACTGAGATAGGAATACTCTTTACATGAATTTGCGGTGCCTGTTTTCCATTTGAGCTACTCATCTCAGTACTCGATACAACTGCAGTTTGTGGATTTTTAAAAACTAAATCTGTAGTTTTTTCAATAATTAAAGGTGCGATATGATTAATAGAAGAAACTATGGCTTCAGATGCAACATCGGAACGGATATCTACTCCTGAAGTTACACGTTTCCAACGAACTTTAATTAAATATTGCCCCACTGAGATTTCGTCATTTGGACTTAACGGCCCATAAGTCGCTATTTTTTTACCTTCAACTTGGGTACCAAACATTGAACCAAAATCCCTGATGAATACTTGCTCATTAGAAACAAATAACTCAGCATGTTCTTTTTGCACCTTCCACCCAGTCAGCTCCAGATCAGCTTTAGGACCGCTTCCTATTAGACATTTCGCTGCATTTAACTGCTGCGAAAAAGATCCTTTGTCTTTTGATGAATATTCTACAAATAACATATAGTCGTGATTAACATGTTAAATAAATGTTATTTATCATTAACCTCGATTTGAGGTAAATAATTAGACTTAATTTCGACAATATCATTTTTCTTATCTTTCAATTTTCTTTCATTTTCAATAGTATGATCAAATTTGTTTGCATTTTCAATTTTTGTATGAATTGCATTTATTTCGTTGATAGCTTTTGAATTATCAGTTTGAGAAAGCTGACTTCCAGGAATATGAATACGCGGTGTTACAACTAACATCATATCAATACGCTCATTTGAAAATTCATGATTCGAAAATAGACGACCAGCAACAGGTATATTCATTAATCCATTTACACCCGCAATAGTTTTTCCTCCACCATTTTTATGCAAACCTGAAATCACTAATGTCTCACCTTCTTTTAAACTAACTTCAGAATCAGTTTTAGTTGTAGCAAAAGTAGGCGCTCCCGGCGTACGTAAATCAGCTTCAGAAACTTCAGATTTAATTTTGGCTCGAATATTGCCAAGACTATCAATAACCGGCTCAACCTCTACCATTACTCCATAATCTTTGTAGACAATAGCAATTGCACCATTCGGCCCACTGGCCACGGGAATTGGTATTTGTCCGCCAACATGGATTTTAGATTTTCCTCCGCTGACAGTGCTGATTCTTGGTTCTGACAGAGTCCATAAATCACCATTTTTTTCCAAGAAATTTAAGGCTGAAGTTACATCTGAAGTTAAACTCAAAAAAGATAAAAATGGACGGATGGGTGTAGCTTTCAAAGTATTACTAAACGCTGAGGCATTTGCGTTACTAGCAAGTAAGGCTTGAGTTTGAAGTCTAGGCCCATCAAGATTTGAATTTTTCCAGTTGACACCCAAGTTATCAACAGCGCTTCCTCGAACCTCAATAACTTTAAGTTCAAAAAGAACCATTTTTTCTGGTGTAAGAACGATTTCAACTGGAAGTTGATTAATTAAATTTAAAACTTGTGGGTAAGCCGCTGCAATTTTTTTAACCTTCTCTGCGGTTTCTTGGTTAGAATATTTGCCATTTAAAACTACGCGCTCTCCAACGGTCAATACCTTAACCTCTGGGTCAAGTGAGAGTAAGGATCGTAACTCATTAGCAGTTTTTTGTGCATTATCTAAAGTTATTGTAATTTCATAATTTTTTTGCGAACCATTTTTTAACCATACGTACAAAGAAGTAACGCCTGGAGCCTCACCTAATAAAACTATTTGTTTATTTCCAACAACTGTCGCAGTAACTAATTTCCCATTTCCAATCGCAATACGCTCTACATCAGATTGCTCAATAACTTTTACTTGTCCTGGGTATACGATTATAGGTATGGCCCCGATATTAGCCGCCACACTTCCAATCGAAGCATCAAGATTTCTTGTAGAGGATTTAGTTGCTTGATTTATATTTACATTAGCTTGCGCTATAGTTATTACATCATCATTTGTAGAAGCATAGCTATGACTACTCACCATTCCCATTACGAAAATTGATATTGCACACGCGTTGAATGTAGCGTTTTTAGTGTTTTTGTTTTTCATATACATATTTGAAATTATTGCAATATTTTAAATTAACTTTTTTAGAAAATTATTTTGCTTGAATGGAATTATTATTAGAAGAATTGGGCACAGATTGCTCCGTACTATTTAAAGCACGCTTTATGGCTCCCATATCTGAAGCAGTCAAACTCATTTGATTATTGTTTTGTCGATTTACTGCTGGCGCTAGTGCTGGTGATTGAGTAATAATACCGGCACCTGACCCCCCACTTCCGCCAACCAAATACTCTACTAATTTTGGCTCACCTGCTTGCGCACTTGGAACCACATTAGCCATTGTTTTGATTTGACTGTTATTTGGCAACTCATCTGTCGGACTGCGTAAGACAGCAGTCATTTTTCCACCCGTTTTTGCAGCAATAATGCTATTTGCCTCATCCGGTGTAACATCCAAGGTGATGTGCGTATAGGTCACCGTTGCATTTCCACTACCCCTTTGAGCTTGCCCTGTTGCTAAAACAGATAAATTTGACAGTAACGGAAAAGTCATATCATCCGTAGCAGCAACAATACCAATTTTCTTTGGTTGTTTTGCAGTAACTAAAATATCAATTTTGTCGCCCGCACGCAGCATGCCAGAGATAGAACTGATTTCGTCAACTTCAATAGTCAATGCTCTTCTTCCAGGCTTCAAAGTCCCAGAGAAATATGCCCCACCCCTAGTAACTGTATAACTAGTCAAAATAGGTTCACCAGCTTTAACAGCCAACAGTAAACCCTGACCATCAACAGTCTCAAAATTATCACCAGTAATAGATGAACTATTGATAAATTCTTGAGGAATCTTTCGTAACGATACAGAGCTTGAATTGATTAATTCACCAGGCTGCAAGTTGCGACTTGCAACGACAACTGATGCCATTACTTTTCCTTTAGTGGCCTCTTCGTCTAATTGTTTTATTTTTGTATTAATTGCGCTATAACTCAGAAAAAATGCAACTGCTCCTATTACAATTGCTCCTGTTAGTAATAGCCAATTTTTATTTAATTTTACTGCCACTTGAATATCCTTAAGGAAGAGAAATAATAAACGATAATGCTTTGTAATAGCGTTTTAGACCGGTAACGACTTGAGAAGCTAAACTAGGATCGCCCATAAATAGAATTGAAATGAGCATGAATGAAATTACTAGATATTCAATCGTTGCGAATCCTTTATTATTATTTTTCATAGTGAAATTAAATTTACATTAACAACAGTTGCACCTTTTTGTACATCATGTCCAATAATAATATCCAACTGCTGCTTACTCTTAACAAAAGTCATTACAAATCCTGAAATACCATTTAGAGCACGACCATCGCCGTGCAAATCTAGCAATGTCCAACCAGAAGCGGGTAAACTTTGTTGATAAAACGATTTGACAGCTGCAACAGAGTTGCGCGAAACAAACAATACTTGTTTACTTTGTTTTCCAAAATCTGCAGACTCGATAACACTCATTGCTTTAGCATCACTCGGTGCCGGTACGCCTTTAGGATTGATTTCCGCAGACACGCCTAAAATCATTGAAGTTGTCATCGTTCCCTGAGATCCTGACAAGCCTTGGTCTTTAACTTTAACGCTCATATAAAATGGGCCATGTACCTTGCCGATCACAGTATCTTTGCCAACTTGTGAGACAACAGCACCTTTTACTTTTGAATCAGCGGGTAAACCGAGCGATTTATCGGCGATATCCCAGTGAGCTTGGTAATAAGCTACTATTTCAGCTTTTGCAACTTGGCTATTGAAATGCAATACCTTCATAGGCAAGCCATTTACACGCATATCGTTTGACACCCACTCTACTTTCGCCTTTGGTGGCTCAGGAAACTCAGGCCATGGCGTAGCAGATTTAGTATATGTTTGCGCAAAAACACTACTGACTAGCAAGATTGATGAGCCTGTGCAGAAACACATAGACTTAGCAAGCAACTTGATAATCATGGCGCGCATCTTAATTTGGATTCCGAGCAGAGGTACATGGGTTCCAAGCTTGACTAGGCAATGGTGTACTTGATGGGCCTGGTGAATTGTTAGTGCGAACGCTACCTGGTGGCACATAGTCGGGCAACATAATGCCAAACTTAAGCTCAGATTGCTCGAATAGGCTCATTGCAAAGCTCACAATTGAACCAGCATCTAAGAATCGACTTGGCACTGCTCGAAGCGCCCTATCACAAACGCTATCTGTACCTTTGGTACCAGCGGCATTCCAGCTACCACTACCTATTGCTGTTGCAGCAGGTAAAGTTATATTAATTGACTTAAGTGGTTCAAAATTAGCTACGTTAACTAGTGGCACATCAATTTGCGATTTAATAATACCGCCACTCGGCAAATTAAAAACTGCTGCTCCAGCGCTATTCAAAGCGTTGGTAATTGCACCAGCGGTAAAGTTAACAGTTGGGCCAGGATCGGTTTTAACATCTGAATAATTGGCTATTAATTTTGTGCCATTCACTTGAACCCATAGAGGAACGGCTTTTGATGCTCCAGCAGAAGTATCTTGATAATTTATTTTTTCTGTTTGAGTAAAAAACCGTGCTCTTACCTCTTCTCTGAGCACTTCATCACTTTTGATATTGCTATTCAGATCCCAAGATCTTTCGAACGCAGCATACCTGCTAGCTTGAATTGCCGAACTTTTAATGTCAGAGTATCTCGCAAAATAGTAAATCCCAAAAAATAATGGAATCATCACCAAACAAGCTACTATAAACTCTACAGTTGATTGACCAGTAGAATATTTAGGACGGCTATTGTTGCATTTATACATACTGTTTATAAATCAATTTTGTTTAATGATTTTGTAGTCTTTAAACATTGACATATCAAATTTACTCTCAGGAATTTCTTTTCCAATAGATATAGAGTCAAATTTGTGATCTGAAGCAACGAAATCAGAACCTCGATACACTGTACCGTCTCCAAAACCAGCTAGTGCATTTGGCATTTCCATCTCACTTACTACGTCATACAACTTAGAAACACCTTTTTGGGGTGTTGTTGTTTGTAAAATTACTGCTCTTTTTGAAGCTACATGAATTGGCATATCTTTAAAAAAACATTTTGGAATTTCTACGCTTTGCATGCATTTATGGTTTGTATTTTCTAGTGTAATAGTTTCTACATTTTTAGGCACAGTTGGCATTTGAATTCTTTCGAAAAGTCCAGCTCTTAAATTTGCAATGTTGATCGTTCCTTGATCGTTGCCAGTTTTTGAAAAATGCAGACTTTGATTTGGCGTACGAATTTCACCGGTTATGTATTTTTTAACTTTAAGACTGCAATCAAACTCATCTGGTGATTTTAGTTTTGATTGAGATTCGCTCAATACTAATTTTTGCCCTATTTCATAGCGCGCATACCTATTTCCGCTGAAATACTCAGTTTCCGTGACATTTTGAAATTTCCTAATTTCATCTATACTCGTATAATCCTCAGGCTTAGGTGCTAATGAAGCAATTTTTGTAGTTTCGTATAATGCCTCTTTCGCTTTTGTACACTGCTTTTGATATGAATGAATTTTTTGAGCTGTAAGCTCTGGATCATGGTAGACAATTTTTTTAACTAAAACAATATTATCTGAAGTAGTAAATATTTTTTGTGCAATTGAGTTTGTACCATAAAATACTGATGTGCCTATGATTAACAAAAGGGCAACTGAAATAGTTATGGTTTTAGGTTTTACTGCGAACATATTTTTTATAAATTATTGAGAAAAAGGTGCAAGTGGAAGATTTGTACCATATATGGCCGTAATTTTTGCCAAATCTTTAGTAGACATATTCAAAGGATTAGTCTCAACATTTTTCAACCGTACTTGCCAATACGGGTTGTATAAACTAGCTATTTCTTTGTGATCATCTTCTCTGAATAATCGAGTTCCTGTGAAGTCTTGGTTATTCTTTGCAGGCCTGCTAAAAAAAACCTTAGCTTCACTTTTCGCAGATATTTGGTCATTCATATAGTCAGCTTTCGCATCTGCTGATCCCAACCGACTTGTCGTGTTAGGTGTATTCATAAAATTAAGGCTTGAATGCTCGTTGTTGCGAATTTCTGCTTTTCGTTTCGCAACTGCAACCGTGAAGGTTAATGTTTCTTCACCAGGTTTAAATGCAGCGACAGGATAATCATTTGAATCACGACTAACGTCCCAGAAAGCTTTCACGCCAGTCCATTTGGCATTCTTTTTAACTTCGTAATATGCTAATTCACCCGCTGAAGCGTGCGGTTCAGTTTTCATATCACCCGCATCTTCTTCGTTAGCAGCAGTAGATCTACCCCACCCCATAGGAATGCTTGATTTTTTACACTTTGCCCCGCTTGTTAAGTAATATTCTGTTGTATCCTGCGCTTCCCAGCGTTCATATTTTTTTAATTGGGTAGGCCCATCTCTTGAGACACCAAATTCTGGCAAGGGACAACCTCCGACTTTTAAATTACCAAAGAAAAGTGCAAAAAGACCATTCGGCCCCTTTCTTTCACTAGAAAATTCATCTCTTGAATTAACGAGTATGTCTCTTGCATTACGTCGTCCATCGTCCGAAGCAGATCCTGCATCACCCCCAGTGCTGCTGTCATATCGATGAAATGCTTTCTTCCACTCCATAGCATTTATTGCACCAAGCGCTATGGTATTGATAGCAACTGGTGCGGAATCCAATTTTCCACCCTGTGTTGCCACATTCGCAGCAAGGACAGCATCCGCCGCGCTTTGTGTAGCAAAGGCCATATTTAAGGAACCGGTAGTGCCGAATACAGTTTTCAACGCATTGTCCATAACTGTGTAATAACCTTCGACAGCAAAAATGGCCGCAGGCATGGTTGCATCCTTCATAACATCAGCAGCGGTACTTAATCCACTCTCAATAGCTTCCAAAGCTGAAGCAACTGCAGCGACACCGGGAATCCAAGATAACGCTTCCGCTACAAGTTTCCAATTACCTGCAGAAGTCTTCATATAATCAACCCAAGACTGCATACTAACCATCTGCGCAAGAAATACTTCATTTGCAATATCTGCGCGATTAGCATACGCAGTCAAATTAAGCGCTCTCACCTCTACCATCGCGCCTGTGTAAGCAGCGGCATCTGCTGCATTCACTATTTTTTGTTTCTCTGAGGTAGTTTGCCCGACGCTATATACACCCGCAAACGTTACTGCCATAGTAGCCAAAAAACCAAGTACCCATAATAGGGACTGACCTTTTTGTTTGAAATGTATTCCACTATGCAACATGTATATATTTAATATAATTTGAAAAATTGATGTCTATCGAAAACTAATCATATTAGTAGTAATGACTTAAGAATGGCATTCACCTAAATACTTCATTGAAGTTTGCATTTTTTGCACTCCACCTTTGCCATTTGGCCCCTCGAATGTAAATAACCACGTATCGTCTGCAGTACGTTTGATTGAGTTAGTCATTTCAGCATCAATACCCGAATTCTTTTTGGAGCAAGCTATTTTCATAACTGCTTCTGTAGATGTATTACTGATAACCGTTGTCGGGCATATATATCCACCGCTATTGCCAGATTTAACATATTGAATAGATTGATTTAACCTTTCAAGCAATTGCGTCTTTGTTGCGCAAACTGAATCGGGCTTCATCATGGCTTCCAACCCTTTAGGAATTTGCGTTGGCGTCGACAACCACTGACCCGGCTTAGCATCCTTAGTCACCAATAAATCCGACATCTTCTGACTGTAAGCAGCAGTTACCGCCACAGCGGTTGAAGCAAGTAGCAAACTTTTGATCAAATTTCGAACAAACTTCATCGGAACACTTCCTTACTTCGATAAACACCCCACTCGGGGTAAAAATATGCCCCTAACCGGCGTATTAATTGCTTAAATAGCTATTATTTTTATAGCAAAAAATGCAGCATAGGCGAAATTATTTGATTTTTACCAATTCGACACGTCGATTTTTCGCTTTACCTTCGTCGGTTCGGTTATCAGAAATTGGCGACTCGCTTCCAAAACCTTTTGCGACCAGGCGCTTAGAAGAGATACCGGCAGCAACCATGTAAGCCACCAAACTATCAGACCTTGCCTGTGACAATGCTTTATTCGCTACAGCATTACCAACATTGTCTGTATGCCCTTCCACGGACAATTTAAGACCAGAATCATCTTTTAATAATGCAACTACTTCGTTGATGGCAGGTTTATCGCTCTCTTTAATAAGTGATTTATTAGTATCAAAATTGACATTAAGATTTACAAAACCTTGTTTATCTATTTGCTCTGCAAGTTGTCCTGCAGTTACTAATTGCTCAAAATTTTTACCCTCAAGAATACTTAAATAAACTTGATTATTTAAGTTATGCAAAACTATCCAAGTTTTCACTTTTTCAATATAAAATAAATGAGAACCGAAAGCGGCAGAATCTGTTGCCGACAGCTTTACACCACCAATTTGTTTGATTGCATTTTCATAGCTTCGCAAGATCGCTATTTCTCCTGCAGGATTTTTATCGTTCCTGTAAGAAATTTCGGTTAGCTTACCCTCTGCAACAAATTTCCCACCTTTAAAGCCTGGAATATTATCGCTACACTTTTTTTTCTCATTGCATAGAAATTCACCACTGAACCCGCCAAAGCCTCTTTTTAGCGTTCCGTATTCGACTACGCGAGTTACATCATCAAAGCCGTAACCGATTGGCCCTGATAGCAATGGATGATTAACTCTTCCCAAATCTGTTTGCGCACACGCAAGAGAACTCATTAAGAATACAACTGCTGCATAAAGAATTATTACGAAATTTTTAATCATTAAAATTTTTTTGAAATTTAATATAATACAAAACGTTAATTGTTAATAAAAATATTAACAATTAACTATTTTGAATTGAAAATTTTTATTGATTGCCTGTGAAGCTCTTCAAATCATTTTTCTTTGCAGCTTTAGACTCAGCACTTACACCAGCTGCGGTTGCTTTTGTTGTCCCCGCTGCACCCGATGTACCGCTAAGTTCTTGAGCCATGGCACCAACCTGGTTTTTCACAACATCACCAAAAGCCGCAAACACACCAATCGCTGCAATAGCGATCAAAGCAACGATGATGATGTACTCGGTCATGCCCTGGCCGAGCATTTTTTTCTTTGAAGAATTGAATAATTTCATAAAATTTCCTTTTGAAAGTTAAGAAAAAGCATCAAAACACCGAAGCCGTAAGCCGTTGATGTAGTCGACACCCTGCAATGAGATTAAGTTTTCATCAAGGCTTGAATAAACGTATCACTTACACGAAGCTGAATCACTTTCAACTCATCGTGTATGAACTATAACTGCATTTCCTGCAAACTGAATGACAACTGTATGAAACTTACAGTTTGGCACAAAAGTAACTGCTTAAATTGCCAAAAAATCACGTTTTGGATACTCTATATGTTGCTTTTGATCTATTTCAGATAAACTGCACAACATGTCTTTACAAAAAATTCAGGTTTTTTTTGCTTCAAACACATATTTTTTCAGAATAGCCACTTGCTTTTTTTTGGGAATTTCAGCAGGAATTAATATAAGTTTACCTACAAACTGTGTCATAACTATTTTTTCCATTGGTGTTTTATTTTCACTCACTCATGAATGTAACAAAGTCACAACTCAAAGTTCGTTGATTTTTTTCTGGTCTATAGGCTTTATTGCAGCTGCTACCTTTTGGATCACGATAGCGATTTACGATCCACTTTTGACTCCCCTAACAACAGCCTGTCTCGTAGCCGCCTCTTTGTACTTTGTTCATGCTTTGATATATGCTTTAACTTACGCAATAGTTAATAGATTACTATTTTGGATTTTTTTTAATAGTAATAAAAAAAATGATGCCTTATTACTAATAATTAGCTTTTCGCTAAGTTTTGGAGTGGCAGAAGTGATTAGAAGTCAAGGATTTTGGGCCATGCCGTGGGGATTGATTGGTTACACGCAAACGATGAATCCTCTGCTGTCAGGTATATATCCTATTGTTGGATCTTACGGCGTAACCACGATGACTGTTTTATTCAGCGCTCTTTTGGCTGTAACTTTCAAAACAATATCAGACCTACGATTGCGTGGTGCAATTTCTAGCTGTATTATTTATTTTAAAAATAAAGCACCTCATATAGCGATAGTATCAGCAATTTTTATTGCCTGTTTTTTAAGCAAATATATTGAATGGACACGTAAAGACATTGCAAAACTGCAAATTCGTGTAGTACATACGCATATCCCCAATATTCAAAAATATGATGCCAAAGTACAGCAATATTCACTTCAAAAAATCATCGACTTATCATCCTTACAAGATGTCAATCTGACCATTTATCCAGAATTGTATTTAGTCAACCCAGCACAGGGTATTGACAAGCAGACTAGACGACAAATTGTTGATTCAGTTATTGCATCAAAAAATTCACAGCTTTTTGGTGCACCAGATAGTGAAGTTACAAAAAACGGCGATGTTTTAGGCTCGCTCAATATCATGCTTCAACTTGATGAGCATGGAAACACCAAACGCTATGCGAAAGAAATACTATTACCCTTCTCAGAATACATGCCAACCAACCCACTTTTAATTTGGGCTATGCCGTATATATTCAAATTTCCTTTGGCTAATTTTAATTCTGGTTCATTTAGTAATACGACATTGTTGCAAGTAAAAGATGTTAATTTAGCAATCTCGATATGCAATGAGATTGCTTATCCAAACAACATCCACAAACATGCTGCAAATGCGCAAGTTTTAATTAATTCAGCCAGTGATTCTTGGATTCCCAATCAGATATATGCATTGCACAGTTGGCAAATCAGCAAAGTTAGGGCGATGGAGGCTCAGAAACCAATGCTGCGTTCAAACAATACGGGATACAGTGGACATATCGACGCTTGGGGCAAAGAAAGTGTAATGGCATACGAAGTTGAAGCAACACAAAAATATGAAGTTACACCACGCTTGGGAAATACGCCTTATACAAACCTTATTTCATTTTTATCTAAAATTTAATATTTATGAATAAATTTTTAAAGCTTCTTGAAATCATCAATCAACTATGCGCTGTTTTTTTTATTGAAGTGATAGCAGAATTAAAACGATTGATCAGTCGAAATAGAAAATCAAATAAATTATTTTTAAACACAAAAAATATCAAATTAGTTGCACTGGCTCTTGTTGTGATTGGTCTGATTATTGGAACTTTCTTAATACTAAAATCAAAACAACAAATACAGCTGACCACTACATCTGCGGGACTCAGCGAATGGAACAGCAACTTAGAAAATGCAAGCAAGCATTTTGATGCTCTTGACTATGACAAAGCATTCGCTTTAACCTCAAACGCATTAGAGCAAGCTAAAAATGATGGTGCTGAGTTGCAAAAATTCTCCAGCCTAGAATTACTAAGTCGAATTTACAATGCAAAAGGTAACTACTTAAAAGCAGCTGAAACTTACAAAGCCATCTTCACCTCACTAACTGTTTTGCCGAGCTCTGAGTCGAGCACAGAAATGGCGACAACTATCGCTAAATCTTTGATCGGCCTAGGGTTGCTCAATCAAAACCTAGCGCTTTACCAGCAAGCCATAGTTTCGTTCCAATTAGCTGCCAAAGTGAGCAAAAACAAATTTGGTGAAAATAGTGTGATGCACGCGATGAGTGATGCGTATCTGGCGGATACATACAGACTACTTGGAAAATATGATTCGGCCTCTACTCTGTTTGAAACGAGCAATCAGCATTTTGAGCAGAATATACAAAAAAACCAAACCGAAAATATCGTTTTTTCTAAGCTACTAGCAAGTTTTTATCAAGACCTTGGGCAATATACAAAAGCTGAGAAGTTGCTCTCTGAATCTGCAAACAGCATTACAGCATTGTCTGAAAATGGGCGGCACCTTAAATTACAAAACGATATAGCCTTAGCGCTGCTGATGCTTGATTCAGGTGACTACAAAAAGGCTGAATCGCTATTGCAATCGGCCCGTGAAACTTTAATAAACACTGTCGGTGAAAATCATCCAGAAAGTACTCGTGTACTGTCGTATGTAGCTGAGTTGATGCTGCTAAAAGGTTCCTTCGCTGAGTCTGAAACTCTGCTTACAAAAACTATAGCGTTACAAGAGCAATTGCTCGTATTGAATCATCCCAATCTTGCTCAAAGCATCAATAATCTGGCCGTTTTAAACAGTAATCTCGGAAAATTTGATTTAGCTAAACCTCTTTTTGATAAATCAAGAGGGATTTGGGAAACATCTTTGGGAGCAGAACATCCTAAAGTAGGTATCGGATTTAATAACTTAGCCAGCTCTTACAGTACGCAAGGCATGTATGCCGAAGCACAAAAAAATTATGCCCTTTCAAAAAACATATTAATCAAATCATTCAAAGCGGATCATCCTTTAATAGCAACCCATATGAATAATATCGCGGAGCTTTATCGTTACCAAGGTCAATTCCTTGAAGCTGAGCCTTTGCATCTACAAGCGCTTGAAATTCGTGAAAAAACATTAGGCAATGCACACCCCTTGGTGGCCAGCAGCCTCAGCAACTTGGCAGAGCTTTACAGCGCACAGCGTCTCTATTCGCAAGCTAAACCGCTGCACGACAGGGCTTTGGCCATTCGTGAAAAAGCATTGGGTTCTAACCACCCAGACGTCGCGACCAGTCTCAACAATATCGGATTATTACTTTATTTTGATAACCAATATGCTGATGCGCAAGCTTTGCACCAAAGGGCGTTGTCGATCCACGAAACGGCGTTTGGCATAAACAGCTCAGAAGTCGCCACGGATCTAAACAACCTTGCTTTGACCTATGCAGCTCAGCGCCAGCTCGATCAAGCAGAGCAACTTTTGCAGCGTGCCATCAAAATTGACGAAACTTTACTAGACGGCAAACATCCCAATTTAGCGACTGATCTGGTCAATTTAGGCGATTTATACCGCTTGAAAAATCAAAATGCTGCAGCTGAAAAACTTTATTTACGTGCTCTGTCAATTTTGGAGAAAGCGCTAGGTAACGATAGTTATTTTTCAGCAACAATACTGGAAAAATTGGCCTCTATTTACGATCAATCCAGCCGAAAAGCACAAGCTAAAATATATTCATACAAGGCAAGCCAAATACGACAAATGCAGAAGATTACTAAAGCGCTTTGAGCATTGCATTTTTGTGAAAATAAATATATTCTTAAACTAGCCCACTGAGCTCTTTAGAACTATATATTTGAGTAGTGGTGCTCGTCAAAACAGTGCCGGTGTTAATGCCTTGGTAAAGATGCATCAACTCGAATTTCATAAACTAGCTCCAAACTTGATCAGCAAACCTACGGACAATCGCCTCAATTCCTGATTCTCAACATCAGACAAGCGCTCTTTTCCATTGTCATCGCTGTTTATAAATGCCTTTAAATCTAACCGGCTTACCTCAACCCCTAATCCAGAGCTTACATCTTCAATCAAAGCTGTAATATCAGCGAATTCAATTTTCCTTGCTGACATTCGAGCATAGCCACCTGTTGGTTGAGTGATAACTGGGGGATTGATAAAGACAGTCGCCACCCTACTTTGACTCAATTGAATCGTTCCAAGTCTTTGCCCAAAACTATTTGGAATTTTTGCTGTTAGGTTACCGTAGTACGCACCAGTGATCGAAACCCGAGAATGTCCCATGTTTTCAGCCACTTGCATACGTGCTAAATCAAATCTTTCTTGATCCAACTTCTCAAGTACATCTGCTTTAGTGCCTCCCAAAGTGGCGGGGATAAAACCTTTTGAAATCGCCATATTTTCGGCATATTCAGCCCTAAGTCCATGCCCCGTTATCCCTGCATGCTTTTTAGTAAAGCCCAACTGCTGCATAAAATCGTTGTACCGGTTTTCGTTTCGCTTCAATAACGATCCATTTAACCGAGGTTTGTCTATCCATCCCAAGTGTTCTGAGCTGCGAACCAGCGACTTTGCATAATTCAAAGTATTCCGCTGCGCTTCCATTTCAACGGGGATAGCCCGATGCCGCCCGTTTTTGGCTACGCCTTGGCGGATATCTAAGTAAAGCTCTCTGTCGTCAATGTGCGGTTTGATTTGGAGCAGCTCACACCTTCGCAAGCCAAAAGCAATCGACATTCGCACCATCACGCCAAATCTTTGGTCGATTGCGTCTGCTTTATTGATGACGGTTTCAAGCTCGTAACCATTTCCAGTAACGCTTTTGCTTTTTACGGCGACCTTCTTCCGCCTAAAATATTTTGGATCTACGTCTGGAAGATAAAAACTGGCAGATTTAACCATGCCAGGTTTTTTAATCCAGAGGGTCAATTTATTTAATTGCGTTTGTAAAACACTGAGTGCGCCCTCACTGATTCCACATGCCCACTTGTAACGTATAAGAGCGCGGATATGTTTTTCAGTAATTCCCTCGGGAGCTGATAGCTGATATCCCAATCCCCACAACGTCGTTGCCATACCGCCAAGTGCGTCTTTTGAGGCTTCAATTGTTTTAAAGCTTGCAACATTACCGTTCACCCGCTTTCCTGCGTTCCTTAACGCAAAATCACTCATAGTGATTCTGAATCGTTTGGCCCCGGCGGACTGACTAGCAACCTCATCAAAAACGATTTGATAATCTGGCAGCCGCCCTTGCTGAACCCCATAAGCACGTGATAGTAAATTTGACATATGAACTCCTGAATAGAAAAACCAGCAATCACACAAGAACTTAAACACTTAATTTTTTTCGCATACATGACGTGTGATTCATTGCATGCGGCAGAGACCTTTTGGCGATCTGCTTAACCAACCGCAAAACGATTGGGATTTGGAGCTAACGCGCACCTTGCGTTCGACAACGACCAAGATGGCCTAGGGTATCGAATCCCTTTGAGTTTTTTTGACTACTAAAAAGTAGTCACGCGTTGACTTGCTGCTGTGCCGCTAAATAGCGGCCAAGGCATCAAGCGGGTGGTCAACCCGTGCGTTTATATTTCAACCAACTTTTGGTTCAAGGTTCTATTCAAGGTTGATAAACCTGCTGCAAGCAACATAAACAGTGGCTGCAGGTATGACTCAAGGTTTAGCAACTTTTGATACTTGGTCTGACTTATGGACAGCAAGTAAACATTTTTTCTTGGAAGTGCTTATGACACTTGTTTTTTACGTTGTTTAAGTCACATCATTGCGATGCAAATGCTGTTTTCGTTTCCGCTTTTTGCGGGGTTTTGAAACAACGGGAATGACGACTGAATTCAATCGGCATACCCATTGCCTCGTTCTTCGAACAGGGTTCTGGGAGACTGTGTAAAAGTCTTACTTACAAGCTTGGGCTTTCGCAGCCCGTTTAGCTTTTTTCACCAACTTCAACTCGTTCAACTGAGCACGCCTGTCTTGCCAAATCAGTGTAGAAAAATGCAATAACGTTTGCTCAGTTGGCGGGTCTAGTTTGTTATTTCGGGCTAACTCGTTGGCAACGGTTTCAAGGCAAAACATAACCTTTCTCTCCCCGTTCCAATGAATTGGTGGCGAAATAAGTCCGTCGCTTTTGAAATCGTGCAACGAAGAATGACCCATTGAAAAAAGCAGCTGCACCTCTTCTGGCTCAATTAAAAACTTCATAATGAAGCTCCAAAAAACATTTGAAATAAGAGCCCGATGCGTGCGTACAGGCGTGCGAAACTTGAAATGCTCAAGTTATTTTCTTAGTGACGCGCACGCGTGTTTTTTAAATGAACGCAGCAGACTGCAGACAGGTCTTACCTGTTTTGCTCCACGTATGTAAATTGAAATCGCATCTTTAAGTGAGCGCGATTGTCCAAAATAATGCTTTGCACATTATTTTTTATGACTAAGTCAATAGCCAAAAATCTGTCCTATCGACCGAAGTGACGATAAATTCATTTCCCATTTGCCTGGGTGCATTTGAATATTACATCGATTCTTGCCATTCTGCAAACATGAAAGACACCATTTTTCATAGCGTTTTCAAGAAAGTGTCAGCGGATGCCCATGGATAACTTTTCAAGATTTTTTCGTTGTCAAATAACCACGCCTCAGCTCCTTTCAAGTTTCTTAAACGCTCCGCCACATGTGGCGGAGAAGTTATTGGTAGTTTTAAAAGCAAATCACCTCAACTTTCAGCGCTCCTCTGCCCTTGGAATCCGTTTTTTTAACGTGATAATCATCAGATGCGCAGCCAAAACACCACCGACCTCCTCTCTCAGCTTGCCAATCTCAACGCCCCGCAGCTTCGCCGCCTTCTGGTTGAGCATTTGACCAAGCAGAAACTGGGTTTGTATTGGGAGGCTAACGCCATCGAGCGCGACGCCGCACTCAACACCAACGTCGTTCTACCCCGCCTTGTGTCCGAATCAGTCACACGCTAGAAGGCTCGCATTTCCAACAAAACCTGATCATAGAAGGCGACAATTTCTACAGCCTGCGCCTGCTGCGCGCTACCCATGCGGGCAAGATTCGGGATATTTATATAGTCCCCCTGTTTAACACCCACGACCAGCTGGAGGCCTCTTCGGTTGGCATGGCGTCTTTTGCTCACAACGATTCGTGAAGCCAGCGCCCACTTGACCGTCCAAAGCCGGCAGGGCGCACTCAGCGGCCTGGACGAATGCCCCCAAAAGCCCTCCGCTTTCTCCAACGGTTAATGCGACCTGCTGCTGCGCGCCGACGAGATCGTCCACGAAGACCACGCCCCCGTCAAAGCCAAGATCGTCCGCAAAGCCTTCCGTGGCTCCGAGTTCCTCTACACCCTTCGCCTGCAAACCGGAGAAACCCACCTCGCCAACGTCCCCAGCCACCACGACCACTCCCTAGGCGAATGGATAGGCATCCGCGCCGAAGTGGACCATTTTGTGACGTTTGAACGGCAAGCTAAATAGGTTTTAGCGGGTTGAAAATGGGATTTTGGCTTAAATAGCTTAATTTCGACCTCTAGCCGCGCGTATTTATTGCCTACACCGCTACTTATTTGATAGCAAAATCGCTAAGTCCAGTTTGAATGCTTTTTGACCTGTCAAATTGCACGCTAGCCGATGTATTTGTTGGCTTTGGTGCTATGATATTTTTGTGAAAATGGCTTACCCGTGTGTGTTTTTGGACCAGCTTTCGAAGAAACACATTTAGTTACTTCTTTGAAATATAGTGCAAACTCTTCATCGAAGATTTCAATAACCAGATTCTTCACCCATTTTCTTAATATGCTGCAAAGACTGTAGTGCCAGAAATCACATTTCCTATATGCCTAAAGAGAAATCAGCATCAGTCAAACGCGCACTTTGGTGGGTATGTGCGTTCGTTGCCGTCTACATAATCGCTGTCGTCGCAACATTTTCATGGAAGCTTCGTGCACTCAATGTATCCACAACCGATCCGGCAGGATGGGGGCAGTTTGGGGACTATATGGGAGGCATGCTCAATCCAATGTTTGCCCTTCTAAACATCATTGCTGTTGCCTATATAGCCATATCTCTACAGCGATACAACGAGGATCAGCGTAAGAAGGAGCA
The DNA here is from genome assembly GCA_013298815.1 of Polaromonas sp. Lineage (GTDB taxonomy): Bacteria > Pseudomonadota > Gammaproteobacteria > Burkholderiales > Burkholderiaceae_C > Aalborgiella. The sequence goes on along the minus strand of JAAFJF010000031.1, from coordinate 2,468 downwards.
GGACTCAGAGGAGCGAATCAAGACAGTTGTAGACCTGCATCGAGAGTGGAACAGTGAGTCTACATATCGAGCAAGGACCAGAGCGGGGCAAACCGTCAGAGACTACGCTTCGAATACGCTACTGGAGATCGAGGATCAAACGCAACCTGATGAAGCAGCCCAGATTTGGATTGTGGTTGGATTCTTTTTGCGACTGAGCTTCTTGGTACAACATGATCGGGTACAAAAAGAAATGGTGACCGAACTCTTTGGCGAACTGTTTGTATGGTGGTGGGTTGTCTCGTTCGAACAGCAGTTAATCCCATGCGACTGGGATGCAAGAGATCGAATCCAGTCGCTAAAGGACTGGTTCTACCAAAATACTACCGCTGAGCGCAGGGCACCGTGGGAACTCCGAGCACGACGAGACCTACGTGAAGCTATACAAAACGAAGGCATTCCGCCCTTCGCCATGTTGTGATTCCTAACTCCAAGACTAGGCTAAGCGAAGCATGAACGATTGGCAACAAAGTTACACGATGTCATCTAACAAAGAAATATCAGTTGAAGCAGTTAAAGAATGCCTCTCAAAATCGGGCTATCTCCTTCCGTCGCGAATGATTCGCTCTTTGTCCGGGGCTCGATTCTTTGTTGAACCGAACGTCGCTTTCAAAAGTGCGCGAACAGGAACTACAAAATTCATTGGATTGGTTGCTGAGGATGGCGATAGTCCTGCTACTGACGGTGTCTGCGTCAAGACAGCCATACCAATTGAGACCTATAACAATGATCTTCCACTCGTGCTCCTAGCGGAACGACCATCGACCCCAAACGCGGACTGGGAAAATTACATCAAGTTCGGGGTCACACCCATGCCCTGTCCGTTTTATCAAGAGTTTCATATATACGATGAAAAAAATGCGAATTGGGACAATCTCTTTGCGCAGTACTGCGCAGTAAGCAGCTCCGCTGGCAGTGCCAGTCTGACTGCCACCCACCCTGAAGAGTTGCAAGCATCCTTGCTCGCCTTAGCCGAATACACCGAGGGGGAGCTCGCTAGCTTTAATGAATGGACAAAAGAAGACAGCACAGATTATTGGCGCGCGTTTTTCTGGCAATCAATAATCGTTGTTAGTGGCCAACTCATGACTGCGAGAATCGATGATGATGGTTCACTCAGACTGCTCGAAATACCAATTGCAAGACTTGAGTTCAATTGGCATGATGAGGAACAGCGTCGAACAACGGTTATTGAAATCGTTAGAGAAGACTTTTTACTTGAGCGTGTAGAAGCAATTCGCCAACAAGACAATAACATTGGCGCGCGCTTGAGAGCCTATCGATCTCATATGGATGAAGAATAACATTCAACAGCCAAGCGTCATGCGCGGCCAAACGGTCGTTACAAGTATTTAAAAAATACAAATTCAATAGCACCCCAGGCAACAAACACGACGACTAGAGCCTAAAAATACCTCCAAATTTGGCAATTCAAGCCTTTTAAGCCTTAAGGCGCTCAATCTCCCCCTTCACATCCGCCACCCAAGCCCGCCTGTCACGCCCGGTGGCGTGTTGGGGGTCGCCGTAGGCGACGACGGCTACGATGTTGGGGGTTTTTAGGGTGCGCCAGAGGGAGCCGAGCAGGGTTTCGTCGCCTTCAAAGCTGGGGCCCTGGCTGATTTGGCCGCTGCGCTCGACCATAAACTGCAGGGCGACAGGTTGCTCGGGGGCTTGGGTTTTGACTGCTACAACGTCCAAGCGAACTTTGCCGTGAGCTGTGACGAGGTGGTGCAAACCCCGTTTGAACGTCAAGTACATCGGTGCTCATTAACGGTAATGACAGAATGCATTGGGTAATCGACAACGGCTGTTTGGGCGAGTTATTAGACTTTGAAGATATGGAAAGCGTGTTAGATAAGCTGGCACTGACAAGACCAGTGACACTTTGGATCAATAAATATTATTCTTTAATACTGATTTTTGGTTCAAAAAGGCGTTTCCGAAAAAATTCAAGTTGCGCGCGCTTTTTAATATGAGATTCTATTTACACACAAATTAAATCGTTCATTCCGAACGAGTTTGTGTGTATCAAGGATCTCATCATGACACATGTAAATACTCAAATCACCCAAATCACTCAACATGTCCCTTACGTACCAGTCTTCGTGGATTCGGCGCTTATACAAGCAAAGCCGTTGGCATGCAGTTTGGCGGCATCTTCGCCTAGACTGCGCAGTCTACGCAAAGTAAAGTTCGCAAAACTGCAACCCATTGAACGCGCTATTCTGCGTGATTGCGAGTCTAAAGCGGCAGCTGCACGAGCTTGCATCAATGTGTATTTGAGCAAAATCGACCAGTTGTTTGCTGCGATTGCCTCAAGCATCAAGCTTGCCAGCAAGCATGCAGATCACATTTTTTTGGCAGACTGGAACCCAAGCAATACGATTTTGGCAATAAGAGTTGAGCAATTGGGCGAGTTGTCTGAAGAT
>JAAFJF010000030.1 GCA_013298815.1 Polaromonas sp. | reverse complement strand
GCCGCTGGCAGCAAGCCCACCAGCCTGCTAACCGAAAAATCCGCCACCGCCTTAATCAAGAAAATCCGTAAATCCGGCCTAAACCCAGATTTGCCCATCGCCTACATCCGCGAACATGCGCCAGTAGCCTACCAAAACGACTTTTGCGAGATGTGGCAAGAGTTCATAGCCGACGCCCAAAGCACTCTGAAAAGCGATTTTGACTATCAACTACATGATGCGATGGCGATGCTGAGATTGCAGTGTAATGTGGAGCAGAAGTAGGAATTGCTACATTTTTTATAGCTGCTTAGGCAATAAATACGCTGGCCAAAGGCATAAATTTACCCTCTCAGCCAGCAAATCACATCAAACAATCCATTCACCATTCGCAAGTAGTTCGGTGAAAAAATCTTGCAAAGTAGCAGCGCTCATGCCGTAGGGATCAAAACTGGCTGAGCGGGAATATTTCAAGTAGATATGACGGTTAGCTTCTAACGGGGCTAGCGAGCCCATCGCCCAAGTGGTGAAGCGGCGGCTGTTAATTTCTGCGAAGTTGAGCACGACTGGGTCGCGGTGACGTGGGTCGGTCAATATGCGATGGTACAGGCGGTTGACTTCTGTGCGATCACCTTCGAGTTGCTGCAAAAAGATACCGTTTGCTAAGCAAAGCGCTCCTGTAACGCCAACGCGAGCGTTGTTTCTTTTTGACGCGGCAAGAATGCTGTCCATGTCTTCGGGTTTGAAAGCCAGCGATGGGCGGCTAGCGTAGGTGAGTTGAATGAGCATGAAATTTCCTTGATGTCTATTTTGTGACTGGATTGTCTCATTTAATACATGTTGGTGCAGCCTGTGAGGTTAAAGGCAATTCTTGTTAGATTGTCTTAGCACGAACGATTTAAAAGTCGAAAAGCGTCAATAAACGATACTTTGAGTATAAAAATATAACACTTGTATTAGTATTTAACACTTATCGGAATCCAGCAGTTTACATTGCGTTCACGGGCATGTGCCTGTGCAACCTGGTCATTTATGAGTAAAAACTCTGTTTTCGGTTTTAGTGTTGTTCGCTCTTCCATCTTGGCAACAACTGTCGTAGGCGCTGCGCTAGCTTTGACTGGCTGTTATGTGGTGCCGCTGAATCAGCAAGCTAACCAAGCGCCAACCACGGTGTATGTGCCCACCGCTCCACCCGCCCCTGTCACTTTCGCCGCTCGGCTATACCCCAGCAATGACTTGGCCAGCAGCTACGGCATGGTCAGCGCGGTGGTGACGAACGATTTGAACGGGCGCGGCACGTTTAGCACGGCTATCAACGGGGAGAACTTCATGGGTGAAGCGACACGCTCAAACGGTAACTTGCGCACAGGTGTGGCCAATGGCAGTGGCAACCGGGGCAGCTACATCAATTGCACGTACCAAATGAACTCAGCCAGCTTAGGTAGTGGGCAGTGCAAGCTGTCGAATGGTGCTGTCTTCACGATGCATGTGGGCAGCTAATTGGCCTGAGCCTGCGCCACAATGACTGGCGGAGCTTTCAAGTGTCCGACATATTGCAGCGTTTGGCGAATTTTGACCGAGGGCACATCGCCCTCGCGCATGTGCAGCAAATCGCCGGGGCTGATGAGGCGCGGGTCTGCGTCTGTCAGCGGCAAACCGGCGGTTTTGTAGGCTTCTAGGACAAATTGCGAGCAGAAAAACTGGTCATTCCGCCCGATACCGAGCTGAATGGCCGCCACACCCTGGATGCAAAAATCGCGGATTGCTGAAGGAACCAAAGGCAGCTCGCAAACGCGGCGCTCGATGGAGAAGGGTGCTTGCAGCATCGCGCCAAAGTAGTTGTACTTTTGACCAACGTGTTTGTCTACAAAAGCATCCATCTTGCGCATACCGTCCTGCGTGACTCCTGGGTGGCGAAAAACAACAATGGTGGTTTCCTCCGCCAACAGCTCAGCCACAGAGCGGCGGCGAATGCCCTCGCCCACGGCTTCGGCCACTTGCTGGTCAGCCATGTAAACGGCAGCATGACTGACTGGGGAGAGTGTGATCAAGCGAATCCCCTGCGATTTGATGCCATTGTCTGCTGTCAAAATGATGTCGCCAGGCTGCAATTGCGCGCTGTTGATGAGCAATCCACCGTTGGCTGGGCTGAGCGCTTTGTTTTGAAACGCCAGTGTCGGCGTGGGCTTGGCTTCGCTGCTGGTGAGGCCGGTGGCGCAGCCAGCCAAGGAACAGCTTACAGCAAGCGTTGAGACAAATGTGACAGCACGTGAGATGGCACTGGTGAAGAAGTGGCTGGATTTTGAATGCATCGCTGCATTCTACAGATGCGCTTTATAACGATCTAGGGGCACCGTAAACGTAAACACACTGCCCCGCCCCATACGTGACCGGACCGATATCTCAGACTTGGGAATGCGCGCTGACAGCTGTTTAGCAATCGCTAGTCCCAAGCCCAAGCCTTCGTTGTCAATTTCAATGTCATTGACTTTGTAAAACTCGTTGAAGATATGCTGTTTTTTAGAATCGTCAATGCCAATCCCTGTGTCCCAGACTTCAAATTGAAGATTCAAATTGGTTTTGCGTGCGACAACCAACACCCCACCCTTGGTGGTGTAGCGCAGAGCGCTCGAGATTAAATTGCTCAAAATTCGTGCTAAGTAAAGTGGCACCATCGTGATGGAGCCGGCAATCGGCCTGAACCTGATCTCCAAACCCTTGCCCGCCGCAATGGGTTGAAAATGCAAAGCCAAGCTTCTGAATGTTTCTTTAATTTTGATGTCTTTCTCAACCAGCTCAGTGTCGTTCATATGCGTTTGTTGATAGTCAAACAGCGTGTTGAACATGTCGTTGATAGACTCGCATGACTGCGTGATTTTGGGAAGCAGCACTTTGCCCAAACTGGCATCGTCAGAAAGCATGGATGCGTATAACTGCATTGCGTACACTGGCTGGCGCAAATCATGTGCCGCACCCGAGTAAAACTGCTGAACCAATTTGTTGGATGCCACCAAAGCTTGCTGCTCTAGGCGCAATTGCGCTTTGCTCAGGTTAAGCGTCTCAATCAGCTGCAATTTACTGTATTCAGAGTTCAAATGCTGGTGGTGCATTTGCTCAAATCGGTTACCAACTATCCACAGCAAATATGACATCAAAGCCAAGTAAATCAAATAGCTGACGAGTCGATGTGGGTCGCTTGAACCAGGCGAAGTGTAGTCACCGATATAGATGAAACGCATGATCAAAAATATGAGCTGTGAACCTATGAAAATAGCTGTTACCCGGTGCATCAGCCAACGGTCCACGTGCGTGCGCGTGATAGATAAAAACATCAACGCATTTAAGATGATGATGCACACAAACCTCGGCCCTTCAGGCAACCAAAATTGTGACAAACCGCTCAACAAGCCCCAAACAACACAATTGAACAACCAAGCATATTTGTAACCTCGCACAATCTCAGCCACTTCGGGCGAAGTGCTGCTTGGGTTGGGATGACGCGCCAGAACTTCTGCGTAGGCACGCAGGAATCGCCTCATCCAAGCGTTCGCGCCAAAAATAAGCAATAGCCAGCCCAAGACCATCACAAAAGGTGTGTAAAACACCAATGCTAGGGCAGAAATCAACCTCAATATGCTGGATATGACTTGTTTTCTAGGCTCCAACAGCTGACGATTTGACTCTAATTCAAACCATACTTCTTTGGATACCAAAGGCGTGTACTGTTGCTCGTCAATGCTTTGATTTTGATTCAAAGAGGTATCAATCATGACAACTAAAATGAACTGCTTTGTTTATATGTAACTTCATTTTGAGCTATGAATACGCGCCACGAAATACAAATTGTTTCAATATGGCTAATTATGTTCGTATAAACGCAAACAAAGTCACACTTCCATGAAATATTCGCGAGCGAGCGCAATACAACGTTAAAAAAGCAGACAAAAGTTCAAATAAATTTAACCACTGCAACGGGTGGTAAGTTTTGCGATACTGCGAGCCAAGTTTCACCCGAGTCATTGCTCGTCCACAAGCTGCCTGTGGTTGATGCCATGGCCAAATCTTGCCCATTGGGCGCAACTGCCAAGCCGTGGCGGTAGACCAAATCGTATGCGTGGCTGTGTGGTAGGCCCTTGCCAAAAGCTTTGAAGGTTTTGCCGCCGTCGTCCGTGCGGGTCACCACAAATTTGCCATCCACGGGGTAACGAAATTGGTCTTTCACCGCGGGTACAAACCATGCCCGCAATGGGTTGAGGGGGTCAACCGCCACGGCAAAGCCAAAAACAGACGGGAAATCGTTAGAAATTGGGGTGGTAATTTGCTGCCACAGCTTGCCGCCATTGGTCGAGTGGTAAATGCCGCAATGGTGCTGCGCCCACAGCACGTCTGGCGCAGTAGCACAGCTCACCACACAATGCGGGTCTTGCAAGTTTTCATCCTCTTCCGTGTCGGGGGGTGTGTAGTCAGACTTCATGCCCTTGGCGGTCAAAGACCAACTTTCCCCGCTGTCAAAAGTTTGCCACACGCCGCCGCAAGAGATGCCCAAAGTGAGGTGTAGGCTGTTGCGCGGATCGACCAAGACTGAGTGAATGCCCGGAAAGTCATTTCCACCCCCCATCCATAGCTGTCTGCGTGGGTCATGCCACAGGGGCAAGTTAAGCACCCAGCTTTGCCCGCCGTCGGTAGACTTGAACAAGCCCGCTGGCATGCAGCCCGCCCACAAGGTGTTGGGCTGGTCTGCGCCGCTAGCGCTAAGTGACCAGATCAACTCCACATTCCAGGGGATGGGGTCGTCCTTAAAAGTATCAAAATCTGCATCACCCGCAGCAGGCTTTTGGGGAAAAGCAGGTGCTGCCAATGCTGCCCAGGTTTTGCCTTGGTCAGTGCTTTTGTGCAATTTAACGCCAAAGTGCCCTAAATTCAACGCGACTATCCACGACTGATCGTGTGGATTAACCAGCACTTGCGACACAGGCTCGCCCTGAAAATGGTGTGCGGTGACAGCGTTGTTCTCTAAAACAAACAGGCCCTTGCGTGAGCCCACCAACAACGATGCCGTGCTTGATGTCGTGCTTGATGATGTCATGTGAATCCCTCTGAAGAATGTGTAAGCTAGCGCACGCTGGGTTGAGCAGGCTAGCCACCGCTAAGCGCCTGCACCACCAGTACGTGGTCGCCAGCATTTAAAGTTTGTGTCAAATCAGCCCGGTTGTGCAACATGTTTTTGTTGATGAACACCGCCACATGCTTGCGGACATTGCCTTGGTCGTCAAACACATAATGCGACAAATCAGGAGCAGCCACAAGTGCCGCTTTCAAAACCTCGCGCAAACTGGCCACAGTAACGTGTTGCATTGGGCAGGGAACATGCCGTTGCAAGCTGGCCGCAAAGGTGACTGTGACTGTGACTACATCTTCAGCAGTTTGACTGGGTAGTGGCTGGGGCATGGCAGATTTATACACCAGTTCCTTGCATCGCCGATAACTATTTATTGCCAGTTTAAAACACTACAGTTTGCTAGCCTATTAACTATTCGCCTTGCTTTCATTCAGAAAATTTGAATGAAATCATCAATTTCGTGGAACTTATTGCGAGTTAAGGGGACATACACTTTAACTACTTTATAAGCTGAAAGCCTCAAGTGTCAAAACCTCATGCACAAACCAATCTAAGCGAGTCTAGCCAAGCAGCTCGCTACTCCACAGTGGCCATTGTTTTGCACTGGCTCTTGGGCATCTCCATTTTCGCCATGTTTGCCATCGGTGTTTACATGTCAGACCTGCCGTTTTCGCCCTTACGTTTGAAGCTGTACAACTACCACAAGTGGGCGGGCATCACATTTTTGATCTTGTCTGTGCTGCGTTTGGTATGGCGCTTGGTCTACAAACCGCCCGCTTTGCCCAAAGCGATTGAGCAAGCCATGCCCCACTGGCAAACCAAGGTTTACCACGCCACGCACTATGCGCTTTACGCCCTGTTTTTCGCTGTGCCTTTGATTGGCTGGGCCTACAGCTCGGCGGCGGGCTTCCCGATTGTGTTGTTTGGCGTGTTGCCCTTGCCTGATTTTGTAGCTGTAGACAAAGAATTTGCCAAGCAAATCAAAGAGTTACATGAAATATCAGCCTTCGCTCTGATGGGTTTAGCGCTCTTACACATTGGCGCAGCGCTGAAGCACCATTTCATCGACAAAGATGGTTTGGTTAGCCGCATGCTGCCAGGCTCCTGCAAATAAACCAAACAGTTAATTAACCTAAAAAGAAATTATCATGATCAAAGCAAAAGCCTCATTTTCCTACCTAGCCGTTGTAGCAGCATCGCTCGCAGCCGCTGCATTGCTGGTTGCCCAGCCAGCAATCGCTCAAGTTGCAGCGCAGCAAAAACTCAACCCCGCCCAAAGCGAAGTCGGTTTTCAGTTCAAGCAAATGGGCGTGCCCGTAGATGGCAAATTCACCAAGTTTGATGCGCAAGTCAGCTTCGACACTGCCAAGCTGGCCACCAGCAAGGTCAACTTCACGGTAGATATTGCCAGCGCCACCTTGGGCGACAAAGCTACCGATGCCGAGTTGCCCAAAGCCACTTGGTTCAACACCGCCAAGTTCCCGCAAGCAAGCTTTGCCTCCAGCAGCATCAAAGCGTTGGGAGCGGGCAAATTTGAAGTTGCCGGCAAGCTCAGCATCAAAGGCGTGGCGCAAGATGTCGTTATTCCAGTGACGATGACCCAAGCTGCAGCCGTCACAACGGCAGTAGGCACCTTCCCCATGAAACGCCTGACCTACAAAATCGGCGAAGGCGAATGGGCTGACACGTCAATGGTTGCTGACCCTGTGCAAGTCAAGTTCAAGCTGGCTTTGACTGGTATTGGCAAGCTTTAAGTAGACCAAACCTTAATTTTTCACACTGTTTTTTTCAACCCGTCCTTTTGGAGACTTTTATATGCGCTTTTCACCTAAATCTTTAGTTTTGTCACTCACAGCCGCAGCAGCCTTGTTCGCAGGTGCCACCCAAGCCAACGCTGCCACCTACGCGATTGACCCAACCCACACCTTCGCCACCTTCGAAATTGGTCACTTCAACACCTCCACCAACCGTGGCCGTTTTGACAAAAAAGAAGGCAAAGTTGAGTTTGACGCAGCCGCTAAAACTGGCAGCGTAGAGATCACCATCGACACCGCCTCCATCAACACCGGCACGCCTGGTTTTGACAAACACCTGCAAAGCGCAGACTTTTTCAACTCAGCCGTTCACCCAACCGCTAAGTTTGTATCCACAGGCATGACCTTCAACGGCGACAAAGTGGCTGAAATTGCAGGCAACTTCACCTTGTTAGGCAAAACCCAACCGTTGACCCTCAAAGCAACCAACTTCAACTGCTACATGAGCAACATGCTCAAGCGTGAAGTTTGCGGCGGCGATTTCACAGCCACCGTTGACCGCGTCGCCCACGGCATGAACTGGGGTGTGCAATTCGGCTTCTCAAAAGACGTGCGCTTGGTCATCCAAGTTGAGGCGATCAAGCAGTAATTATTTCGCTATACTTTTCATAGCTGCTTAGGCAGCAAATACGCCGGCTAGAGGTCATTTAACGCCTCTACCGGCCTTTTTTTAGCCATTTTCAGTCGATTTTGACTGTTTTCGGCCTCGATACAGCTACATTTTTGCCTAACCACCCGCTCTTTTAGCCTTGTACCCCTGCGCCACCAGCAGCGCCAAAATGCGGTCAACATGGTCGCCCTGCACCTCGATCACCCCATCTTTAACAGTCCCGCCCGACCCGCAAGAAGCCTTCAACTGCTTGCCCAGTGCGTCTAAGTCCTTGTCAGGCAACGAAATCCCCGTCACCACGGTAACAGTCTTGCCGCCCCGCCCCTTAGCATCCCGCGACACCCGCACCACGTCTTTGACTTTTTGAGCGTCTGCTTTGGATTGCGCGATGGCCTTAACATTGGCAGCCAAGTCTGATTCTGAGACTGGCGGCGTCTCTTTGACAACCAAGCCAGCCAAGCCCGCTAATCCGCCTAAACCTTTGATGGCGTTGGAATTTGATGCATTGTTCATGGGGTGGATTTTAAGTAGTTTGTTTAGCTAAAATTGGTTAAATGAGTAAGAAAAAAACCGCTACAACGCGCTTCACACTTGACGCCACACCGTTAAGCGCAGGGCAAACCAAGGCATTGGAACAGCGCCTAGCCAAGGCAGACGCAAACGCCATCAACTACAGCGACGTGCCCGAGCTGGGTGATGAGTGGTTTTTACGCGCAGCGCGTGAAGGCAACTTGGCTGTGCAACCTGCCAAAAAACCTATCAGCATCAAACTCGATGAAGACGTCTTAAATTACTTCAAAAGCGAAGGCAGCCGCTACCAAACCCACATCAACGCCGTTTTACGCGCCTATGTACAAGCGCAGCAATTGGTACGGTCGAATTGATTGTGCTGGAATCCCAATTGCAAATAGAAGCCGCCAAACTGGCGGCTCTGCGTAATGCAGCCAAAATTGGTATGGACGCCATCGAACGTGGCGACTCTAAAGTTCTTGAAACCGATCAGGACATTGCAAACTTGGTGCACCCAGCTAGTGAACGCGCTTTGAAGAAACGCATGGTTTTTCTTTCAAAACAACTTGCCAATATCAACGTTTAGCGCCTTCAATTTACTATTCTTTTAATAGCTACTCAGCCAATAAATACGCCGGCTAGAGCCATATTTCACCCCTATTTCAAGCAAATCCCCGCTCCCAACCCCTTCTGCGCCTTCGCCCTTACCCGCAGAAGCAAATAAATCAGGGTCAGATCACAATTCAAGAAAGCAATCAATTCGACGGGCAACCCAGCAGCAACGAAATTGTGCTTTGACCCTGATTTATGCTGCAGCGAAGAAGAGCTTTCACATCTTCAAATCTGCCAATTAGTAATTTCAAAAGTGTAGAAATGTAAAAAACCTGATTTTGGGAATATTACCCTTACAAATTTTTCGACAAATTTCATAATGATTCAACACTTAAATAACTTTTGATTTGAGTGTGGTTCTGCATTCTAATAAAGTGCAGGTTTAGAGTCACTAATAATTTTTATAGGAACTATTATGTCTACACTATTTAAGTCAATAGCTATCATTATTGCTGTATCTGCATGCTTATCTGCAGCGCGCGCCGAAGATGTCAGCAGTCAAATGTCAAACCCGAAAGAACGTGCTGCTTTGAAAAAAGTATTGATTACAGAAAAGAAGGTTAAAACTTGGCCGCGAAACGGTGTCGGTTCACCTATGGGCGCTATACCCTTAAGTGTTACGGAATGCGAAACGCTAGGTGGCAAATTGGTAGTTGACACTAAATGCACATTTCAACTGACATGTGTCGGAAGCAACAGTGGACGTTCATGCATTACAGAAATGACTGAACGACCATAAATTTGCTTTGATTTAGAGCTAAATTCAACCAGTCGGCGTCCTTTATTGCTATAATTTATATAGCTACTTAGACAATAAAAACGCCGGCTAGAGTCCTATTTACCACCCCTATTTCAAGCAAATCCCCCGCTTCCATACCGTTCCGCGCCTTCACCCCAACCCGAAGAAGCAAATAAATCAGGGTCAGATCACAATTCAGGAAAGTAATGAATTCGGCGGACATAACATACGGTCGAAATTGTGCTCTGAGCTTGATTTATGGTGCAACGAGGTAGATTTAATTTAATTTAATTTGACCCGTCAAATTATTTTGTTCAATTCTATTTATTTCAAATTTAAACATAAACTCATTAGAGTCGATATTAATAAATATATATTTATCTCCAAAATCTGCAACGACTAAAGGAGATAATGCGACAACAATGTTACTTGATTTACCAAACTCAATCGGTTTATGAGAAAAAGATGGAATTAACTCTTTTCGATTACCTCCAGATTCGATCTCAATTTTCACTAAAAAATCAGTATTTACATTAGAAATGCAAAACAATAAACTTAATGATTTAACGTGTATTGGCTGTTCAGTCGTTGGATTGGGCATCTCTCTCGGCATTGGAATCATCACTTTGAAATCCGTGAAAAGTCCCATGGCTGATACTTTGCCATCAATTTCAAGACGCATTTCCTCAGCAAGATAAAAGCTCGCTAAAGGTTTAGTCTTTGTCTTAATAATTTTTTTTGTAGACATTTTCATTCCCCTTTGAATTAGACGCAACAGGCAAATACACGATATTTCCGGAACTTGCTGATACTGAGTTTTTACTTTTTAGAGAACTACCAAAAATTACATTAGAGTCATTATTTACAATATTTGTAGTTGTGCTTGTCATTAACTTTAAATCAATTGATTTCGGTATATTTAACGCTAATGTAGCACTAGATTCATTTGCATTTTCAATAAATGCTTCTAATGCTTTCCCAACTAGTTCATTTAAACTAGTTTCATCAGCAGCAGCCTTTCTAACTGCAGCTCGATGTAATTCAGGTTTAACACGTACATTAAAAAGACCACGAAATGGTTTTTGCGGTTCTTTACCTATTTGCGCACAAGTTTCAATATAGTCATCTACAGCTTCTTCAAACTGCTTTTGTAAACCTTGCAATGTAACTGACTCGTAAGTAACTAGGTCATCGATGAATAAAATCTTTCCACGACAGCAATATCGTTCAATATCTGTTTCAACACTTCCCTCAAAATCTTTGTATTTAATAATTTCCATAATATTTCTCTAAATTAGACCATGCGCTTCTAAATGCGCAACTACATCTGCAATGCAACCTTTATCTACATTTGGTGATGGGTGAGGTTGATGACAAGATATCAATGCCTTTGTAAACGGATGAAAAAATTTGCGTCTTGATCCACTACCCTTGAGCATCTCGTACCCTAAATGCTCAAGTACAGCTTTAAGTTCATTCCATTTGATATCACTAGCTGGAGGTCTTGCGCGTAATCTATCTAAAGCTTTTTGATGTTTTGACATTCAACATTACGATCTATATGTGGGTACTGTAACTGAAAAACAGTTACAACGTTTGATTTCCTGTAACTTTACAAGGGATTTATGTAACTATGTTGTAGTTACATTCACAACGCCTCCCCCAACCTCCCCACCCCCTCAACAATCCTCTGTACATCCACAGTCGCAAAGCTCAACCTAAACGTCGCCACATCCGCATCATGCGCATAAAACGGTGCTCCGGGGACGAAGGCGACCAACTTGTCTATGGCGCGTTTGGCGAAGTCTGTGGCGTTGCTGGACTTGCCGCCCTCGCCAGTCAGCTTCGCCCAAAAGAACATCCCGCCTTGCGGCTCGTTGAAGGAAATGGCGCTGCCTAGCTCGCGGCGCAGGCTAGTCGCCATGACTCGGGCACGTTCTGCGTAGGTGGTGCGGACTGCGGCTAGGGCTGTATCTAGGCGGTTTAGGGTTAAGTAGTGCGCGGCGGTGGCTTGGGTTAGGTTGCTGGTGTGGGCGTCGCTGAACTGTTTGCACATGGTGGCGTTGGCCAAGAGCGCGGGGGGTGCGATCATCCAGCCGACGCGCAGGCCGGGGCTGAGGATTTTGCTGAAACTGCCGCAGTGGGCGAGCAACTCACGGCTGCCGGGCACAGTGTGGCTCAGGGCGAGTAAGGACGGCGGTGGTGGTTTGCCGAAGTAGAGCTCGCAATACGGGTCGTCTTCAACCACCAAGGTGTTGTATTTGACGGCCAGCTCCAGCACGCGCTTGCGCCGCGCCAAGCTCAGCGTTGCGCCGCTGGGGTTGCCAAAGGTGGGGATGAGGTAAACCATTTTGGGTTTGTGCTCAGCGATCAGGGCTTCTAACTTGTCAGTATCGACACCATCGGCATCGATGGGTGCGCCGATGACATGCGCGCCGTAGAGGCGGAAGCACTGGATGGTGGCTAAAAACGTGGGCGCTTCGACGATGACTTTGTCGCCGGGGTTGATCATCACCTTGCCCAACAAATCTAAGCCCTGCTGGCTGCCGGTGGTGACGATGAGGCCGTCAGGCTGCACTGTCACACCCTTGTTGGCCATGAACTTGCTCAGCCCTTCGCGCAGCGGGCCAAAGCCTTCGGTTGCGCCATATTGCAGCACGGGGCCGGGGTTGTTGGCCAAGACGGCTGCTGTTGATTCGGCGATGCCTTCTACGTCAAACAGCGCCGGGTCGGGAAAGCCGCCGGCAAAGCTGATGATGCCGGGTTTGCCCAGCAGTTTGAAGAGTTCGCGGATGGCGGAGGTTTCTACGTTGTTCAGGCGGTCGGCAAATTGCATGGTTTTTCCAAAAATTGAAGGAATGCTTTTAATCCCCGTTCGTACTGAGCTTGTCGAAGTCTTCAAGAACCCTTCGACAGATCCTGTCCTGAGACCGTCGAAGGGCTCAGGGCGAACTTATAGGGTTTACTGCATTGTGCCTAAATTTAAGCATCTTTCTGCGAAACTAGGGCTATGAAGAAAGAAAATATCGCCCCGTTTTTCGCAACGCTGAAAGCCGCCAACCCCATGCCAGTGACTGAGCTGGAATACACCAGCGTGTTTGAACTGCTGACAGCCGTGCTGCTAAGCGCCCAAGCCACCGATGTGGGCGTGAACAAGGCGACGCGCCGGCTTTTCCCCGTGGCGAACACGCCTGCAAAGATATTGGCGCTAGGTTTGGATGGTTTGGAGGGCTACATCAAAACCATAGGCCTATTCAGAAGCAAAGCCAAGCACCTGCTGCAAACCTGCCAAATGTTGGTTGAAAAGCACAACAGCATCGTGCCCAGAGACCGCGATGCACTAGAAGACCTGCCCGGCGTGGGCCGCAAAACGGCGAATGTGGTGCTGAACTCGGCTTTTGGCGAGGCAACGATGGCAGTGGACACCCATATTTTCAGAATGGGCAACCGCACAGGGCTAGCGCCAGGCAAAACGCCTTTGGAAGTGGAGCTGAAACTGCTGAAACGCATTCCACCCGAATACCTGGTAGACGCCCACCATTGGCTGATTTTGCATGGGCGCTATGTGTGTATGGCGCGTAGCCCGAAGTGTGGAGATTGCCAAGTTGCGAAGTTTTGTGGGTTTAAGGATAAAAATAGAATACTAGAAGCAAGAGCTAAAGAATTTCAAGTTCATCCCGACTTTAGTGTTGCGCAAGCTGATACGATACTTTGGCATACAACAACTAACGACGGATTAACGAAATAAACCTATGGCCTCTAGCCTCCTCGCCCTCATTGACGACATTGCCTCGATTTTGGACGATGTGGCGCTGCTCACCAAAGTGGCTGCCAAGAAAACCAGCGGTGTGCTGGGGGACGATTTGGCGCTGAACGCGCAGCAAGTCACCGGCGTAAAGGCCGACCGCGAGCTGCCTGTGGTGTGGGCGGTGGCTAAGGGCTCGTTCATCAACAAGGCGATTTTGGTGCCTGCGGCGATTGCCATCAGCTACTTTGCGCCGTGGCTGGTGACGCCGCTACTCATGGTGGGCGGTGCATTTTTGTGTTTTGAGGGGTTTGAAAAGCTGGCGCACACCTTTTTGCACAGCAAAGCCGATGACGCGGCGCACCACGACGAGCTGGTCAACGCGCTGGCAGATGCCAACAAAGACATGGTGGCGCTGGAGAAGGACAAAATCAAAGGCGCAGTGCGAACAGACTTTATCTTGTCAGCCGAAATCATTGCCATCACCCTAGGCACGGTACAAAGCCAGCCGCTGACCACGCAAATCGCCGTGCTGACCAGCATCGCCATTGTGATGACGGTGGGCGTTTACGGCTTGGTCGCAGGCATTGTGAAGATTGATGACGCAGGGCTGCATTTGACGCAACAGAACTTAGCCGGTAGCTTCAAACACAGCTTTGGGCGCGGCATTTTGTGGTTTGCGCCATACATGATGAAGGCGCTGTCCGTTATTGGCACGGCGGCGATGTTTTTAGTGGGCGGTGGGATTTTGACGCACGGCGTGCCAGCTATTCACCACTGGGTGGAAACTGTGACGACTGGTCAAAACGGGTTTATTTCGGGCTTGATATCCCTGGGAACAGATGCGGTGACAGGTATTTTGGCAGGTGCGGCAGTGCTGGCCGTGGTGACTCTAGTTAAACGTTTTCGCAAATAAGTACCCAAAAAATACCCAATAAAGTATTAGAAGTTAAGCCGCTAATTTAAGCCGCTAATTTAAGCCGCGACTTTAAGCCGCGACCTTTTTCTTTTTAACCGCCGCGCTGTACAAGGCGTTTAAATCGCGCTCTACTGATTTTGAAAACTGGCTGAATTGACCTTGAAGCATGGCATTTGCTTGCGCTGTTTTGCCACGGTTTTGCAAAGCGACGACGTTAGACGCCGCAAAATGGAACATTTTGTGATGGCTCATCAGCGCGGTAAAACCGGGGTGCAAGCCCAAACGGGCTTTGCCAGTTGAGTGAATCCATTTGCCCAGTTCACAACGGTTGTCAAAGCAGATGGCGTTGGCGTCAAAAACCTCTTTGGAAGTGCCATCCAAATAAGCTTGAAGGCGATTTTTCCAGTTTTCATGGGCTGTAAGGGCCACATGGATGTCCAAGTCGTTCAGCGCCGAGTGGGCGAAGTCAATGTCGTCTTGCGACGGTTTGCTTAGTCCAAAAATTCTGCTTAAAAGTGAGCTCAGAGATGACATGCTTCAATTCGCAAAAAATAATGAACTCATTATTTGTTGCAGAACGATACATCTTGGAAATTGAGTCTAAAAATACTAACAAAGTGTTAATTAATTCACGAAATTAATGCTTTAGCAAACATCTACTTGGATGCGCTAAGGGGATTTAAGCCTCGCCACCGAATTTCTTGGTCAGGTTGTCGATGTACTTTTCAACCATCTTTTCGAACTCGCCTTCCACAATCGGGGAGACGACCATTTTCATCAAGCTGGGCAACGGGATTTCTAAGTCACCGTTGATTTGCAGCACCAGGTTCGTAGATTTTTTGTTGTCCCTGATTGTCCAACTGCCTGACACCAAGGCATTGCCTTCGGACTTGATGGGTGACCACATTACCGTGCCTTTGGCTTTGCTGGACACATACTTGCATGCATAAATGGTTTGCAGGTTGACCGAGGCGACGCCGATTTTCTCCATCTCCCAGCGGTAGCCGCCACCGCCTAAATCAACCAATTTGTCGACTTTGGGGAAAAAGCTAGCAGAGGTGGGCACGTCAGAGAGCACTGCAAAAACGTCTGCCGCGCTGGCTTTGACGTCAAACTCGTAACCTAAATCGATTTTTACATTGATAGTCATGTTGCGCTTTCAGTTCAGTGGAGTCAGTAAGTTGATAGGCTTTAAATTGAATGGTTGTCAATGGTGACACAACTACCGAAGTCTACCACCGCTTGTGGCCATTGTTGTTTGCTGGAAACTTGGTAAATACCCTGCATAACCAAGTTGGCAGAGCGAATCACGCCTGCATGGGTGATCCAAAGCACGTTGTTACGGCTTAACGCCAGCGAGTCGTCTAACGCGGCTTTGACGCGGTGCAGCACTTCGTTGGCGCTCTCTACACCACCAAAGCGGTGGTTACCAAAGTCTGCAGTCCAAGCATCAACCGCAGATTTAGGAATCTGCGCCCAAGGTATGCCTTCAAAATGTCCAAAATTAACCTCGTGCAAGCGTTGGTCCGTGCAGGTGCTTGATTGAATAGCTAAATCGGGGCGCAACAACGCCAGCGCTGCTGCTAATTGTTGGCAGCGGCGCAGTGGTGAAATGCGACAAATGGTGTTTTCTGGCAAACACGCAGCAAGTGATCTTGCGGCGGCAGTGGTCAGTGCAGCATCGGCAGCGACATCGGTCGCACCGTAGCAAATGCCTTTGCCAATCAGGGGTTGGGCATGTCGGGCTAGCCAAAGTTTCACAGTATTAATTCCTTCACGTCATGCCAAAGCGAACGCCAAGCCTAGGTAAAACGCGACTTCGCACACTTGCTGCGTCGCACCCAAGCAATCACCGGTAAAACCCTGCAAGCGCTTTGCGAAAAGCCGCCACATATACAAAAATACAATACTGGTGGTGACCATAGGAATCAACACAATCACTATCAAATCAATAGCGGCGTAGGCAGCAAATACTATGGCTATGGTTATAAATAGCCAAAAAAAAGCAACCAACAAGCTGTGGATGGTAATTTGATCTGCCAAGGGCTTAGATTTGCTTCCCGCCACGTCGCCCACATGCGGCAACAGGCGAATCAGTAGTAGCGGAAAGGTGCGTGACGCCACATGTGCGGCGAAGATGCCAGCAACCATAGCCTCGGGGTTGACGTCACCAATCAGCGCTAACAGCGACACTTTGGCAAGTAAAACCAGCGACACCGCAATTGCACCGAAAGCGCCGACGCGGGAGTCTTTCATGATCTCCAACGCCCGCTCACGATTCTGGCTACCGCCCAAACCGTCAGCAATGTCCGCCAAACCGTCTTCATGGAAAGCACCCGTCAGCATCACGCTGAAAACCGTGCCCAAGACAGCAGCAACTAAGGGCGACAACAGTGAGTTTTGCGGTAAAAAAACCATCAAAACAGCCGTCAACACCGCCACCAACGCCCCCACCAACACCCCCACGCCCGGAAAATGCGCCGCACTGGCGCGCAGCATCTGCGGGCTGTACCCCACCCAAGCCGCCAGCCGCCCCGTGATGGGGATGCGGGTGAAGAACTGGATGGCGAGTAAGTAGTGGCGGATGGAACTGAGGATGAACAGCATGGTTTTTGTTATTTTAAAAAGTCCGTTCGGACTGAGCCTGTCGAAGTCATCATGAACCCTTCGACAAGCTCAAAGCGAACGGTATTTGTAGTCATTACAGCTTTTCATCCACCCCGGCCGACTCAAAACTCGCCATATCCCGCAGCACCATACAAGCCGCCACCAACAGCGGCCAAGCCAGCGCCGCGCCTGAGCCTTCGCCCAAGCGCAAACCCATGTCTAACAGCGGTTTGGCGTTCAATTGCTCTAACATCAGCCCATGCCCACGCTCCCCCGAACGGTGGGCGAACACGCAACGCTGCAACACGGCAGGCTGCAAGGCATTGGCCACCAAAATCACCGCCGTGGTAATGAAACCGTCCACCACGATGACGCGTCGCTCGGCAGCGGCTTGAAATACCGCGCCCAACATGGTCGCCATTTCAAAACCGCCAAAAGCTGCCATGACGTCCAAAGGGGCCTTCACACCCGCATGAAACGCCAGCACCTCGCGCAGCACCACTGTTTTGCGGTCAACGCCGCTTGCGTCCAAACCTGTGCCTGCGCCGGTGCAGTCGGCGATGTCCAAACCACTCAAGCGCGACAAAATCAAAGATGCGGCTGAGGTGTTGCCAATACCCATTTCACCCAGCAAAATCGCGTTACCCGGTAGGTTTTTGACGATAGCCATGCCGTTTTCAATCGCTTGCTGGCACTGAAAGGCGGTCATGGCGGCGGCGGTGGAAGAATCAGTTGTGCCGTTGGCAATCTTGGCACTCAACAAACCCGTGCGTGGCGTTTTAACAGCATCTAAAAATTCGTGATTAACACCGCAATCCACCACGTTCAAAGCGATGTTATTGGCCTTAGCCAGCACGCTGACACACGCTCCGCCCGCGATGAAGTTTTCGACCATCTGCCAAGTCACGTCGCTGGGAAAAGCCGAAACACCACGTGCCGTCAAACCGTGGTCACCCGCAAACACCAGCATCTGCGGTTGGTCTAGTTGGGGCGATTCTGTGTCCAAAATCTGCCCGAGCTGAAGCGCCAAGCTTTCAAGTTTTCCTAGCGAGCCAAGTGGTTTGGTTTTGTTGTCGATTTTGTGCTGTAGCCTGGCAGCGAGTGTCGCAGGGTAAATATCAGGGACGGTTGGCAAACATAAAGTTGTCATGGCGTTTTTAAGTAAGAGAAAAAGTAAAAGTAAAAGTAAAGAAAGTGAAAAGGGAGAGTTATTGAATTAGCGCATCCAAAAATCCAGCCTCAAAATGCTGCCCAATGTAATCGGCCAAGCCGTCAAACACCGAGTCCAAAGTCGGCGTGGTCGCCCCAAAGAGCGCTTGCAGCACGGCGGGGTCTTCAAACATGCCGTGCAAATACAAGCCCAGCACGTTGCCCGATTGGTTTTGCCAGCCCAGCGCTTCGGGTAGCACGGCGACGCCTATATCGCCCGCTTTGGCCATGGCGGGGTGCTGAGCCGTTTGGCCGTGGTGGATTTCATAGCCGGCCACGGTGACGTTGCTCAACTTGGACCACAAGCCGGTCAAGCTGCCGAATTGAGTCTGGCGGTGCTGCACGGTTTTGGCGATTTCAAAGTTGGTGACCAAGGGCAGCAGGCCGAGTCCCGGCGCATTTCCATCAATGTCGTGCATATCAATCAACGCCTCGCCCAACATCTGCAAACCGCCGCAAATACCCAGCACTGCTTTGCCCTGTGCGGCGTGCGCGGCAATGGCGGCGTCTAGACCTTGCGTACGCAGCCAAGCCAAATCGCCACTGGTGTGCTTGCTGCCGGGCAGGATGACCCAATCGGCGTCGATGATTTCGCTCGGGCTGCGCACCCATTTCAGGCGCACTCCGGGCACGTTTTTCAGTGCCTGGAACTCGTCCAAGTTGCTGATGCGGGGGCAGGCGACGACAGCAATCGTGGTGGTGACTGCGCCAGAAGCCACACTTCGATCGTCGAAAACGCCGTCTTCTTCGGGCAAACCATGCTGCCACCACATCGGCAACGTGGCGACGACGGGTACGCCCGTCATCCCCTGCAACATCTCGGGGCCGGGTGACAGCAAGCTGGCGTCACCTCTGAATTTGTTGAGGACAAAACCTTTGATCAGCGCCTGCTCTTCGGGTGGCAAAAGTGCAAAAGTGCCGTACAAATGGGCAAAGGCACCGCCTCTGTCGATGTCTGTGACTAACAGACATGCAGCGTTAGCAGCAACCGCCACCCGCATGTTGACGATGTCGCTGGCTTTGAGGTTGATCTCGGCGGGTGAGCCGGCTCCTTCTATGACGACCACGTCGTTCTCGGCCATCAGCTCGTTAAGCGCTTTTTGAATCGTTGGCCAGACGCGCTCGCTGCGATCGCGCCACGGGGCATGGGTCAACTCGTCGTTGACCTGCCCCAGCAAAATGACCTGGCTGTGGGTGTCGCGCTCGGGTTTGAGCAGCAGCGGGTTCATGCGGACTTCAGGGACGGCGTTGGCGGCGAGAGATTGGAAGTATTGCGCACTTCCGATTTCCCCTCCATAGCTGTAGACCCCCACGCTTGCAGCTTCGTGTGCTGCGCTGCCCCCCGAGGGGGCTAATTTTCCTAGAGGCGGCTCGTCGGAAAATTGTCGCCCCCCAACCACCCTTGCATTGTTGCTCATGTTTTGTGCCTTGAAGGGCGCGACTTTCAGCCCTTGGCGGGCGTAGTAGCGGCACAGCGCGGTAGTTAGCCAGCTTTTGCCAGCGCCACTGGTGGTGCCTAAGACCATGATGGCTTTTGCAGTCATTGCTTATCCTTATTGATAAT
Organism: Polaromonas sp.; assembly: GCA_013298815.1. Classification (GTDB taxonomy): domain Bacteria; phylum Pseudomonadota; class Gammaproteobacteria; order Burkholderiales; family Burkholderiaceae_C; genus Aalborgiella. The sequence goes on along the minus strand of JAAFJF010000030.1, from coordinate 19,401 downwards.
TTGCCAAGCGTTTCGCAAGGCATCTTGCGCATCGGGTGGCTGGACGCTAACGCGCACTTGGCCGGGCAAGCCGAACGATGTTGTGTCTCTCAATTTGATCCCGTGGTTGCGTAGAGAAGCCAAAGTCAGCTCTAAAGTTAAGCCATCAGCCAACTTAGGCGAGGCGCAAAAGAAGTTGGTGGCGCTGGGCTGGCATGCCCAACCAAGTGATTCGAGTAACTCGATTTGACGCATTTTCCAAACTTGCAGCGTTTGCAAGCTGTCCGCAAGCCAAGCTTGAACGTCTGCGCTAACCCAGCTCTCCAGCAAAGCCACGCCATGTGCACCCAACGGCCATGAGGCAGACAGACTGTTCAATTGATGAACCAAAGATTGAGAACCCAAAGGCGCAATCGCATAAGCCGCCCGTACGCCCGTCAAACCTAGCGCTTTGTTGGGTGAGTAGAGCTGCCAAACCGCATCATGCAAAGCGTCATTCCCGCGAAGGCGGGAATCCATGGTGGCACTTGTGGATTCCCGCCTTCGCGGGAATGACAATAATGAGCCGCTCAATTGCAAAGGCGCGTAAGCCAGATCGAGGACGTGAATGGCGTTTGATGAGACTTCAATATCGCCTGAGTAGACCTGCCCGAACGGACTCGACGGCAGACAATGCCAAACTAAACCAGCGGCTTTGGGGTTCGTCGTCACAGACAAACCCCAAGCTTCGGCTGCATAGGTGTAGTCGCCAAAACTGTGCGGAGGAACGTAGACCGAGCTAACACCTTGCAACTTAGCCAAAGCAGTAGTGCGAAAAATAAACTCACTGGCGCTACCAGCGATGACGATACGACCAGCCTCAACCCCATGAAAGGCGGACAACTTGCTACGTAGCGCCGTGTAACTGGGATCGGGATACCGCGTAGCATCTACCAGCGTGATAGCTGATTGCGTCATCGGGCAAGGGCCGCAGGCGTTGCTGTTCGTGGAGAAATCAAACAGGGGCAAACCCAGCGCGTCCGTGCCGCCGTGAATGCGCTTGGGAGCTGTGTAGATCGTTGCAGAATTCATGCGCGCACCAAAAATGCTATCAATAAAATAGCTGCTAAGGCAACAAATACGCCGGCTATAGTCGATTTTGAGGCTAATTTGACAGATTTTTGCGTATCTGCAGCGTTTGGAGCGCTTCCAGACGCGTTCAAAGTGTAAACATCGGGCTTGGAGAGATGGATATTCAAAACCAAAGCCATAGCTGCCATGGGCCAGCCGCTGTTGGGGGATGGCGTTTTGCAGGCTTCACGCCGCAGACGTGTCCAGAACGACGTGGCCTTAAAGCCCGAACCCGAACCCGAACCAGAACCAAAACCAGAAGCCAACCACAACAATCCTGCTGTGATGCGAGCAGGCAACCAAGACAGCACATCGTCCGCCCTCGCCGCCCATTTGCCCGCCCATTCCCAATTTTGCCCTTTATAGATGCCTTTGTAGCCCCACATCGCATCAGCGGTATTGGCAAAACGGTAAACCGCAGCGCCAGGCAGACCCAGCACAACAAACCAAAAAATCGGGGCAATGACCGAATCATTCAGATTCTCAGCCAGCGTTTCAATCGCACTTTCACGGACTTGCGCTTCGGTCAGCGCCGTGGTGTCGCGGCTGACGAGCATGGACAGCCGCTCCCTGCCCGCTTCTAAAGATGATTGCAAAGCCGTTTCAACAGCTTGCACTTCCCGCCTAAGCATGCGCCAGGCAAATAAGGGTTTTAGCAGCACACCAAGCAACAAGGCCGCCCACGCAACAGGCAGTTGCAAAATCACCCCTTGCAAACTACAAGTCACTATCAAAATAAGAGCTGCTGAGGCAATCCAGACGCCGACTCCAGCCATAAATGAGGGGTAATCAGGCACATTGTCATCTTGTGCAGGTTTGGGCAAGACGTTTGCCGCCGCCCAGTTCAAACAGTTGCCCATCCACACGACTGGGTGCAAACGCGCAGGAGGTTCGCCGAAAAAGTGGTCGATAGCAAGCGCAATCAGCAAAGCGCTGGCGGGCACACTTGCCATAACAACAGAGCCAACCGCATCATTCAAATCAGTCCTCAATACCACGCTGCGCCGGAATGCCGGCTTGAAAGGCGTGTTTCACCAGCGTCATTTCGGTCACGGTGTCGGCTAATTCAATGATTTCAGGCGGACAGCGACGGCCTGTGATGACCACATGCACATGTTTGGGTCTATCAAACAGGGTTTGCACGACTTCGTCCACACCACCAGCAGCCTCCATCCACCCATAAATCAACGGATAGGTGAACTCATCCAGCACGACCATGAAGTAGTCGCCGCTCATGATGGCGGCTTTGGCGCGCTGCCAACCGTCGCGTGCCAGTTGGGCGGAATGCTCTAGGTCTTGGCTTTTCCAGCTGAAGCCATCGCCCAAACCTTCAATCGGAATGCCCAACTGCTCAAACATGCGGTGTTCGCCAAACCTAGCGCTGGGCACTTTCATGAACTGGAAAATTTTGACTGCTTTGCCGTGTACGTGAGTTCTGCCATGCGCCCGCAAAGCCAAACCAAACGCTGCCGTGCTTTTGCCTTTGCCGTCGCCGGTGTTGACGATGAGCAGGCCACGGCGTTCACCCTCGGGTTTGTCGTAAGGTTTGCATTCTGGTGCGACTTCGATTTGCATAATGATTTTCTAATTTGTTGATATTTTGGCTACATTTTCGGTAGCGATACAAGCATATTTTCTATCGGCTTGATGGCAATTCTGTTCTCAAAAACGTGTTCTAAAGCGCGGTGTGTGGCGACATCTGCAGTCTTGCCGACATGAGTCACTTTGCCTGCCGCCATAATCAGCATGTCATCCGCCTGCAGCGCCATGGTGGTTTCGTGCAGCACGCTGACCACGGTTTTGCCATCTGCTACGAGTTGACGAACCAACGCCAGCCAGTCGGACTGGTGCGGCGGGTCAAGATTAGCCAGTGGCTCGTCCATCAGCAGTACATCGGCCTGCACCGCCAAAGCACGCGCCAGCAGGACACGTTGGCGTTCGCCACCAGACAACTGCCCCAACGCCCTGCCCCGCCAATCCCAAGCCTGGGTGCTGCGCAGCGCTTGTTCTACAGCGGCTATATCTGCCGCATTCGGCGCTGCCAGCCAAGCTTGGTGCGGCAAACGACCCAGCATAACGACGTCAAACACGGTCAAATCATCGGCACTGGCTTCGTTTTGCCCCAGCCAAGCCAGTTTTTTAGCTCTTTCACGGGGTGCGATGTGCGACATGATTTCGCCAAACAGCTCAACGCGCCCACCATCTTGTACAGGCGGCAACACGCCTGCCAGCACCTTGAGTAGCGTCGATTTACCCGCACCGTTGGGGCCGACAACACTGATCCAATGCCCAGCTTCAAACTGCAGGCTGATATCATGCAAAACCTGCGTATTTTGCAGCATAGCCGATGTATTTACTGCCTGAATAGCTATATTATTCATAGCAAATTTAACATTCGTCATACCGTCTGTTTCCGCATCAACCACAGCAGATAACCACCACCCAAAACAGCGGTGAGTACGCCAACGGGCAACTCCTGCGGTGCAATCAAACTGCGAGCCAAAATATCAGCCAAGAGCAGCAACACGCCGCCCATCAAGCTGGACAGCACAATCAACTTGCCATGAGTTGTTTTGACCACCGAACGCACCAAATGCGGTGCGGCTAGGCCGACAAAAGCGATCAAACCCGTTTGCGCCACCGCTGTACCTGTCGCCAAAGCTAGCAAGCCAATCAAAGCAGAGCGCAAAGTTCCCAAAGGTAAACCGAGGGTGATGGCGGTTGATTCGCCCAGTGCTAAACCATCCAACACCCTTGATAACGCCCAAGACAATACGAGGCAAGGTACAAGAACGGCGGCCATGACGGAACAAGCCATCCAGCCAATAAAACCCGTTGAACCCAGCATAAATGCCGTCATAGCGACCAAAATAGTGGGCGATAGCAAGGTGAACAAGGAGCTGATTGCGCCTAAAACCACACCCACCACGACGCCCGCAAGCAGCAAACGCAGCGTGTGCTGCACACCACGCGCCAAAGTTAACGTCAGTAAAACGGCTGCCACAGCGCCCAAAAAGGCAGCTCCTGTCAAGCCCAAGCGCACCAGCCATTGCGCTGCAAAGGGGCTAACACCCACAGCACCGAAAAACGACAAAGCTATCGCAACACCAAGCGTTGCCCCAGAGGCGCTGCCCAGCAAATACGGGTCCGCCAGCGGATTGCGAAACAAGCCTTGCGCCACAGCGCCCGCCAAGCCCAGCAATGCACCCGCCAAAAAAGCACCCAAGGTGCGCGGAGCGCGGATGTCGACGACGATTTGCTGCGCCAACTCATTTTGAAGAGGGTCTTGCCACATCGCCCACACATTTTCTAAGCCAGTGCTGCCCACACTCAAACCGACGATGGCAAGTACTACAAATGCCAACAAAAGCGCCATGCCTAGCATCCAAGCGCGTCTATGTTGAAGCAAACGATGCTGATCGGTCATGGTGCTTTGCTTTTTAGGCAGGTCGCCATTAGCATCGCTGCCTCAGCCATGCGGGGGCCAGGACGCACCAAAACGTCAGACTCTTCATTTGAAAATATGCACAGACGTTTTTCACGGAACGCGCGCATGCTCTTCCAGCCCGGACGCTGCTCTAAGCCAACACTACCGCGCAACCCCACCATGACGATGTCTGGGTTGGCACGCACCACAAACTCTGGGTTGATTTTGGGGAAAGGTCCCAGCGCTGCGGGAATGATATTTTTTGCTCCCAAGCGCGTCAGCGTTTCACCCATAAAAGAGGATTCACCCGCTGCGTAGGGGGCAGGATTCACTTCAAAATAGACAGTTGGAGGCTTAGTTGATTGATTGCCACTTAGAGCTCGTTTTGGCAGCATTTGCGCTGCCGTCGCAATACCAGCTTCAATATTGCGCCACAAACGAGCCGCGCCCTGCTCTTCAGGCACGTCCAGCAACTGCCCTAGTTTCTTCAAAATACGCTGCACATCCGCATGCGTTTTAGGCTCTAAGGCGACCACCTTGATGCCCAGGCCTTCTAGCCTGTCAAAAGCTCGGCTTGAAACCGCCATCAGCACGACATCGGGCTTCAATGCGACGATGGCTTCAATATTGGGGTCCAAACCGCCGCCCACTTGCGGCAAACGTGTCAACGCCAATGGCCAGTTGGAGTAGCGATCCACACCAACTAAACGCTGGCAGCGCCCAAGCTCACAAACCGACTCCGCCAGCGAGGGCAAAATACTGACGATGCGCTGAGGCGATTGCTTGAAGTGCACCACCACACCTCGATCGTCTGTCACGTCAAACGATTTATCAAGAGCTTTGCTTGGTTGAGCACTCGCAGTCTGCTGCAAAAGAACCATGAACAAGAAAGCAAGTATTTTTTTCATTTCAAACCCAAAGGTAAACCAGCCGCCATGAAGGTCACTTTGTCGCAAACCTGTGCGATGTCTTGGTTTAACTTCCCAAGTGCATCTACAAAAGCCCTCACCTCACGCCCCATAGGAATAACACCCAGACCAATTTCGTTGCTCACAATGACGATAGGGCCAGATGATTGTGAAATTGCTACACATAGCATAGCTGCAGAGGCAGCATAATCGCTAGCTATTGGCATATTTTTAACGTCAGCAGGCATCAATAAGTTGGTTAACCACAGCGTCAAACAATCGACAACCAACAAGGTGTCTGGCTGGCTCAAACGCGCTATAGTTTGCGCCAACTGCAAAGGCTCCTCAACAGTTGCTAAGCTAGGCACGCGTTCAGCGCGGTCAAGTTTGTGTCGTGCAATACGTTGCAACATCTCTTCGTCCCACGGCTGGGCCGTCGCAATTAATGTGGCTTTGTGTTCTGGCGATTGCTGCAACCAGTCTTTTGCGAGCAACTCAGCACGACGCGATTTACCGCTTTTTTGCCCCCCTAAGATCAATTCAAGCATTTTACTGACCCCATGCCATGATGATTTTATGCATCTGCGCCACGCCATCGGTCAAAGCCGCTGGGCCTGGCTGCAAAATATCGGGGGATTTGATTTCAAAAAGTTGCTTATTTTTGACTGCGGGTACATCTTGCCAACCAACTCTTGCGGCGACATGCTCGGGTCTGAACTTTTTACCGCACCAAGAACCGAAAATAATGTCAGGGCTGCGGCGCACAATCTCCAATGGGTCAGCAATGATGCGACCTTTGCCCAAAGGCATGGCTGCTAGCTCGGGGAAACAATCGTCGCCACCGGCAATGCCTATGAGCTCTGACACCCAGGCGATGCAGCTCATATTGGGTGTATCCCACTCCTCGAAAAAAACCACTGGCCGCCGTTTTAACTGCCTAGACTGCTCTTTTATGTGTAGCAGTTTAGCCTGCATATCGGCTATCAGTTGTAAACCAAGTTCAACTTTACCCACCATGGCCGCAACTTGGTACATCATCGAAAATATCTCAGCCACGCTGCGCTGGTTAAACACAGTAACTTGCACACCATGGCGAATCAATGCGGCTGCGATATCGGCCTGCAAATCTGAAAACCCAAAAACACAATCGGGCTTGAGTTCTAAAATTTTGTCGATTTTGGCACTCAAAAACGCGCTGACTTTGGGTTTTTCTTCCCTTGCACGGCGTGGGCGCACGGTATAACCAGAGATACCGACAATGCGGCGTTCTTCGCCCAGCATGTACAACCATTCGGTCGTTTCCTCGGTCAGGCAAACGATGCGCTGCGGCCCGAGTGTTGAGGTATCGATGGAAAGTCTCATACAGCATCCTTCAAAAACAAGCGTGCTGCCGCTGCGGGACTAGAGGCAAACCAAGCATGAAAGTAGCTTGCGCGGATAGAACCGGTTTGGTACAACGCCTCTCCTTCGCCGCGCAAGGTCTTGCCGGGCGCGGCTCGGGTGCGCGTTGTCGGCTTTACATCCGTAGTACAAGTTGAGTAGTGAAAAGTGTGGCCGCGCAGTGGTGCTACCAACGCATCTGACGCTTCTGAGGTATGAATCGCATCTAATTGCTGTGGCCCTAAAGCTGCCAACCGTTTTTGCATGGCTACGCGTCCTGGAAGCAAACCCCACATAGCGTGGACCACACCATCGACCGTTTCAATACTGTCAAACAGCGCCATCATGCCACCGCATTCTGCCCAAACTGGTTTGCCGTTTTGAACATGCTGTCGAATGCTGGATGACATGCTTGTGTTGTTCGCCAAGGTTTGCGTGTGCAGCTCTGGATAACCACCCGGCAACCACAGCGCATCGCAAACGGGTAACTCAACGTCCCTCAAGGGCGAAAAATAGACGACTTCTGCACCCAATTTCCGCAAACAGTCGATATTGGCAGCGTAAATGAAGCAAAACGCGGCATCTTTGGCGACGGCGATGGTTTTTCCGGCTAAGGATTTTTCTCCAGCAGGATTCGATTCTGGTGCATCGAAGACTACGTCCCAAGCCTTCAAATCATCTGCCCTCTTTTGACCCAAGGGCATGTTAGCCAATGCGTTTGCCGCCACGTCTAAGCGAACCATCGCATCGGCCAATTCAGTGGCCATGACCAAACCCAAATGCCGCTCGGGTAAGGTGAGTGCTTCGTCACGCATCAAAGCGCCCTGCCACTGCTTTGGGTCGCGCAGGCTGAGTTGGAGCATCTCTGCATGCCCGCCAGAGGCGACACGATTGGCCAACACACCGGCAAACTTCAAACCGTCACGGTAGGTTTGCAGGCCATGTGCCAATGCGCCAAAGGTGCCAGCCATCGCGCCAGCATCAATCACTGCCAGTACATGCAGACCAAAGTGTTGTGCCAAATCAGCAGCGCTAGGCTCGCCATCGTACAAGCCCATCACGCCTTCAACGATGATGAGGTCAGCCACGAGCGCGGCATCATGCAAGCGCTGGGCGCAATCCAACTCGCCCGTCATCCACAAATCAAGTTGGTAAACGGGTGCTCCGCTAGCCAACTCTAGCCAATACGGGTCTAAAAAATCGGGGCCGCATTTAAAAACGCGAACCGTTAAACCTTGACGCGTGTACAGACGCGCCAAGGCACAAGCCACCGTGGTTTTACCCTGCCCTGAGGCAGGAGCAGCAACCAAGATGGCTGGGCAAGTAGCTTTTGGCATACTTTTTGAGGTAGCAAAGTTTTAAAAAATCTTAGAGAACCGAATTATTTCATCGCGTAGCGCAAAGTCACAAACACAGAACGACCAGGCTGGTTAAAGCCGTAAGACGTTTCGTAAGACTTGTTGGCCAAGTTGTTCACCTTGGTTTGCAGGCTCAGGTCTTTGCTGATGGCGTAATTCACAAACACATCCATCGTGGTGTAGCTGTTAAGTGCCTGTGTATTTTTCGTGTCATCAAAACGTGAACCCACATTGAGCAGCGAGCCGCCAAACGTCCAAGCACCCGTTGTGTAGTCCGCGCCCAAGGTAAATTGATTGCGAGCACGGCGCTGTAGCAGCATACCTGTCAATTCATTGCGCGGATCAAGCGCATCAACAGTTGCATGCAAATTCAACGGGCCGAATACGCCGTCGTAGCCCAGCGTCCAACCTGTGATGCGAGCGCGTGGAATGCTTTCAGCCTTGGTGGAACCGGTGATGAAGCCTTGGATTTTGTTGTCAAAACGGACCAATTTCACAGTTTGACCATTCTCAGAGTAGGTAACACCCAGGTCCAAATTACGACCTTTTTCAGGCTGCAAACCAAGCGTGCCGTAGCCTGGGTAATACAACTGGTTGAACGAAGGCGCAACAAAGCTGGTGCCGTAAGATGCGTTCACGCGCCAAGCCGGATTGATTTTGTAGCCGTAGCCTGTAAACCAGGTGTTGCTGTCGCCAAATTGCGAGTTACTGTCGCGGCGCACGTTTGCTTGCCAGCTGTGGTTGCCAGACGCACCATTTAAGCCCGCAAAATAAGACGACACCGTACGCTGCGTGACGTCATAAGCGGTTGAGCTGTCGACTTTTTGCGTCAAACGCTCAACGCCGACCAAGGCTAAACCCAAAGGTGTATCGATGTCGTTTTGCCAAGAAATTTGGTCTTGCTTGGTGTTGAATTTACTTGGCAAATAGGCTGCCTCAATGGCGCTGGCGTTGTCAATAGCTTGCGATACGCGTAATTGCGTTTTCCAGCTTGACAACACTTTGCCTTCGATGCCGGCACGCAGTGTTTGCGAGCGCACCGCAGTGCGGGTATCGCCCGTTGGGCCGTCATCGTAATGGCTCACGCCGTCAGCGTACAACAAACCCGCATCAATTCGCCAGTTTGGATTGATTTGGTAAGCCACAGATGCGTTGACAGCGTCTTGCTTGAAACCGTCGCGGTCCGCGTTGTAGTTGCCGAATGCAGCTTTGCTGTTGGTGGCTGAAAAGCCTTTGTCTTGTGTTTTCTGAACGCCAAATGCGTAGCTCAAAGCGCCATCGCCACCATGGATACCTGCTGAAGCTTGCGCAAACGAGTTTGAACCCATTGATAGCGATGCATACGGCGTAAAACCCTTCGCACCTTTACGCATAAACACTTGCACCACACCGCCCACAGCTTCGCTGCCGTAGAGCGCAGATGCGGGGCCTTTGAGCACTTCAATGCGCTCAATCATGTCCAGCGGAATATTGTCCCAGCTGGGTGCGCCTGTCGTCGCTGAGCCAAAACGCACGCCATCAATCAGTAACATGGTGTGGCGCGTCTCTGTGCCACGCGTGTAAACACCCGAATTTTTACCCAAACCGCCATTTGAAAACACTTGGATACCAGCATTGCGAGCGAGAACTTCTGTCAAGGTTAGCCCAGAGGATGCTTCAATCGTTGCACGGTCAAGCACCACCACGTCGCTGACCAAATCGTCAGTACGGGTTTCAATACGTGATGCTGTGACAACGACTTCTTTGAGCTGTTTGATAGGTTCAGCGGCTGTGGACGCTTGGGCAAAAGCGTTAGGCGCAACTGAAAATGCGGATGCCAAGGCGAGCGGAAGCGCAGCTAGGCGCAATGAGGAAATGCAAGTTTTCATTTAAATTGTGATACCAGATGAATACCCTTTGCCGTCGTCCCCGACAGCACATGGGCGTAACGACTGCACGTTTTGAAGCGTGCAGTCACCTTGTTGGCCGGTATCCGGGCTGGTGAAACAACCTCCATCGCCTTCCCAAGCGTGTGTTCAAAACGCTCAGTGGCTGTGATGGAAGCGGAATTTGAAGCGGATTTAAATCACTTTTCTATTCGTTCACTTACCGTTGCGGGGGCAGCACAGGTTAGGAATTTGGCGTATTGAAAGGACTTCAATGCCATCTTCTCTCCTGTTTCCCGTTGAACTGCAGCGTGCGAACCACACTGCGAGCACCAACAAAGCCTATTCTAGCCCCTAAGCTTGCTATTTCCCTACATTTCTGAGGGTTGACCTCTACAATGTCTCCTGCCATGCAAAATCATACCCAGCAAACACAACTTGACCAAGTGACGGAACGCGTAGAGCGCTTGCTCGTGCGGCATCTTGAACTGCAGAGAACGAATGCCTTGCTCAATGAGCAGCTCGCCTTGCTCACGCACGAGCGGGACTCGCTCAAGTCCCGCCTAGGCGCAGCGCGCGCTCGGGTAGACGCTTTACTTGAGCGCTTGCCTGAAACCTTGGGTGCAGACGTGAAAGAAAATGCATGAAACAAATCGAAGTGCAAATCATGAGCCAAAGCTATTTGCTGGGATGCCCAGAAGGTGGCGAAGCACTGATGATGGCGGCTGTGGGCAAAGTGGACGCCGCCATGTGCAAAATCCGCGATGCCGCAAAAATCAAAGCCCGTGAGCGCATCGCAGTGTTGGCTGCGCTGAATTTGGCCTTTGAAAATACAGAAAATTCTGCCGCAGGCGCACCGATTTCTACGACTTCCAATTCAAACATAGGCGCTGGGCCAAGCCAGCAACTCACCGATTTAATCGCCAAGCTGGATGAAGCTTTGGGCGATGATGGTCAATTGCTCTAATCCCAAAGCACTGCCCACCCAGTAACTGATAAGACAACTGACAAAGCAACTGATTATTTAAGTTTGTAAAAAACTTGATTAATACCCCTGTTTTTCAAAATCGCGCTTTCAATTCATCTTTTGCAGGTCTACAATCAAGCTGTCTGCGGTGCTTGCTGAGCTGTAATTTCCTAGAACCAATGCTTTTAAAGCTCGGGCTTGGAACATCGTCTTGCTAGCGTGATCGTCTCGCGTTAGATGAACCCAAAGCGAGGCTGACCTCGCCCACCTGAACCCCGGTTCAGGATGCCGGTTCAGCAGCATTTGCAGACAACTTTATCTTCCCCTTGCTTAGCTTTTGCTCAAGCTTCTATACTTCTCCCATGACATTCTTAACGCTGCTTGACCCCACACTGGTGGTTGAATTACTCATTCTTGGGCTTTGCACAGGTTTCTTGGCAGGTTTGCTAGGCATTGGCGGCGGGATGTTGATGGTGCCTTTCGTCACATTTATTTTGACCAGCAAGGGCTTTCCCACCGAGCACATCGTCAAAATGGCAGTCGCCACGTCGTTAGCTACCATCTGCTTCACATCAATTTCGTCTGTTTGGGCGCACCACAAGCGCGGCGCGGTGCTTTGGCCTGTAGCGCTGACGCTGGCTCCCGGTATTTTGGTGGGCTCAGCCTTGGGCGCGCAGCTGGCTGTGGCGCTGCCAGGCAAGATTTTGAGTGTGCTTTTCGCGGTTTTTGTCGCTTTTTCTGCCACTCAGATGTTTTTAAACCGCAAACCTAAGCCTAGCCGTGTGCTGCCAGGCAGATTTGGTATGTTCGGCATGGGTGGGCTTATCGGCATGCTGGCTTCTATCGTCGGGGCAGGCGGCGCTTTTCTGTCGGTGCCGTTCATGACGTGGAGCAACGTCAAAATCCACAACGCGGTTGCTACTTCTGCTGCGCTGGGCTTTCCCATCGCTTTCGCTGGCACGCTGGGCTACGTCTGGGCGGGCTGGCATCTGCCGCCTATGCAAAGCACCTTGGCAGACTCAGCAGTTTTGGCGGGCAACCTAGGCTACCTTTATCTGCCCGGCCTGATCATCATCTCCATCGCCAGCATGTGTACCGCGCCGCTGGGTGCTAAAACTGCTCACAAAATTGACATTGCGCCTCTCAAGAAGGTGTTTGCGAGTGTTCTATATGTTTTAGCTGCGTATTTTTTGATTAAATCGCTTTAATTTCGCTTAAATAGATCATTTTTTAGACTAAAAACGGCTTTATCCAGCGTATTTACTGCCTAACCAGCTATCAAATAGATAGCAAAAATCTTAGCACTAAATCTACTGCATCACCCCACGCCGCTGCCGCACCACATCTGCAGCCGTTACCGAATCCGCCTGATTGCCCCACGCGCTGCGGATGTACGTGGTCACCGCGGCGATGTCTTCGTCGTTCAAAACATGCGCAAAAGGCGGCATGCCAAAGGGCCTAGGGTTGCCGACTGTGCTGGGGGCGTAACCGCCAGCGAGCAAGATGCGAACCAAGTTGGTGGTGTTGGACAAAGTAATGGCCCGGTTGCCTGCTAGGGCGGGCAGTGCTACGTTGCCTTCTACCCGCATGCCCTGCCCCTGCTCACCATGGCAGGTGGCGCAGTGTTGGGTGAAAAGTTCTGCGCCCTTCTCAAACAAAACTGGTTTAGATTTACCTGAACTTGTTGATTTTGTTGCATTTTTTGTACTATCGTGTGCAAAGGCTTGCGGCAAACTTTGCAAATACGCCGCCGTCGCAGTCAAGTCCGCATCCGTCCAAAACTGGGTGCTGCCCGCCACCACCTCGGCCATCGGGCCCAGCATGCTGGCGTTGGGGGCTATGCCGGTTTTGAGCAGGGCAACCACATCTTGGCGTGGTAAGTGGGCAACGCCAGCCTCGGCAGGATCAACCAACGACGGGGCGTACCAGTCTCGCATGGGCATCAGTGCGCCGCCTAGTAATTTGTCGCTGAACTGGTTGTTAACGCTCGCTCCTAGCGCGTTGCGCTCGGCATGGCAGGCGCTGCAGTGACCAAGGCCACGTACCAAGTACGCACCGCGTTGGATATCAAAATTATCCCTTTTTAGACCCTCATTTGGCGCACTAGCCTGCGTATTTACTGCCTGAGCAGCTATTATATTGATAGTATTTTTTACATCTAAGTTAGCGTTATTTTCAACTGCTTTTTCAAAAAACAAGCTTCGCCAAAATGCCAATGCAAGTTGCGTGTTGAACGGAAAAGGCAAGTCGTGCGACTTGTTGGCTTGCGCCACGGGTGCAACGCCGCGCATGAAGTAGCTGTACAAATCATCAGAATCTGCACGGGTGACGTGGGTATAGTTGGGGTATGGAAAAGCGGGCGTGAGCAGGTGGCCGTCAGCGCTGCGACCTTCGTTCATAGCGCGATAAAAAGCATCTGCCGACCATTTGCCAATGCCAGTGGCCGCGTCTGGCGTGATGTTGCTGGTGTAGACCGTGCCAAACGGCGTGCTGATGACTTTGCCTCCCGCAAACGCCGCCCCGCCGCGTGCGGTGTGGCAGGCTGCGCAGTTGCCGACTTTGGCGAGATAGGCGCCGCGCTGCACTCGTAAATCGTTCTGACCTATGGCGTCATTTTGACCTTGTTTTACGCCCACAGTCACCGTATTTACTGCCTGAATAGTTATTAAATCAGCAGCATACATTTCACGCAAGAGCAAGCCGCAAGCCATAGCAAACAGCAATGCGAGAAATGCTGCCAATCCCACAAAGATACGGCGCACGGGTGTCCAGCGACTCCATCCACACCATCGACTCCAAAATGTCCTCATTTTGCGCCCCCGCATTGTTCGGTTTGCGGCTGAGGCAAGCTAGTTGCAGCTTTGGCAACGGCTGGCACAGGCTGTATTGCTAGCCAGCTGGCTAAAGCGTCAATGTCCTTAGGCGTCAGCACTTTGGCGATGCGCCCCATGCAATCTGGCGCATGCGCTTTGCGCAATCCGGTTTGCCATGCACCGAGCTGCGCGGCCACATAGTCGCGCGGTAAGCCTAACAATGCGGGCGTGCTGGGCAAAACACCCATCAACGCCGTGCCATGGCAGCTGGCGCAGGCGGCTAGTTGGCGTGATTTGTCACCCTGCAATGCCAACGTTTTGCCAAATTGCAGCGTGGCGGAACTGGCAGGTGTTTTCAAAGGCGCTGGCGGTGCATAAGGCACATCTAAATCCGCAAAATATTGCGCCATTTCCAACAAATAAGCGTCGCTCAAATGCTCCACCATGCCCACCATCAGCCCGTAATGGCGGCGCCCTTCTTTGAAATTTTGTAGCTGGTTAAACAAATAACCCGCTGGTTTGCCGGCGATACGTGGGAAGTAAGCTTGGTTTGATGTGATGCCCTGTGTACCATGGCATGTGCTACACGCTTGCATGCGCTTAGCCATGCTGTCGCTCTGAGTTTGTGCTGTCGCTTGAAAGGTAAAACTTGCCGACATGACAAAGAAAAAAAGAACGAAGTAATGCTTCAAAGATAAGTACATACCCTTATTTAACCACCAGAAAGCTTGTTTTTCTTTACAAGTTGGTGATTTCATTTCTATAATTAATAAGCGTACTTACTATATTATCTTCCGAGTTATCTCAATTATTTAGGAACCTTGCATGTCAAACAAAGACCTACCCATCATCGTCGCTGGCGGCGGCATTGGCGGTATAGCTGCAGCACTGGCTTTGGTGAGGCAAGGCTATAAGGTCAAAGTATTAGAGCAAGCATCCAAACTTGGCGAAATTGGCGCAGGTTTGCAGGTTGGGCCAAACGGCTTTGCAGCGTTCGACGCCTTGGGCGTAGGAGAGCAAATGCGCGCCCGAGCTGTCTACACCGACCACATGGTCATGCACGATGCCATAGACGAATACCAAGTCGGATTCATACCCACAGGGGCAGCCTTTTTGCAGCGATTTGGCAACCCGTATGCTGTGATTCACCGTGCCGATGCACACCAATCACTCTTGGATGGAGCCACCAAAAACAACGACCGTATCGAACTGCTAACAGCAACTACTGTTACACATGTTGAACAAGACGAAACCAGCGTTACCGTGTTTGACACAAAAGGTGGCTCACATCGCGGTGCAGCTTTGATAGCAGCCGATGGCGTGAAATCAGCAATTCGAAAGCAATTTGTGGGCGATGAAGCACGGGTTTCAGGACATGTGGTTTACCGTGCGGTGGTCGAGAAAAAAGACTTTCCTACAGACTTGCAGTGGAACGCTGCCAGCATATGGGTCGGCCCCAACTGCCATTTGGTGCATTACCCGCTGCGCGGCGGCGAGCAATACAACGTAGTCGTCACCTTTCACAGCCGAGACAAAGAAGAGTGGAGCGTTCGCACAGGTAGTCGCGAAGAGGTGCTCAGTTACTTCACAGATATTTGCCCCAAAGCACGCCAATTGATCGAGCTACCCAAAGACTGGACGCGCTGGGCAACAGCTGACCGCGAACCCATTGCCCAATGGAACTTTGGTCGGGTTACTCTGTTGGGTGACGCTGCCCACGCCACCTTGCAATACCTAGCCCAGGGTGCATGTATGGCGCTAGAAGATGCAGTCACATTAGGCGAAGCACTCAAAGCGAACAACAACGACATAGCGAGAGCATTCACCCAATACCAAAATGCCAGAGTCGCCAGAACCGCCCGCATTGTGCTGTCCGCAAGAGAAATGGGCCGTATCTTTCATGCCAAAGGCGTTGAAAGATTGGTGCGAAATGATTTGTGGAAAGGACGCAGCCCAGAGCGGTTTTATGACGCTATGGAATGGCTCTATGGGTGGAATGTGCGAAAGTGTTTAGATATCTGACACTTAGGATTTTTATCTAACGCCTAGCATTGCTTCAAATTTGATAGCTACTCAGGCAGCGAATGCAATGACTAGAGCCATGTTTATCTATAAATAGAAGATAAAAATGGTCGGTGTAATAGGATTCGAACCTACGACCCCTTGCACCCCATGCAAGTGCGCTACCAGGCTGCGCCACACACCGAACGTTTTAATTATACCTGCAACGTAAGGGTGCTAGCGCTCAACAGGTCGCGAATTTCACTCAACTCTTGTCGCACAAACTGCCATTTATAGCTACCGCTGTTGAAGTCATTTGCGACGTGTCCGTTGGTTTTAACAAGGGTACTAGCAGCCAATGCAGCAGCAAAAGCGTCTTCCAGCGCTTGCTCATCGCTGATAGCCTCAACGACTTGCTCTTCAGTTTGTATGCCATTTTTAAGGCTTGGGCTGTGCGTTTCAAACTCAGGCGCGTCTGTGTTGCGTTTTTGGCTGCGATGCACTTGCCCCAGTTCTTGCATCTGGTTGCGCGCGCCATGAATAGTGAAGCCTTGGTCATACAGCAATTCACGAATTCTACGTATCATCAACACCTCGTTGTGTTGGTAATAGCGTCGGTTGCCGCTGCGCTTCATCGGTCGCAGCTGCGTGAATTCTTGCTCCCAATAGCGTAGCACGTGGGGTTTAACACCACATAAATCGCCCACTTCACTGATGGTGAAGTAGCGTTTGGCTGGAATGGGAGGGAGAGAATTCTCCATGAAATCAATATCCTACGTGAATAAGTTAGTAGATTACTCTAACTTTTACACTTGTAAACTGATTTCTAGAAATTTATTAGTGTGTGAAAAATAAGCAACACCGAAATACAACAGCTTTTGTTCAAAAGCTGAAATAAATCACACAAATTAAGGCTTCACAAAACACCCGCAATTTGATCTTTCAACTTGTGGCTAGCGTGAAAAGTGATGGCACGACGCGCTTCAATAGGAATCAATTCACCCGTGCGCGGATTACGACCAGGCCGAGGGGCTTTGGTGCGAATTTGAAAATTGCCAAAACCGGGGATTTTGACGTCTTGGCCTTCCACCAATTGGGCAGAAATCAGGTCAAAAAATGCGTCCACCATGTCTTTGGATTCACGCATATTGAGCCCAATTTGTTCAAACAGTACTTCGGCCAATTGCGCTTTGGTCAAAGAATTGGTCTCTAAACTCTCTAAAGATATTTCCATCGCTTTTACTCTTAGTCTTTTTTGATTTTTTATCCGCGCAATCGTGCACCGACTTGCGATTTCAAGCTATCGAGCACCGCATTCACGGCTGCTTCAATCATCTCATCATTCAGTGTGGCATCTTGGCTGTTGAAGGTCAAGCGAACCGCCAAGCTTTTTTCGTCGGCTGCAATATCGCCACCTGTCACTTTTGGTCGGTAGATGTCAAACAGCGTTACCGCGCGGGTCAAACCATTCAGTGGCACAGTGGCGATTGCCTCCATCACCTTAGCATGCGTGACCTTTTCAGCTACCAAAATGGCAATATCACGCTCAACATCTTGTGTCTTCAACACAGGCTGTGCGACAGGCACGGAGCGTTGTAAAAGCGCATCAAGTTCTAGCTCAAACAACACAGGCGCTTTGGCAGTTTTGCCCCCTTTGCCCAGTTCGTAGGACTGAACCCACTTGGGATGCATTTCGCCGATGTAGCCAATCTCTTGACCTTTCACCAACACACGGGCGCAGCGGCCTGGGTGCATGGACGGATGATTGGCTGGCTGAAACGTCGCTTGTATCGGCGCGAGCAAGGCTTCGACTTCGCCTTTGACATCGAAGTAATCCGCCGCCTGCTCTGCCCTGCCCCATTGCAGCTCATCCAAATTGCCGTAAACCAAGCCTGCAACGCGCATGGGCTGGTGAAAACCGTCAACCGTGGTGTCGGTGTTTTTCACGCTGGCATCGCGTAAAAACACGCGACCGACTTCAAAAATGCGCACACGCGCGGCTTTGCGGTCGATGTTGTATTTCAAAACCTGTACAAGCGAACCCAAGAGCGACGAGCGCATCACACTCATGTTGCTGGCAATCGGGTTGAGCAGTTTGATGGGGGTGGCATTGCCTGCCAACTCATGCTCCCAGCGCTCTTCCACGAAGCTGAAATTGATCGTCTCTTGGTAACCCATGGCAGCCAGTGCGCGGCGCACAGCAAATGGGCCGCGCTGCGATTCTGTACGAATCTTGGCAGTGATGGGTGCAAGCGGCGGCGTGGTGGGTAAGTTGTTGAAACCCACCATGCGCACGACTTCTTCGATAAGGTCTTCTTCGATTTGGATGTCAAAACGGTAGCTTGGCGGTGTGACAGTAATCGTGTCGCCCGATACAGTGAATGGCAAACCGAGCTTGGTAAACGCATCTGTGCATTGCGCCAAACTAATCGGCATGCCAATAACCTTGGCCGCACGTGCAACGCGCAAGCTGACGGGCTCGATTTTCGGCATATTGGGCTGCAAATCGTCAATCGGTCCAGCGCTACCGCCGCAGATATCCAATACCAGCTGCGTGATGCGCTCGATGTGCTCAATGGTTAACTCTGGGTCAACTCCGCGTTCAAACCGATGTCCTGCATCAGTAGAGAAGTTAAAACGGCGTGAGCGACCTGCGATCGCTTTGGGCCACCAAAAGGCTGCCTCAATGTAAATGTTTTTCGTGGTTTCTGAGACTGCCGTGGCATCACCGCCCATGATGCCTGCGAGCGATTCAATCGCCTGCTCATCAGCAATAACGCCGACTTGTGCATCAACGGTCACGGTATTACCATTGAGCAACTTGAGCGTTTCGCCTTGCTTGGCCCAACGCACGTCCAAACCACCGTGAATTTTGTCTAAGTCAAAAATATGCGATGGGCGACCCAACTCGAACATCACGTAGTTAGAAATATCGACCAAAGCGCTGACGCTGCGCTGGCCGCAACGCGCAAGCTTATCGACCATCCACTGTGGCGTTTTTGCAGAGAAGTTGACGCCCTTGACAACGCGACCTGAGAACCGACCACATAAATCAAGACTGCTTACTTTGACGGCGAGTTTGTCTTGATGGCTCACGGCCACCACTGGAAAGCTCGGCTGCTTGAGCGGTACGCCTGTCAAAGCAGACAGCTCGCGCGCCACGCCGTAAACGCTCAAGCAATGTGCCAGATTCGGCGTCAGCTTCAACGTCAGAAGCGTGTCGTCCAGATTCAAATGGACGCGAATGTCTTGGCCGATCACGGCGTCATCAGCCAACTCCAGCAAACCATCTTTGCTGTCGTTCAACTTCAGTTCGTTAGCGGAACACAGCATGCCCTGGCTTTCCACGCCGCGCAGCTTGCCCAGCTTGATCATGAAGGGTTTGCCGTCTTTACCTTCACTTTCAGCGGGAGGTAAAGCAGCGCCAACCAGCGCGCAAGGGATTTTGATGCCGACGCGGGCATTGGGTGCACCGCAGACGATGTTCAACAACTCAGCCTGACCGACATTGACCTGGCAGACGCGCAATCTATCCGCATTCGGGTGCTGCTCGGCCGCCATGATTTGACCGACAACTACGCCGGTAAACGGAG